>NZ_CP100426.1:1204170-1505213 GCF_023151555.2 Photobacterium sp. CCB-ST2H9
GAAACCCTCACCGCGTTCACGGGCCGCAGAGGTTCCGGCAATGCCTTCGAGCTGAATGACTTTGGCCTGCTCACCGACTTTTTCCATGATGAACTTACCCGCCATTTCGCCACCGGCCACGTTATCCGAAGCAATATGGCTGACCACCTCACCCCGGCTGGCACCACGGTCCAGTGTCAGGACCGGGATATTGGAGCGGTTCGCCATGCGAATCGCATTCGACACTGCATCAGAATCCGTCGGGTTGATCAGAATGGCCTTCACACCGCGAATGGTCAGGTCTTCCACATTCGACAGCTCTTTACTCGGGTCATTTTGCGAATCCAGCACAATCAGGTCGTAACCCAGCGTTTTTGCCTTCGCTTCCGCACCGTCTTTCATGGTCACAAAGAACGGGTTGTTCAGCGTGGAGACCACAATCGCCAGCGTGTCCTGCGCCTGAGCAGACACAGAAACGGTCGAAGTGAGCAGTGCAGCAGAAATCAGGGTTGCCAGTTTTTTCATTGTTATGATCCTTTGTGTAGGGGGAGCCGGTACACGTCACCCGGCTCTCTTTTCATGGGTAAATCCCGAGGATTTACTTGTTTTTATTGTCCACCAGCACAGCCAGCAAAATCACAACTGCTTTGGCAATCATCTGGTAGTAAGAAGACACATCGAGCAGGTTCAGGGCGTTATTCAGGAAGCCGATGATCAGCGCGCCAATCAAAGTGCCCATAATCCGGCCCTTACCGCCCATCAGGCTGGTGCCGCCCAGCACCACAGCCGCAATGGCATCCAGTTCGTATCCCATGCCTGCCGTCGGCTGTGCCGAAGACAGACGCGAGGTCACAATGATGCCCGCCAGCGCAGCCAGCAGACCACAGATGGCGTAGACACCGATTTTCACCCGGTCCACATTGATACCGGACAAACGAGTCGCCGATTCATTCCCGCCGAGCGCATACACATAGCGGCCAAAGCGGGTGTGATTGAGCAGATACCAGGCCGCCGCGAACACCACCACCATCAGCCAGACCGGCACAGGAATCCCCAGCGCATAGCCGGTACCAAACCAGGCAAAAACATCAGCCGTATCGGTAAAACCCGTCGAAATCGGACGCCCGTCGGTGTAAACCATAGTGACGCCGCGCAGCAGCGTCATGGTCACTAAGGTGGCAATAAAGGCCTGCACCTTGCCCTTGGCAATGATGATCCCGCTGACCGCGCCCAGCGCAGCTCCGGCAAGCAAAGCCGTCGGCACCGCAATCAGGACCGGCACTTCCATCGCAATCAGACTGGCGGCAAACGCGCCGCACAATGCCAGCACCGAGCCGACACTGAGGTCGATCCCCGCGGTCAGAATGACCAGTGTCATGCCCACGGCAATGATGGCGTTGACCGAGGTCTGGCGCAGAATATTGAGAATGTTATCCGCGGTGAAAAAGTTCGGATTCAGAAAGGACACCACAACAATCAGAAACAGCAGGGCAATCAGCGATTTCTGCTCAATCAGCCAGGCTTTGCTAAACCGTTTTTTCTCGCGGGCTTCGGTGGGTTGACTCAAGGTTTTGGTACTCATGCTGCTTCCCCGTTAATCAATTTGCCGACAGCACAGGCCAGCAGTTTTTCCTGATCGGCATTTTTGGCATCAAATTCGCCGCTGATCCGGCCTTCATGCATCACCAGAATCCTGTCACTCATCCCGAGGACTTCCGGCATTTCGGAAGACACCAGAATGATGCTCATACCTTCGTCTTTGAACTGATTGATCAGCTGATAAATTTCTTTCTTGGCACCGACATCGACGCCCCGTGTCGGCTCATCCAGAATCAGAACTTTGGGCCGGGTCATCAGGCCTTTGGCTATCGCCACTTTCTGCTGATTCCCGCCCGACAGATTGCCGATGATCTGATCCCGGCCCGGTGTTTTGATGTTGAACAGACGAATAAAGTCATCCACAGCCATCACTTCGTCGCCATGCTGAATCTGAATCCCTTTGCTCAGTTGCGCCAGTGCACACAGAGACATGTTTTCTTTCACCGACAACCCCAGGACCAGACCATCGCCTTTGCGGTCTTCCGAGATATAAGCGATGCCATTGGCCAGTCCGTCCTGCGGGCTGATCGGATTGATGGTTTTGCCATTCAGGTTGATCACGCCCCGCTCGCTTGGCAACGCACCGTAAATCACCTTCATCAGCTCCGTCCGGCCAGCCCCCATCAAACCGGAAATCCCCAGAATCTCACCGCGTTTGAGGGTAAAACTCACCTCATGTACGCCGGAACCAGTCAGGCCAATCACTTCAAGGCAGGTCTCACCATGTTTGACCGCAATGCGCGGATACTGCTCTTCCAGTTTGCGGCCGACCATCATTTCAATCAGACCGTCTTCATTGGTGTCTGCCACCCGGCATTCCCCGATGAATTTGCCGTCCCGCAGCACGGTGATGTCGTCACAGATTTCGAAGATTTCTTTCAGGCGGTGCGAGATATACACAATGCCGCAGCCTTGTGCGCGCAACTCATTGATTACCGCGAACAGAGAGGCGGTTTCGGTATCCGTCAGCGCGTCAGTCGGCTCATCCATAATGATGACTTTCGACTCGAACGACAGCGCCTTGGCTATCTCCACCATCTGCTGTTCACCCAGACTCAGGTCGCCCAGTAAGGTTTTCGAGCTGTGTTTCACATTCAGCCGGGTCAGCAACCGGTCGGCTTCATCGTACATCCGCCCCCACTGAATCCGGCCCAGCGGACCGGTGAATTCACGACCGAGAAAGATATTCTCGGCAATCGTCAGTTCAGGGATCAGGTTCAGTTCCTGATGAATAATACTGATGCCCGCCTGCTGAGAATCACGTGGCCCTTTGAAAGCTGCGGCTTGCCCCTGATAGTGAATGCTTCCCGCGTCTTTGCTGTAAATGCCGGTCAGCACCTTCATCAGGGTTGATTTCCCGGCGCCGTTTTCCCCCATCAGCGCCATCACCCGTCCCGGATAGACGTTCAGGCTGGTTTTATCCAGTGCCTTCACGCCCGGGAAGGCTTTTTCAATCTCACTGAGTTGTAAAATGGCTTGCGTCATACGCCGTCCTCAATGGTTGCTGTGGTCAGAACACCACACCGGCTTGAAAAATCACGTTCGCATACGGGGTGCATTCCCCGGTCCGGACCACAGCCCGGCTCTGGTGCGTCCGTTGCTTGAAGGCTTCGTGAGACAGGTAGGTGACAGCTATGTCGCGGCCAATACGTGCCTGCTCTTCCTGAAGCAACCCCATCAGCGACTGATGAAGCGCCGGACTCACCTGCTGAAACTCCTCAGCCATCACCACACCTTCAATCTGTGACTCAGACAACAGCGTTCGGACGGTCTCGAGGAAACCGGGCACACCATGGGTCAGCGCCAGATCGATCCGCTGCACCTGATCCGGCACCGGCAACCCGGCATCACAAATCGTCACTTCATCGGTATGCCCCAGCGTCGCCACCAGATAGGACAACTCGGCATGCAGGAGGGTACTTTTTTTCATGCTTCAACACCTTTCTTGGCCCGGTTTGGGCCTTGCTCAAACCTTGATTAGACAATCCAGGCTTCCCGTAATGAAATCGTCGGGAAAAACTTCTAACGTCGTCAAAATATCGGTTTATCTGCCCCAAACGGGCAGTGATGTGTTTTCTGTATCCTGTCTTTTTTATGATTGGGAAAACTCATCGAAACGTTTCGATGAATTCTAATCCACTGAGATTTCTTTGCAGCAGGTGAAAAGTTGAACTGTGATTGGGATCGTCAGATCTATCAGTAGCAGAAGTAAAAAGGTGATCTGAATCGCGGTGAGCCGGATAAGAAAACGGACGTTTGCAAAGAAAAAGCAGCAGAGGCGTTTTCGCCCCTGCTGATGTGGATGTTATGCATCATGAATTTGGTCATTCACCTGTAAGCCCTCCATCTGGGCCAGCGCCGGACATCTAAGCTTACGCAGAAGCCTCGGCAGTCAGCGTCGGATAGTCGGTGTAACCTGCCGCACTGCCGCCATAGAAAGAAGCCGGATCTGCATCATTCAGCGCGGCACCGGTTTCAAGGCGCTCAACGAAATCCGGATTGGCCAGAATCATCATGCCGTAAGATTCCAGATCAGCCAGACCCGCTTTGAGATCACTGCCAATCTCATCCCGCGGCCGGCCCGGACGGTTCAGGATCAGCGTGTGCTGCCAGATATCCCGGATGTCACGGATCAGCGGCTCATTGCCCTGATGCATGATATGCAAGTAAGCCAGCCCCAGTTTGTTCAGTTCTGCGACCAGATAACGGTAAAGCGCCGGGCCTTCGCTGCCTTCATCAATTCCCCAGATGGTGGTGCCCGGTGACAGACGGATCGCCGTTCTGTCGGCCCCGATTTCCTCTGCAATAGCCGCAGCGACCTCAATCGCGAACCGGGCACGGTTTTCTATCGAACCCCCGTATTCGTCGGTCCGGGTGTTGGCACTGGGTGCGAAAAACTGCTGAATCAGATACGCATTGGCCCCGTGGATCTCAACACCGTCTGCACCGGCTTCAATGGCACGACGCGCAGCGAAGCGGAAGTCGGCAACGGTCTGACGAATCTCTTCTGTCGTCAGGGCACGGGGAACCGGAATGTCCTGCATGCCGGAGACCGTAAACATTTTTGTCTGCGGCGAAATCGCCGATGGCGCGACACCCGGACGATGATGCAACGTATTGTCCGGATGCGACATCCGGCCCGCATGCATCAGCTGAAAGAACACATGGCCGCCCTGCGCATGAATGCCAGCGGTGACCTGTTTCCAGCCCGCCACCTGCGCATCGGTATAAATCCCGGGGGTGGCGAGGTAGCCCTGCCCGTCATCGGAAGGCTGCACGCCTTCAGTCACAATCAGGCCGATACTGGCACGCTGGGTATAGTACTCGGCGGTCAGTGCTCCGGGCGTTCCGTCCAGGTTCGCCCGGGAACGGGTCATCGGTGCCATCACAAGGCGGTTAGATAAGGTGATTCGGCCTAAACGGATCGGTGCAAATAACTGGCTCATGGTTCACTCCCGCAGCAGATGCTGCTCACTCATTTTCGACCCAGTCATCATTAACCAATTCACATATGGAATAAATATGATTAAATGGAAATCATTGACCCATTAATGGAGCAATCATGACGGGATTACTGAACGATATGGCGCTGTTTGTAGAAGTGGCAAATGTCATGAGCTTCCGCAAAGCTGCTGAGATCATAGGCGTGCCGAATTCGACGCTGTCCAGACGTATCAGCACTCTGGAACAAGAAATCGGCTTACGTCTGCTGCACCGGACGACACGCAAGCTGGAACTGACAGAAGCCGGCAAACTCTATTACGAACGCTGCAAACGGATTGTCGCGGAGGCCAAGCTGGCCCATGAACAGTTAGGGGACATGCTGGAACACCCCAGCGGTTTGATCCGGGCATCGCTCCCGGTCGATTTTGCCGTGACTTTTCTGGCGCCGTTGATGCCCGAATTCATGCGCCGCTACCCGGACATCACCTTTGAGTTTGACCTCACTTCCCGCAAAGTGGATATGGTCACAGAGCACTTCGATGTGGCGATCCGGATTGGTGAGCAGGAAAGCTCCAATCTGATTGCGCGGAAACTGGCAAGCCTGAAGGGTCAGCTGTATGCCTCGCCCGGCTATCTGGATCGCTTTGGAGAACCAGCAACACCTGCAGAGCTCACGCAGCATGAATGTCTTCATATTCTGAAGACTGACACATGGCAAATGAGTGACGGCTCAGAAACGATTGACGTGCCGGTCAGCAGCAAGTTCATTCTCAATAACATCGGAATGATCCGAAGACTTGCCACCCTGGATCTGGGGATCATTCTGATGCCGGAAGAAATTGTGGCCGAAGATCTGAAAGCTGGCCGACTGCGCCGGTTATTGCCCGGCTGGCAGGGCGCCCCCACCCCGATTTACGCGATGACTGAAACCCGGTTGCTGCCTGCAAAAACCCGCTGTTTCATTGAATACGTCCGGGAATGTCTGGCGCAAACATAACAACCAAACCGAGCAACCAAACGGCGCAACAGACAAGGCGATAAACAGCTGAGCCATCTATACTTCTCACTGTTCAGAAGCAGAGCGATGAGGTGCAGTTATGCTGAAATTCATCGGAAAATCATATCATTACCTTGTGCTAATTTTCGTCGTCGCCTTTTCTGCATTCAGCCTGGGTGCAACGGCTCAGTTACTCGACGGAAAAACCTTCACAGGGCCAACCGGCATTGTGGGTCAGTCGGCTGAAGAACAGGAAGTGCTCACGTTTAATCACGGCGAACTTTACTCCGAAAGTTGCGCCCCCTGGGGCTTCAAAAGCGGCGCCTATACCCTCGAGCAGCAAGGTGAGACACTGTACTTTACGGCCACCACACTGAGCCCGGACAACGGTAAAATCGTCTGGCGCGGTAAGGTGAAAGGTGATGCCATCGAAGCCAGCTACATCTGGACCAAAGAACGCTGGTGGTGGAAGGATGCCCGGCAGGAAAAATGGTTCAAAGGGACACTCAAAACAGATGGGGTGAACTGAATTGCCTTCACTCTGAAGCGGAAAAATGGCAGGAACAATGGGGCTGAAACATCCATTGCGCCTGCCATTTTTGATCGTGATTATTAGTCGCTATTGAGCTGAAAGTATCAACTTTGATGCGTCCCAGATCTAAATAATAAGGTACCACGGGCAACATAAACCACTGCGTAAACTTCACCCGCCAGATCATTCATGATTTCTGAGTGGCTCCGCCATACAACACTCACCTCTTCCCATGAGGAAAAATTGATGCCACGAACATCTGAATGTTGATTCCCTTGATGATCAATGCATGCAAACGACTGATACTCTGCCAGCGCGACAGGCTCACCATCAACAAACCAAACTTCAACTTTCGGGCGACCAAACTGTTCACATAGCGCTTTGAAACCCTCACTCTCAAGAAAAACGACCATCGATTCATGATCTCTCCAGACATAAAACGGAGCATAGCTGTTTACGGAATTTTGATAGCTTGTCGCATCTTTCCGCGAGTAAAGATAAGCCTTAAACATTAACCCGGGGAATCCGTCCAGCAAATGACCTTTCTCTCTGATTCTGTTTTCAATCCGTTCCATCGGGTAATCAGATGGGAGAACAATTTTATATTGCATCGCGATCATCTTGCTCTCCTGTTTTGCCGATGCCACTGTGTGATTTTCTGAAATCATGCACCCGTGTAATTGCGCTGACGGCTGCTGGCCAGCCCGCATAAAAAGCCAGATGCGTAAATATTTCGATTAACTCCTCATTGGTAATCCCGTTATTTCTGGCGAGATCGATGTGGTAAGGCAATTGTTCAAGTCTGCCCATCGAGGCCAGCACAGACAATGAATGATACTTCGCTCTCTTGCTGCCAGCTGTTGACGCTGCCAGATATCACCAAACAGAACATCTTGCGTGAGCTCATTGAGCTTGGGGGCCGCCGCTAATATCTCTCTGTCTTGATTCATTTTATCGCTTCCGATTTCTAAACCGGTGTCTATAATGGCACCCCTTCATGATCCGAAAAATCAAAACATTCAGGACAGTCAGTTCACTAATTTAGGATGATTGACAACATGAAAGACACCGTACTGGATTTACAGGCGCTGAAAACATTCGTACTTGGCATTGAGTTCAAAAGCTTTGCTCTGGCGGCTAAGCATCAGCACAAGTCAACATCAGCGGTCAGCGCGCATCTGAAAAAACTGGAAATGCAAACGAACTCTACTTTGGTCAAGAAAGAAGGACGATACCTGCTCCCGACCGAGCAAGGAGAACAGTTACTTAGATTTGCAAAGAAAATGCTGGCGATGAACGATGAAGCACTGGAAACGATCCGATGTATTGATTTGCAAGGCTCAGTCAGTGTGGGGCTTCAGGAAGATTTTGCCGAAGCAATTCTTACGGAATGCTTAGGCCGGTTTACCCGGGTCAATGAACATGTCCAGCTGAATACAATGATTGAAAGATACACTAAATTAATCTCTGCAATTCAAGAAGGTGCGCTCGATTTATCAGTCACTTGGCAGGGGAATGAGACAACGCCCTATTCCGATATCATCGCTCACACACCAATCCAATGGATTAGCTCACCCAGTTTTCCACTCGAGAATTTTTTAGAACAAAATCTACCCTTGCCATTAGTGATGGTTGAACCCAATTGCCTGTTTAAAAAGAAAGCCACAGACGCCTTGGATTCAGCAGGCATCAAATGGAAAATTGTCTACCAAAGCCAAAGTCTCAGCGGAATTTGGCCTGCGGTGCAGGCAGGTCTCGGCGTTACAGCCAGAACCACTATCGGTCGTCCTGACTCACTAAAAATTATTCAAGCAGGATTACCCAAGATGGACGAGATTGGTATTCAGGTTCATCGTGCTCAAGACGCAGGCAACAAGGTTCAGGAAAGGCTGGCTGATTTAATGACCAAGACGATTCAGAGGAATTATGTCTGATTTGAAAACACGGAATGGATAGACACATTTGAATGTTGTTCGTCTTTTTGTCGCGCTTTAAGTTCAGAATCGATCTCAATGATCGTTTCTGCGCGCCAGACACGCATTGCTGGCACAAAGAGTGCCCAGAATTGCCTAAGATTATTTGATGTTGACCGGGTCGATTGTAGGCGAACCATGCGCCTACAACCTAAAAAATCATCCGTGAATTTTTCCTCGGGGGTTGGGAAAGAATAGATTATTTAAGAGATTTAGATATTTGCGTATCAATTCGCTTGCTCTATTTAATATAAGGGAGATGATTAGGTAATGTATGGTCATATACATAAAATGGCAGAAATTTAATTCAGATTTATTTCACGCATACATGACAATACAACCACTTAAAATGACCAAACGTAAAAACATATCTGCTCTGCAAAAAAAAAATTCCAGTAATGCATCTGTTAAAGAAAAACATCATAAAATCTGTATGAAAAAACCATCCCCCCCACAAGCACAGTCAATCAGACCTACTTGAAAAAACCATGTTAATGACTATAAACACTTTGTGAAATTGTATTTTAAGTCATAACAAATTCGAATCTCATTAAGTCGATGATTTTTCATATCAACATATACATGTTCTCGATTCATACCAAGATGTTTATTGTAGGAAACAAACCAATCGGTAATACCTCTCCAAGACATATATTCAACTTGGGTAACTTGTTCTATTGTTGGTATGGTCAACTTAGAATACAATTCTTGCGTCTTTTCCAAATAAAATTCCGGTGTATCAAAATCGCAGGTTCCGTGTTTTTCCCACTCTTTCTGAATAAGTTTAACACCAGGCATCATACATAGATATTTTTTTAAAGTTTCTACTTTTATAGCACCAGGATTATCACAATTTCGAGGATGTTTTTTGTGATTTCCATATGCGCTATCAGATTGCCCCCATAAACCATGTACTACCAGACCAAATTTACCAGAATTCTCAGGACCACATTGGTGTCCAGAAGCACTTTGCTCATCACAAAACGCAGGAGACCAACTCAGAGCCAATACAAACGAATCAGTAGGAATATCTTTATTTATCCAATCATTTGGATTTTGAGTTGCAATATAATCATACTCATGAACATCAGGAGAAAGGACGCACTGATTAGCGTTCGCTGAAAAAGATAGAAGAAATATTAATCCTGTATTAAATCTCATCCTTTAACCTCTATTTAGTAAGTAGTTTATAATTTCATTAGAAAAATTCAATCCAGAGCGATCTTAGAAGGCATTTAATATAGAGTGCGTAATATTTCCACCATATAGCCTTCATCTCATACCAAAAATCCACGTATGAATATAGGTTAGCTGAGCATTGCTGTATAAAAAGTCACGAACTATGATCTGTTTCACAAAAAATTAATCATGCTAAATGAGACTAAGGAAAAATTATTTTTAGTCTTTACTACATTCACCGACACCCCAAATAACCTCAGAGAACTCCGAAGTGCCGCGTCTACCCCAGGCATAAACCGAAACTTGCAAAATGCTCAAATAGGCAAGCGAATATCCAGCGCCGAAATATGGAAAACGAACGAGTTGTGAATGAGATAAAAATCTCAACGCACCTGAGCGAGGATCAAAGCAGCAAGGAAATGAGAGAGGAAATGCCACGGAGCAAGATGCATCCGCGGCTGGAGTCAGGTTATCGGGTGAGTTTGAAGGCGCCGACAAGACGATCGAGTGTCTGAGCCAGTGCTGCCAGTTCCTGGCTGGTTTTTTCCAGTTCGGTGCTGGCGTCCAGTCCGGCCTGAACGGCCTGATTGACTGTATCCATGTTGACGTTGATTTCATTCGCCACGCTGGACTGCTGTTCGGTCGCGGTGGCGACCTGCGTATTCATGTCCAGAATCGCGACCACCTGACGGGAAATCTCTTCCAGAGCTGTCAGGGCGTTTTCTGTCGCCTTGGTGCCGTCTTCAGTCAGCGATTTGCTGCTTTCCATCGCATCCACGGCATTTTTGGCTTCATGCTGAAGCTGGTCAATCATGTTCTGAATTTCATCCGTGGACTGCGATGTTTTCGTCGCCAGGTTCCGGACTTCATCAGCAACCACTGCAAAACCACGACCGGCTTCACCGGCACGGGCCGCTTCAATGGCCGCGTTCAGTGCCAGCAGGTTGGTCTGCTCTGAAATGCCGCGAATCACTTCCAGAATGGAACCGATCGACTGCGTTTTATCGGCCAGCGTCGCAATCACCACCGACATATTATTCATTTCTTCGGCCAGATGATTAATGGTGTTCGTTGCCGTTTGTAGCGTCTGACGACCCGCCTGAGTCTGGCTGTTTGCAGAACCCGCCGATTCAGCTGCACCCGCTGCGTTATTGGAGATCTCATTGATAGTCGCGATCATTTCGTTCATCGAGGTGACCACCAGCAGGGTTTGTTCACTCTGCTCCTGACCGCGGGACAAAGCATGCACCGATTGCTCGCGCAGTGACGAAGCCGTGCTTCCGAGACCCACGCCAGTGTTAACAACCTGCACAATAATGTCGTTAATTTTGCCGACAAAGGTGTTAAAGGCAGCAGAGATATTGGCGATTTCATCGTTCCCTTTGACTGGCAGGCGAACCGTCAGGTTACCGTCCCCTTGAGAAATATCTTCCAGCGCCTGCTGCAGACCGGTCAGCGGCTGGAACAGTCTGCCCAGCAGCCACATCAGAATGACGGCACAAACCACGAAAATCAGTACAATCGCGGTCAGCTGAGCAAACATAATTTCTTTGGCGGCATTATCCACTTCAGTAATCGGAATCCCCACGTCAAAGGAACCGTATAATTTACCGTTCAAGTAAACCGGCGTCATGATGTCATACACCCAGACTTTCTGAACGTCGGCATACCATTTGGAATGCTTCGGTTTGCCATGACCCGCACCTTCAACGGTGTAGTTATCGTCATAGACTTTGTTCAGTTTTTGCGCGTCACTGTGCGCCACAGCCTTGATGTTCGTATCAATGACAACCGCGTAACTGATGTCATTTCGTTGCTTCAGTGACGTCACAAAGGCCTGCAAATCCGCCATCGGCTTTGTGGACGTTTCAAGCACGTATTCCACATTCTTCGCCAGCAATTCGGCCTGAGCCTGCGACCGCTTCAGAATGATACTGTCTATTTCCTGATGGGAAATATAGGAGGTTGACGAGATGCTTGCTATCGCAGCGATAGCGAACATCGCACAGACAACCATGACGATGATTTTTTTCATTTTGATAAACCCTGACGCCAAAAAGACTCAAATTAGAATTTCATAAAAGTGGCCTGCATCATCACTACTGCCTGCGTGCCTATACATCAGAAAAGCGGCGGTCCGGACAGTAACGATAAACCAATAAGTTACTCAATTTGAGCAAAAAGCTTATGCATCGATCCACTTATTTAATTGTCAGCTTGCAATATTTGAAGTGATTGCACATTTTCACAACATTTTATGCCTTAAAGGAATCCACCATTATCAAAAAGTCATCAACCGGTGCGGGCTAACTGCAAAGCGATTTCAAAACGTTTTCAGCACGAAAATGAACAATCAGCGTTGAACTCCCCCTCAATCGGTCGCGTTCTGCTGAAAACGCGCCGGTGACAGGCAGGAAGCATCAGACAGGGCGTACGAACTCACTCTGGCCGCAGTCATTTCTGCTGCCGTTTTCGTGCTGCATCAGACGCAATCCATGGAATATGAGCAATAAAACGTTGCTATCAAAATCTCAGACAACCTGAGGACCTGTACATTTCCAAAACAATCCGCACTTTCACGGCATGCCTGGAATCCCCAGAAGCATAAACACAATCACGGTGCGGTATCTTTGAGCGACAAAGAAACTTATAATTAACAAGTGTACTAATTAGTACGATTTTGAAGTCAGAGTTGTGATGCGTCCATCGACTATTGAGAAACAGAAAAAAATCATCGAGATTGCCACCGTTCTTTTTCTGGAACAGGGCTACAGAGACACCAGCCTGGATCAGATTGTTCAGCATTGCGGAGGCTCCAAACAAACGCTGTATCGCTATTTCAGCTCCAAAGAGGGACTGTTCAAAGCAGTACTGGCGCACAACCTTGAATCGCTTGAGGGTGTATTCAGTTTTCCGGAACACCCGGATCATCCAGTTGATGCGTGTCTGGTGCATTTCGGGCTGGGGTACGTCAAACGTCTGTGCTCAAATCCGGTCTTGGGATTATTCCGGATAGTTTCGGCAGGTTTTCACCAAGATGCCGACATCACAGATTTCTTTCTGGCCAACGGGCCAGAGAATCAACATCATCACCTGGCCTCGTACCTGAAGTCAGAAGGCGTCACACAACAGCTGACGATCCCCTCCGCGAATCAAGCCTGCACGCATCTGCTGGCCATGCTGAAGCAGAATTTTTTCTATCTGGCATTACTCGGGAAATCACTGCCGGATGACGAGCAGCTGACCCTGCAAATCCGTCAAGCCGTAGATGCTTTTATCCGCATCTACCATCCAACACACATCGGGCGATGACGCTGTACTGGCATACCGGGAGAAAATCATGTCATCCGTAAAACTGGACTCATTACAGCTGTTTCAGCATGTGGTCGAACAAGGCGGGATCACTCAGACCGCGGATTTTCTGGCGATGCCAAAATCCAGTGTCAGCCGGAAAGTGAAAGCACTGGAAGAAGAATTCAACGTTCAGCTCATCAGCCGGAGCGCCCGGTACTTTACACTGACGGAAGCGGGAGAAATATTTTATGAACGCAGCCGGGAGATCCTCGCACAGCTCAAGGTGCTGGAGCAGGAAATGGCGGACCATCGTCAGGGGGTTGCCGGGAAAATCAGCATTCTCTGTGTTTCCCCGCTCCTGAAGTGTCTGGGTGAGCTCCTGAAAAATTTCTGCCGCCAGTATCCCGGGGTTGAACTGGCATTCCATGCGCAGGATGTCGTGCAGCGCAATATTCCCAAACGCCGGTTTGACCTGCTGATCCAATTGGATAAACCTGTCACCAGCAACCTGATTGGCAAGACAATTGGTCAGATGTACGCCGATTACTATGCCAGCCCGGATTATCTTGCTGAATTCGGGACTCCGGCTGAGCCGGAAGATCTGCTCAGCCACCGGATCATTTTCCGGGAACTGTCGCAGGATCAGCCCAAGCAGTGGTGGTTTCAGTCCCCCTTACGCGCCTTAGATCTGGGAAGCGCCAGCATCACGCTCGTCGACTCGCCAGACATGGCACTGACCCTGGCCCGGCAAGGCTTCGGTGTGGCGATGCTGCCGGATATTCAGGCCCTCTCCGCTCTGAATTCTCAGGCGCTGATGCCGTTATTCGGCCGGCAACACCGCCGCTGTTTGCCGGTGAATCTGATTTATCATGACCGTGAACAAATTCCGAGACGGGTCCGGTTACTGATCGACTTCCTGGCTGAGCATTTCGCTGAAGCCGCTGCAAAATACCAGCTTCAGCCAGAGTCATTGGCTGATCAACAAGACGTCGATTGATGCCTCGCAACCAGTTTTTTACCGATGATCATCACCGGGGCCAGCAACAGAATCGCGATCACGAAAGCCAGAAATGTGTTACTGAGTGCCAGCGTTGATGCTTCCAGTTTCAGCGTCTGGCTAAGCTGACCCGCACTCAGCGTTCTGGAAGGCAGATATCCCTGAGTCAGTGCCAGACGCTTCATTGCCTGAGTGTATTGCTCAACCGCCTGTCCGCCGTTATCCAGAGTCCGGGCAAGTTCACTCATCGACTCGTAACGGGTGATCTGCATGATGCGGGCAAAAATTGCAGACCCCGCCAGTCCACCCAGTGTCCGGAAGATATAAAACACACTGATCCCTTCCGGGCGATGCTCAGGCTTAAAATGAGCCAGCATCGCAATGGTCACCGACACATTAAGCAAACCGACGCCCAGCCCCCGTAAACAAAGTGGAAACAGCAGTTCATCCGGGCCAGCATAGCTTGGTAAATGACTGAACATGACGACCGAGCCGATAATCATCAGGACGCCAATCGGCGTGATCATATCGCGCGGGAAGCGATGCTGGTTTGCGGCCACAACACTGAGCAACATCCCGGCCAGCATGGCCAGGAACGACGGCAACTGGATCAGTCCCGCATTCTCATGACTGTAATGCATCACATGAGAAAGAAAGTTTGCCACCAGAGCCCCGCTGGCCATCACGCCAAATCCGGCCAGAAATCCGTTATACATAAAGACGTTATTGTGCAGATTCGTCAGTAACTTCCGGTTCAGGGTATGACCAGACCGCTGCCCGGCCTGCATCAGAACCAGTGCCCCCAAAGCCAGCATGGCTGTCACTCCGGTCATCCACCGGAAACGCGGATGATCAAACCAGTTGTAATAACTACCCCGCATCAGTAAATAGGCAATCAGTACCAGACAGCCGGTCATCAGCAGGTAAGGCAGCACATTCGACTTCCGCTCACGCTGCGGCTGTCTGATATCCGTCACCCACTCGGCCATCAACTGCGCGGTCAGCAGCATGCCCGCAAGAAGATAAGACAGAAACTGCCAGGCTGTTTCCTCCGCCAGCCAGGACAGCAGCCAGGGATAGACCCCCATCGGCAGCAACGTCGAACACAGCAGGATCAAAGCCGTTATCACTGTTATTGTCCGGTAGCGACATCTGGCCAGGATCAACAGGTTCAGACTGACCAGAATCAGGCTGGCACAGGCACCAAGCGCCAGCCAGGCACCTGCCTGTAAAAGGGGGGCATGATCAGTCACCGCAATCACCAGATGGGAAACGGCAGCCATCATCAGTGCCCTGCGCAGCGCCACATTGATTCTGCACCTGCGCAAGATCAGAGGCGCCAGCAACAGCATCACCAGTTGCGTCATCATGAACCCGATATCGAGGTGGCTCATCTCATCCGGTGAAAGGCCATTGGTGACGGCCATATGCGTTGACATCGCCCTGAACATCGCTGAAGTCAGACCCACCGGTAACATGGCAATGACCGCCAGTAAGGCTAGGGAAAACGAACGATTCATACTCGAGCTCCTTCCGTAAATCTGTCCGGATTACCGGATGATCCGGACACTGGCAATGGCTGAAAGACCCGGGTATATCCGGCCCTGCAGGTGATCTGGCAAATTCAGTCTGATTTTCACCGGCACCCGCTGAACAACCTTCACAAAGTTTCCGGTGGCATTCTGTGGCGGCAGCAGACTGAACTGCGCCCCTGTCGCCGGTGTCACGGAATCGACAACCCCCTGAAGCGGCTTGTCCGGGAACATATCCAGCACAACATTGACGGTCTGACCAACAACAACATGCGCTAACTGCGTTTCTTTGAAATTAGCCTCCAGCCATACCTCACTCGGTACCAGCGTCACGACACCCATGCCCGGCTGAACAAATTTTCCGGTTTGAACCTGGCGATTGGCGATATATCCGTCTACGGGGGCTTTCACAATGGTGCGATTCAGAGCAATGGTATTCAGCGCCAGCTTGGACTCTGCCTGCTGACGCTGCGCCTTCAGTTGCTCACGCTCCGCCGACAGGGTATCCAATTGTTTTTTAGAGGCTTCCAGGACGAGGTAGGCATTTTTCAGTTTCACCTCAGCTTCAATGGCTTTGGTGTTCTGATTATCAAAAGCGGTCTGGCTCACTGATGAAGAACGCAGCAGTTTACTGAACCGCTCCCTTTCAGAGTGCTGCAACGCGGCATTGGCTTTCGCCCCTTTAATTGCAGCCGTTGCCTGCTCAATACTGACCTGTTGTAACCTGATCCGTGACGCATTATTGTTCAGTGCGGATTTGGCTACCTCGATGGCAGCTTTCGCGATATTCACATTGGCCTGATAATCCCGGCTGTCGATGGCAAACAAGGGGTCACCAGCCTGCACCCATTGGTTATCTTGAATGAACAGCTCAACCACACTCCCGCTCACTTCAGGGGAGACGACAGTAATATCAGCCTTCACATACGCATTATCTGTGGTGACATAATCCTGGTCTTCCCAGTATTTCCATCCGCCCAGCAACAGCGTTGTGACCGCGCTCAGGGCAATTAAGATTTTTTTCATCATCGTAGCAACTTCTTCTGACTGACAGATGCAGAAAATGTACTGAGTAGTACGATTATGAGCGAGCAATTTAACTGGAATCTTACTGGCCGGAAAATGGAACAACCGGCGTTGATCAGATCTGTTTGAACAGGGCAGGAATCGCAAAGCGAAGCTTCAGGGGAATAGTTGGAAGGCGTCCATTGCCTTCCAGCGCGCTCGTTCTGCCGGAAATGATTATGCTTTCAAAATACCGACTGAAGCATAAAAAGACAGAACAAAGCAGAGAAAGGCAATGTGAATCAAAAGTGTAGCAACAGAAACAACCAGAACATTCCAATCAGAGAAAAATTGATATTCCTGAGATTGTTCAATCTCCTCTTTTGATACCTGGTTATTTCTCGCGTATTGGTAAGTTGCAAAAGCAAATACAAAGGGTAAGAGAAATCCTGAAAATTCCTCGGGTAACAACCCGAGAAAAAATGTCAAGATTACTGTCAACCAACAGCCTGACTGAGCAACATCCTTTGCTTTAAGCGGATTTCCGAGCGCAATAAAATTTCGGTTCAACATGTAACTGGCTGCGAGTGGTCCGCCAAGAAATGTTGCGGCGGCGACTTGTCCGGGGGAATACAAGCGTTGCATCTTCATCCTCAAATCATCAGACAGGAATAAAAAAAGCCATGAAAACATTCATGGCTTTTGAATCAGAAGCGTCGACCGCTTACAGAGAACCGCAAATCGTCGGGAGCATGTCATTGACGTGAGTGCCCTGAACCGGCACACCTTTCGCAGAGAAATGCCATTCCCCGCCCTGACGGGACAGCAGCGCAATATAAATGCCGGTGTGCTTCCCCTGCTCCGACAGCGTGAAACGACAGACTTCAGTTTGAGTCTGGTCCATCACGCGGCAGTAAGCGTTGTCCACCTTGCTGAAAGGCTGACCACGGAAACTGTTCACTGTCAGTGCCATATACGCGACGTTGTTCGGCAGTTTTTCCAGATTAATTTTAATCTGCTCATCATCGCCGTCCCCTTCACCGGTGCGGTTATCGCCCTGATGAAGCACGCTTTTACATTTTGATTTCAGTTTCTGATAACTGACGATATCCAGCACTTCGCCGGTTTCATCCAGCAGCACGCAGGATGCATCCAGATCGATATCACCATCGCTGAAAATTGCGCTGAAAAATCCGGTTGGTTTTACCGGACTCCAGCCCAGTCCCAGGGTCAGTTTTTTCAACTCGACTGTCGCTGTCTTCGTCAGGGAAATCGTGCTGTTTTTCTCTAGGTTAATAGCCATAAAACTCTCGTCCTGATCGGTGAATTACTGGTAACCGTTGACAAAGTCCACCAGACCCAGCTGGTAACCTGCACCTACCGCTTTAAAGTTCCACTGACCATTTTCTTTAAACAGAGAGCCGAACTGAACAGACGTTTCATTGCTGAATTCATTGCCCAGATTAAACTGTGCAATCAGCTGACCTGAGTCTTCGTTATACAGCTTGATGTAGCTGTTACGGACCATACCGAAGTTGTGATTCCGTGCCGGTGCATCGTGAATGGTCACAATCAGAGAAATCTCATCCGCTTCAGGAGACATGCTGGTCAGGTTGATTTTGATGACTTCATCATCACCGTCGCCGTTACCGGTACGGTTATCACCAGTGTGGACCACAGCACCCTGCGGACACTTCAGGTTGTTATAAAACACGAAGTGACCGTCAGAAATCAGTTTTGGCTCGCCCTGTGCGTTATGACGGCAGATGAAAGCAGAAGAATCGATATCGAACTGAGCCGCGCTTGAGACCGGATCCCAGCCTAAACCCAGACGAAGATTGACCAGTCCCGGTTCCGCTTTCTGCAGGTTAATGGTGTTCCCTTTCTCTAAATTAATAGCCATAGTTTTTTATTCTCTATTGATGATTATTGGGACAGAACAGACAGTAATTCTGTTTTCATGGATTCCATTTTCTGGCTGGCAGCCTGACGCTGTCTTGCGCCTTCCTGCTCAATCGTGACCACATCCTGCAAGGTGCTGATCAGTGTGGTCTGAACATGTTCAAGGGTCTCGATATCCACTACAGAGCGCTGATTGCTGCGTGCGACATCCAGGGTGTTCTGGCGGAGCATATCGGCATTCTTCCGAATCAGATCATTGGTGGTGTCATCGATCTTGTTACTGAGCTGGACCGCTTTCTTCTGCTCCAGCATGGTGATCGCCAGGGTGAATTGCTTCTTCCATGCCGGAATGGTGAGGGTTTTGATGTTGTCGAATTTCTCGACCAGAGTCAGGTTGTTGGTCTGCACCATGCGGATCATCGGCGCCGTTTGCAGCGCGAGCATTTGCAGCGATTTCAGATCGTACACGCGTTTTTCTACACGGGCCGCAATATCTTTCAGATCACTCACCTGCTGAGCCAGAAACGGAGAGGTCGCCGCCTCTTCAGCCAACCCTTCAATTTTCTGCTGAATCAGGTACAGCTTGGCTTCGCCGAACACAATGCTGGCGGACAGTTCTTTATACTCATTCATATTATGGATAAAGACATTGTCCAGCTGATGCGCCCGCTCACGCAGGTTGGACTGCTGTTTATCAATTTCTTTCACCAGCCGCTCAAGCTGTGTATTCACAGAATTGAACTGCGCCAGAATTTTTTCTTTGGTGTTCTTCACCTTCGCAACCAGCTTCGAGAAGAAACTGTTTTCGCCCATCAGGGCTTCAATATTCACGCCCTTCGCCAGACCAATCACCTCATTCAGGTTCCCGGCCATATGCTCCAGATCTTTACACTTCACATGCTTAAGCATGTCATCGGAATAGCTGCTGATCTTCTGAGCAGAAGCATCACCCAGCGTCGCAACACCATTCGGACTGTAGACATCCACTTGAGACAACTGGCTGACTAAGGTTGTGCTTAACACACGGGTATCAATCTGACATTGTTCAAGCTCAGACTGATACTGCCCCATCGCCTGATCAACAGCAGCCTGGATGACTGCCTGCTCAAGAGCAACCGGGGCTTGTTGTACTTCAGCGGTTTGGACCGCCGTCGCAGGCGTTGCAGTGTTTACAAAAACAGGTTTAAAGGTCATTTTTATTCAGCTCCATGATACTGGCGAATAACTTTTCCTGAACATCGTTGAGTTCGTAATACAGAGAGACTTCACTTTTCTCATGAAGCGCAATGGCAGTTAAAAACTGCTGTTTCCACACCTGAATAATGTTGGTGCGAATTTCTTCTATCCGGCTGAAACCATTCACCAGATTCGAGGAATAAAGCTTGAGCTGGGGCAAGGTCATCAGCAAAGACTGACGCAGCACCTGCAGGTTTGAAATTTTCCTTTCCCAGCGGGAGATCGCCTCTTTTTGAGTCGAAAGCTTATCGGCGGCAAACGGATCAGACGACCGGCTCACGGATGTATCTGAATTGATTTCGGCGGTAAATGCGGTCAGTTTCACCCGGGCTGCCAGAATTCTCAGCTCCAGCTCCTGATAAATGGACTGCACTTCCGACATCCGCGCTTCAAATTCAGACAACGTCGACTTCATTGACGTTAAATCCTGAAAAACTGAGTCAATTTTTGCGTCTATCTGATCGCAGGCAAAATCAAATTCGTGTTTTACAAACTCAATTTTTCCTTTTTTCGTTCGCATCAGTGTTGCGATTCGACTGGTCATCTTTTTGGGATTGAAGATAGAAATATCGATACTTTTCGCAATATCAATCACGGATGAACCCAGATCGGTTAATTGATCCACTTTCCCAAGTTTGGCGTAGTCTGACAGTTCACCCTGAACCGTCTGAAAACGCTTGGAAAGATGATTACAAAATTCGATCTGATCGGTCGTACTTTCAATCGTGATCTCACCTGAGTAAGTCCGGACTTTCAGGTAGTCATGATTTGAAATCTCGGTTTCTGCACTTCGCTCAGCATCAACCGTTTGTTTCCATACAGAGGGAATGTCAATATCGCCGTTCACAGACTTCACCTGATGAGAAAAAAGAACACCCGGTGAACGATTCAGTTTTTTCTCCTGATGAGCAGCGTTCTGAGTTGATGTGGCCTCAGGCTTCGCTCTTTCTACGGAAGAGAAATCTTTTATCTTAGATTTATTTTCTTTACTGGTTTGTGCAGTACTATGAAACGTTTTAACCATTCGATCACTCTGCTCTAACATGGCCTGAAAAAGCCTGTGGCGATAAAGCACTCAGATTATTGACACCCAGAATCCCTGAAGAAATCTGGTGAAAACGATCGTATTACTCATTGTTTTTTAAGACAACTTTGATTATGAAAGTCCAACCTGTCATTTTCACTATTTCACCTGTTAAAATAACAGGTATTGAATGAATCATTCAAATTCAGAGCTTGATTCAACATTTAAAAATCCAATTTAATATTTGAATTATACGTATCAGAAAATGAATCGAATCCGTATTCATTCTATTAAAATGAAATTCATCACGCCCAAACCAACTCAATAAGAGATTTTGATCCAATTTCAATTTCGGTCTGAATCAATAAAAAACCATCCTCAGTGAAAATTAACTGAGGACTCATTTTTATTGTGACTTTCACAGTTTCATGCAAACAGGAAATTCAAATAATCCATCGCTGATGGCCACTGCTGCTGCAGTGGCCGAACAAAAGATGATTTGTATCAACCGGTCGTATTAAGCCCCTGATGCTGATGCAGTCTCGTTTTGTTTCCGACGGGCAAAGCGACGGTGTCCTTCCTGACGAAAGAACCAGCTCACCAGCCGATCCCACCAGCTCAGCCGACGACTCATGATGAAATAACAACACACGTCTTCCTGCTGATCAAAACCGAAGAAAATATGATGTCCCTGGTATTTATCACGGAGTGCAATCAGTGCAGATTCATCATGACCTTCAGGCCGGTACACACGAAATGGCACTTCACCCGGCACCTGTTGCCAACGTTGGTCTGGCTCAGCCAAAACCTTATCCATTGTGGTTTTATCGCCAACAAGCACCGTCTGTGATTTCAGATGACGTTCAAGCCACAAATAAGAGGCATTACAACCATGTCGCCATTGTTTGACCGAATCCAGTTGCCCGACAGCCAGACCAAACACCTGATCCTGTTCCCGGTAAATTGTTGCAGAAACAGGCGCTTCACCCAGCAAATACGGTAAAACTACAGCCTCATTCTCTCGGGCCGGATCAACAACCGTGATCTCCCCCTTGCCAAATGACAGTGGCGGGAGCATCTCCTGCTGCACTGTATCGCTGTTCAGTAATGCTTTAAGTTCCGGTAGTCGGGAGCCTTTTGCTTCAGCAACCATCACCACATGAAAGGTTTTACGCAACAAAACCTGCTGATTCTCTGCCAAAATCTCAATATCATAACGACCAGGTCGGCATAACTGTTTCGTCGCCAGAGACCACCCAAAGAAATATTCTGTATTCGCTTTGATAGCATGCATTCCCGTCACAGGCACACCGTGATCTTCCGGGTGATATACTTTTAATTTCACCGCAACTTCTTTCGGATAAGTCAGTCCGTCCTTTTCCGGCCGGTAGGCAAGTTTCATTCCGAATATCTGTCCCATGACCGCTTCAACCATTCTGGAATTACTTTCCAGCACCAAATAATCAGTCAGATTGATTGGTGCATTTGGTTTTTCCTGAAGTACCATTTCAAGTGCATCATCGTTCGTGGTGTAAATACCTTCATCGACCCGATCGATTAACGTGCCATATATCCGGTGATGATACTGGCCCTCACGAATCCGACTGACCAAATCACGAACCTGCGCTGAGTCATCATCCGAAAATTGCTCCACCAATTGCATCTGACCATCCAAAACCGACAGCGATTTCAGTAATTTCAGCTTATGGTGCTCGCTGAGTCTGCGAATCGTGCTGAATAAGTCATGCTGCTCCGCCAGATAACGAATCGCCGTATATAAATCATGTTCGATAAAATACGCCAGCAGTCTTTCCAGTGTAATTCCGGCCTCACACAACTGCTGCGTATAATCGGTTTCACTGAGCTGGCTGCTGTCATAACAATCATGCAACGCTTGATCAGACAGTGCTGCACTCAACTTGAGAACGCGTCGACGAAGTTCCGGGCTCGTATGCCACAATAAAGAACTCAGATTGACTCTCGTGAACTTTTCTTGGAATGACTCAACCTGATACAAGCGCAGTTTGTCCAATGCTTCTTCCAGACTTGTTTGCCCGGTAAAGAAAGTCAGAATTTCATCCTCTAATGGTTTCAGAATCGCGTCGTCGTCCGGTAATTCCACCTCTTGTGCAATCAAATATGAAATAATCTCATCCCTGATCTGCTCGCGAATCTCATCCAATAATGCGGTATCAAAATATTCATACCACCGAAGTGATGGGTATTGTTCGACAAGCATCTTAAAGAACTTCTGCTTATCCTCTTTTCTCAGATAACTGACGACTGAATGGATCTTCTGAGAATTATCCGGTGACTGTTTTTCAGAGGTGTAGCGCACGCCATACTTTTCCAGAATGGGTTTCACGTCCTCGTCTTCCGACTGAATCAGGGTCGTCATCAGAACCACAGTTTCCTGAAGTTCTCCAATCTCTTCTCCGACGATCTCCCGCACATGATGAACAATTGCAGCCACATCCGTTTCGACAGGGAACTGTTCTGAAATCACATTCGCCACCTGCGCCGGTGCAATTTCGATCCAGAGGGATAAAAACCTGCGACTGATCTCCCCGATATTGGCTTTATATTTCGCCAATTGATGTGCCGCACTCAACCAATATTTTGCCCCATTGCTACTTTCTAAATAACCGTGACAAAACGTATCTTCACTCGCATCTTGGTTCTGTTCCAAAATGGTCTGCAGCGCTTTGACAGACTCCTCCCTGCTGACATCGTTTCGGGCATGAAGATAGTCTTCAACCAAAATAAACGCCTGTTCCTGGGCCTCTGTAATCGGTTGTTCATAATGACCCAGATCTTCATCGTCATCACGTCCGTAAAGCGTGCATTCAATATGATCCAACGCCACTTCGTTTGCACACCAGGCACGCAGGTGAGCCACCATCCCCTTCCCAAGTTCTTGCTCCAGAAGCGCTTTACTGTGAGAAAAAAGTGGATGGTGTTTGTCGAGATAGTAACGAATAAAGTAAAGCCCGGCGAGCAACGCCATACCTGCTGACTTATGTTTCGGATCTTGAATGATTTGCGTCAAAAAGGACTTTGCATACTCCCGATGTTCATCGAGTAACTGATTACAAAAATGAAACGAGTAACCCAGCATGCCACTGTCGGATTTAAATTCTTTAAATCCCCCCAAAAAGAAAGATTTCCAATCACAACCGTATCGTGTATAGAAGTCTTCAGCAGGCATCAGACCAATTTTTCCAAGTACGATAAACACCATTTCATCGGAAAAAGGGGCCTGATTTTTCAGCCTGTAAATCAGATCAAGCAAACGAATGCACTTGTGCCGATTCAACTCAACTTCATCAGCGGTCACGACACCTCTCATAAACCAGTCACTGCTTAGCCCAAGTAAGAAATGCATAGGCAAGCAACAGTCTAAGTCTTCCTGCCGTATTGAAAACCGGACTAATTGCCGATGCAGATGATACTGTCCTGCAAGCGCCAGACTGAGGATATCGCAGGGTTCGACTTGCTCAAGAACGGACGCGTTCTCTCCTGATTCAACGTAACGCCACAATGCTTTCCCCTGAGGCAACGCACCCGTAATGAAATCCTCCCACGCAGCAACACACTGACCTATTTCGAAATCATCTTTCTCATCATCTTCTTCCTCGTCATCAGCGTCGTCGACTTCGGTTTCCTGGTATAAATCATCAGACCCGAACTCTGCTGGAATCACCGCTTTGATCTCAGCAGCAAACTGCTCGGCAGACATATCCTCAACGAACGGCAAATCAAACGACAAATCATCAGTTGCGTAATTCAACGCCGCCTGATCATCAGGATGACAAACGGTCAATGCGAACTGGTGGGCCACATCAAATGTTTGCCGGTCACTCGCGACCGGAAAGACATAAGTCTGGTCCTCAAAACGCTGTGCCAATTGGCTCAGGAACCTGCCTATCTCTTTTGAGTCTTTCCGGAAAATCTCCACCAGACGGGTATGCCTTCTGAAATCCACCTGAATCAGATGATTGTCCGGTCCTTTCAGGTCGCATGAGGAGAACATACGCCCACGGGCGATATCGTTATCACAGTAGCAGAACGCCTTCATCAGATGCTCGCTGTAACCATGATGCGCCACCAGCAAAGCCGGCAAATTCAGCGCGTAACCGGCAAAAGACTCATTCCAGTCCGTCACCAGACAGCCTGCCAGTAAGTAAGCGTATTCAGGATAGGCAAAACCAATCTGATATAAAGGCACAACACCACACACTTCGGTGTCATTCAAACGCATCGATTCAGGATGATTCAGCTTTCGCGAAGTCTGTCGAATTGCATCACCCGCCTTCACGACCGCCTCTTTCAAATCGGTGTTCAGACAGGCAAAAAGAAAAAAGACTTCTTCCGGGTTCAGTAACGCAGACAAATTATCTCTGTGCTGCCAGGCATCAATCGATTTCAATGCCAGTGTAGCTTTCATCAACGGCTGATGGAGAATATCTTTGAGCGCTTCATTAATCTCGGCTTCAGGTTGAAAACAAACTGAAGTATAAGAATCATCAAAAGCCTGATCACTATTGAGCCATTCACAAAACTGGCTGAGCGCCTGTTGCATGGAAGCTGTTTGATGTGGATGGTAACAAATAAAATTTGGGGTCTCAGATTGTTTTTCTGCGTGCATGACTGACTTCTAAGGTAATGATTTTATTTCATTTATTTGCGACCACCTCCGACAGTCCATTTAAAAACAAAACGCAGTGAAGCACACTGAAAATAAACAAGCAGTCAATTTAACAGCGATTGCAGTCATTCTGAAATTTCAGCCTGTAATATTTACAGCCTCGTGCATTGACCAGTAAAAATAAGCAATGATGATGAATTTTTTCTTTTATGAAATATGTGAGTTGGAAGGTCATCATTGTTTCAGAACCAAACCCGTCAGACACAACTACAGCAGATTCAGAATAAACTATCCTAAATCACCTTGATGAAACAACCGCATGGCAGGCCCACTTCTGTACCGTCATCTACCGTCATCTTTTTCACGCTTTTCCTCTGGGCAGCCAAAGATGCTGGTCACCCCTCCCCCCTGTTTGCAGCGTATTTTCACAATGGTGATGGTGTCAGCGGCAAAGCACACAAGTGTCGACAGGACCAAGGGAAGCGAATACGGCGGCATCCTGCTGGGTGACACCACACAATCCGGTGCGTCAGCCATTGTTGTGGCGCCCGCATCTTAATTTGATATACAACTGTGCCAGTATTTTTAATCCGGCCTTGCCGGATGATATTTTTATAAACCTGTGGCCATATATATGCAAAACTCAGCAGTGAAATAACGCTTAAAAACCTCATGTGAAATAAAATGAGTAACAAAAAAGATAACTTTGATTGCAAAATTAAAACATCATAAATGAATTTCAATAAGTTAGCTGTCAGCCTGCGAAAAACAAAAGACTATCGCCAATCATTCCCATTTACATTTATGTTCTCCCCATATAATCTCAGACGGTTCATTTTACATAAGGCTAACAAACACATGATGAAGTTACTGAAAAACACGGCTCTGGCATCCCTTTTACTGACCTCTTTTGCCTCTCTTGCCGAGATGCCAACCTATGAACTGATCATGAAAGATCACCAGTTTCACCCGGCTGAATTAACCATTCCGGCAGCACAAAAAGTGAAGCTCGTGATTAAAAACCAGGATGAAAATGCTGAAGAATTTGAAAGCCACGCATTGCATGTTGAAAAAATCATTCCGGGTAACAATCAGGGTTTTGTAATCCTTCGCCCGATGGAAGAAGGGACCTATAAATTCGTGGGTGAATTCCACGAAGACACAATGATTGGCCATATCATCGTTAAATAATCAGGATCATATTGTGAACTCAGGTGCAGCAATTATTGTTTTCAGAGAACTGTTTGAAGCAAGTTTGATTGTTTCTATTGTTCTTGGGGTAACGAAACAAATTCCAAACCGAACCCGGTGGGTCACTTCAGGAATCATTGCAGGAATTATTGGTTCTGTTTGGGTTGCAGCATCCATGAATTACCTGATTGGTTTATTTGATGGTCTGGGACAGGACCTGCTCAATACGGCCATTTTGCTGTTAGCTGCCCTGATGCTTTCCTGGCACATCATCTGGATGTCGACTCACGGCAAAGCATTGGCGAATCACATTTCCTCCGTGAAGCACAGGATCATTTCCGGTGAACAGCCACTGTACGCACTCTCCCTGATTGTTGGCCTTGCAGTGCTGAGGGAAGGTGCCGAAGTCGTTCTGTTCCTGAATGGCATGCTCGCATCCTCAAAAGATGTGCCCGGCATTATTCTGGGTTCATTCGCGGGTTTCGCGGCAGGTTTAGTGATCAGCGTGATCATGTACAAAGGTATTGTGCATATTCCCGCGAAATACTTTTTCAGCTCGACGACCTGGCTGATTACGCTCCTGGCAGCAGGCTTAGTCAGCTCTGCAGCCGGTATTTTAGAGCAGGTTGATCTGATCCCTTCAATCATTCCGGTGGTGTGGGATACCAGTGATATTCTCAGCCAGAGCAGCATGCTGGGACAGGCGCTGCAAACGCTGATCGGGTACAAAGCCGCACCAAGCCTGATGCAACTGCTGTGTTACGGCTCAAGTATTGTACTGATTACGCTGACCCGAAAAGTGGTGGCCGGAAATTCCCAGATACAACGCGAGGCAAAAGCCTCCTGAACCATACAAAAAGAGTGCAGTCCTGCACTCTTTTTTTTTTGCTGTCGCGACAGACGGATGATTTCCGTAAACAGAAAGGCGGCACAGAAACATTCAATCTGTGTCAATCGCAGCGCTACAAAGAAACAGCCCGGCAAAAGACCGGCACCGTTTGATTGCCCACACGCATCATGCACTGACCATTTTCCTCTCGCGTAAACTCAAAAGCCTGCAGAAACTGATTATTCGCTCTGAGAGCCGCTTCATCCGGAATGGACCCGTCGACACCATCGACTGCGGGCTGTGTACTGGTAATCATCACGTCAGATTTGAAAACATTCCCCTTCACCTCAATCGGCCCCTCACTCGGAATCGCACGAATCATGACCGAAGAACGGTTGGCGGTCCCAAAATCACCGTAATTAAACCAATTGTTGTATACCTTCACATAACTTCCGCCATAACCATCTTTCGCATGCATATCGAACTGATGATATGCCGCTTTTCCGCCGCCTTGCATGACCAGATTATACGAAGCGGTGTATCCCTCTCCGAGTGCCCCGGAGCCCGCAATTGCATGCCGGTTATGATCAAAGATATTGCATTCAATATCCGCAGTCGTCTCCCCGTTTTGCACCACCACCCCGTAACCGAGCTCTGTTTTTATATTGTGGTGAATATAGTTGTGACTGACTTTGGCCGATTTCGAACGCTTGAGAGATATTCCGGCCCATGGCCAGCCAAAAATCTCATTATTGTCAAAGACAATCCCTTCCGAATCATTTTGACTCTGCAATCCAATCGTCGATTTAGTGGTATTGCTGACCTGAACTGGCCCTTCAATCATCAAACCGGTTATCCGCGCATAACTGGATAATCGGATCACCGGGTAACTGTCTTCCGTCGGATTCGGATTTGCCGCAACCCGTAACCTGCCCGGATTGTCTGAAATGCCCCGCTCTCCAAACAGGGTTTGATGCTCCCCCAGCACAACCGCAGCTGACTGGTTAGGAATCTCAATCGTCACGCCATTCGGCACCTTGATGTAGGCATACCCGCTGTGAATTGCCGTCACCAGGGCCGCATAATCTGACACTTCAATCATGCGGCTTCTGTCTGTCGGGAGCTCCGGACTCACATTCAAGCCCAGTGTTCCACACTTGAAATCCGAACGCTCTTGCCCTGAACTGGCGGACGATGTTGTGGCATCTGAACCCGTTTCGGATTCACCGGAACAGGCAATCACTGTCAGTAGCAGTACCGGAATACTGATTCGCTGGCTTGTTTTCATGGAAATCATGATTCCTTTGGTATTTCAGGATCGCAGATCATGGATGGATAAAACGACAGCCTTTATCCGCATCTTAAGAAGGTTCATCAAGGTTTACATTTTAATGAGGATTGGTGCCGTTCAGTCATACCCGCGCAAAGTGCTGCCACGTATAAGCAACCCGATGAATTCGAAAATTTCACTTCCATGACAACTGCTGAAATAACCAGCACGAGTGTGATATTCACTCGTAAATATGACGAAATGCAGTATAAAAAATATTAATGATGCCGATATCCATACACACTCGATACTTTATACTTTCGCGGTATTATTCTGATTTCATATGAAACGAAAAATTTTCACAAAACTTCTTGTGGTCCCTTCGACACTGTGTGTGTTTATGTTTCTGATTTTCTGGAATCAAATGTCTGGTAATCAAAGCACGCTGCAGGCAATGAATTCGATCTATCTGGATCGCGTCATCCCATTACAACAATTAAAAACAATTTCAGATGCATTCGCGATAGAGGTCGTGGATGCATTCAACAAATGGAATATTGGTGGTTTAAATCAGAGCAGACTGGAAGCTTCCGTACTGAATGCAAAAGATAAAGTGGCAGACACCTGGACACAATATTCTTCGACAACGTTAACTGCTGAAGAAACAGTGATCGCAAATCAACTGTCCATGGAAATTCAGGTCATCAAAAAGGACCTGGTTACATTATTACAGGAAGCCCGGAACAACCCTGAGACTGCCGATCAAATCGTTCAGAAAGTTTATGACTTGATTGACCCCATCTCGATGCATATTGATGGACTCATACAGATCCAGCTGTCCACCTCTCAGAAAATTTATCAGGCCAGCCAGAAACAATATGATTCAGATATTCAGCTCGCGATTTCCCTGCTTATTGTTGCCTGTATCCTGGGTTTTATGATTTCGTTCTGGATTATCCGCAAAGAACTCAGAGTACTGCCCGAGATTACCAGAGCCATTCAGAAGATGTCTGACGGCGATTTTACGCCCAATCAGATTGCCGCTGCCAATAACGAGCTGGATTTGATTACGGAGTCTCTGCACACGCTGCAGCGCAGCATTGTCACCATTATCCAGTCCTCGGAAAATATTCTGGGGCAGCTTGGAGCCAATCAGTCACAAATATCAGAAGTGATCCACGGTAACTCCGTAAACGCGCAGCGAGAACTCTCTGAAGTCGAGCAGGTTGCAGCTGCGGCCACAGAGCTTTCATCAACAGCCTCTGATGTCGCGCAAAATGCGCAACTGGCCGACAGTGCCACAGGAACTGCTATCAGCATCATCACGGACAGCACCAGCACGCTTCAGCGTTCGGATCATATTGCCGAGCGCGTGGGCAGCACCATCACGGAATCTGCCACGATCATCAATGACCTCAAACTCCATTCGGATAACATCAGTTCGGTCGTCGAGGTCATCAACAGCATTTCGGATCAAACCAACCTGCTGGCACTGAATGCAGCGATTGAGGCTGCCCGTGCCGGCGAACAGGGTCGCGGTTTTGCAGTGGTTGCCGAAGAAGTCCGGGCTCTGGCAGCAAAAACCCAGCAATCGACCATTCATATTCAACAGATTATCAGTCAGCTTCAGGAGCAATCGAAACGAGCCGACGATCATATGAAGTTAAATACAGAACTGGTGGCTGAATCTCAGACGAATACCCAGGCGCTGTCGCATGCTTTTCAGGCGATTTCAGAGCAAGTCTCTCAAATTTCAGATATCAACACGCTGGTTGCAACGGCATCAGAAGAGCAATCATCGGTCACGAAAGATATTTCACAACGGCTGGAAGCGATTAGCCAAATCGTGCAGCAGAATACCAGCAATGCAAATCAAACCATGCTGGCAAACGACGACATTTTAGCGCTGACACAAAATCTCAGGAAGGAAATGTCATTTTTTAAAATCGTTGAACAAACTTAAATTAAAAACAATAACCTGAATACAACCATAGTCAGATAAAGCCAGGATGAGCAAAGTTTATCCTGGCTTTAAATAAACGTCCTGCCGATTCCCAGCTTAGCCCGATTGCTGCTCAAGCCACCGGGTAAATGAGCTGATCACGAGAACACAAGGCACAGTGATCAAAGGAACAATCAAGGGAAACAGCGCTGATATCAGCGACGCATAAGCACTTGTAATGAAGTCACCTGAATTGATCCCCAAGTGTTCACCACCCGGCACATGCGCGATGGCCAATAATGCCGCCGGAACAATATATGCCAACAAATAGAGATTGAAACCACTGCTCGTTGCCTGAATCCATCCAAATGCAGTCACGGTAAGACATATCAATGAAACCCACACCAGGAACTCATTTGAGCTGGTCACAAGCTGCCATAGATCAAAGAACAAGGCTAAAACAGAACATACAATCACAGATGCAGTATGCAGCTTTATCGGGAACAAGTCCCTGTTTAAGAAATTTAATATTTTTTTCATGGGGAACTTTCCTTATTATTATAATATTAAGTCAAAATCAGATATATCCATCTGATGAATCACTTAAGGTTAAATTATGAATTCAGAATTGAATTCTTTTTACATCTTATAAGAGCATCCGAGAAAAGATCAAGCGATAATTATTAAAAAACATAAATTAAAAACATGATAATAACAAATTAAAATGGCATTCACTAATATCAATCCGAGAATAAAACAAATCAAACCACTGATATAAAAAATAAATTTATTTGATTGAAATCGCCTGGTTTTTTAAAAATGAAGAGTCCTTGATGTGATTAAAGTACTCAAATTTTAAATGCTTTTTCGCCCCGGCATCAGTAAGTCAAAAGCCAGCTATACCTGCCGGGCGACTGGCTTCATACCATCAGACATTCTCTGAAGTGCTCATTTTATGCTTTGTTCGTGCCCAGACAGCGATGAAGATCGAGTACCATGTTTCATTCCTTTTCTCCGATATTCGATGCTTCAATGCTGTACTTCACGATCAGTTTACTCTTTTTCACTTTGGCCGTAGCCAACACCTTGCCATTCACTTCACTGAGTGATTTCAGATGTGTTCCGCCACATGGCCAGGGAGATAACTCACCGAAACCGACCCAACGGAATCCTTTTTCATCGGTATAGATCTTGGAAGTCAGGCCCTGAGCAATCAGGTCAGACAGTGTCTTTTCAATTTCAGCCGCTTCCAATTCAGAGCAATTTGATTCCGGCATAAATTCAATCCGGCATTCATCCGGCCAATGGTGGGCCTTCACGGGTTTCCATCCGTACTGCTGACCGATATTCCCGATGACATGACCCACACTATGAAGCGCCGCATGATGCTGACGGACGGCCTGATTCACACGCATCATGACAGTCCCGGGCGGCAGCGGCACATCCAGCCAATGCAAAATCACCCCATCGACCTCTTTCACTTGCAGCACAGTCGCCTTCGCACCCGGCTCATTTTCCAGCTCCCCCAAGTCACTGGGCTGCCCGCCCCCCTGTGGGTGAAACAAAGTGGCATCCAGCTCTGCAATGTATCCTGTTTCATCTGCGTCACACCGAATTATTTGTGCTGTTCCTGTCAGCTCTGATGTCGTCATATACAAACGTTTCGTCATTGATAACTCCTTTATCACCAACTGATTGAAAACACAGTTTAATACCAAATCTAACGCACTTGAATCAGCCACAAATTAAAAACTCTTTTGCGTGCAACGCACAAGCCAGCAAGAATTTTCGCTTCAGCAAAGATTCGATCTGAAGACACAAGGAAAGAAAAACTCTGGTTTTTAAATTGAATCAGTCATTGATTGATACGACGGGCGTTTCACACAGAAATAGTACGCCCAGCCAATCAGGATCAGTTGAAGCGGCGCACGAATCAGCAAGTACCCGGGACCCCACTGATGTCCGCCGAGTCCAACGCTATGCCAGGCGGCATAAATATTGGCAGAGAAAAAGCAAATCAGGGTGGCAATAGCGACCTGACCCGCAACCTGCCGATAAGCAGACAGGAAGATCCCGATGGCAATGACCACTTCAAACATCCCGGTGAGATAAATAATGTCATACCGCAAAGGCAGCCAGGGCGGTAACATCTCAACCATGCCTTCAGTCGCGACAAAATGTCCGAGCGCAAAGAACAAAAAAGCCAGGCCCAGACCATAACTCGCAAAACGGTCACGCGCTTCAGCCCCCCGCTTTCCGGCGAAGTAAGACAAAAGTAACGGACTGCAAAGCAGGATTAAAATCACCAATGGTGTCGTCATAGTAAGATTTCCTCCGAAATTCAATGGAAAAAATTGGGGGAACGGGCATCCGTGCCACCACAATTCAGGAAGAAGGAAACAACGTTTATCCATGCCTCAAAGCGCCAACACGGACAGACAACGAACCCGCTAACAGATTCATGCTGATCACTGGTTTATGGTTCCAATCAATCATGTGTTTCCTCCTTTCCAGCCACTTTAAGGCAACCGAAAAAGAGGAGAAAGACAGGCGGGCTGTATACGGACTGAGTATCGATGCATCTGGACGATCTATCGATTTTTCCTGACTTCAGGGAGAAACGCTGAAATCACGCTGACGGTTCTGGGCGTTCATTCGATATTGTTTTGGCGTGGTGCGGTGAAATTCTTTGAAGTTCCGGATCAGAACATCACTGGATTGAAAGCCACATTCAAACGCAATTTCCTGAACAGACTGAGTGGTTTCTGCCAGCTTTTGGGCTGCAATAAAGCAACGCCACTGACGGATATACTGAAGGGGGGTGCTCCCTGTCAGGCGTTTAAACCGTTCGGCAAAGGCCGATCGGGATAAGGCCGATATTGCCGCCAGCTCTTCCAGCCGCCAGTCCCGGCGGTAGTCTTGCTGAATTGCCAGTACTGCCGGAGAGAGGTACCTGTCATTGATTGCCCGGAGCCAGCCCGGATGAATATCCAGATGCGGCAGACCACGGATCATCTCCAGCATCATCAGCTCGAGCAGATGCTTCATGGCAAGCTGGTGACCTGACTGACGTTGCAGGTTTTCCTGATAGATCCACGCCATATAGCGGCTCATGCGCTCGCTGTGATGAATATCAATAACCATAACCCTGGGCAGACGGACCGCCGTCGCATCCATCCCCCAATGCTGAATCATGGAAAACGTAATCGCACCACACATCAACTCACAGGAGGCACCAGTACCACCGATCACTCCAAAGCTGACATTATCAGCTCTATTGCCATCGAACACTTCAGACACTGACTGGCACTCGACACCCGCTTCACTCATCACCCGGTAAGCATCCCCATAGGGAAGCAGCACCATCTGACCTTCTTGCAAAGTGAGGGCAGGTTCTTCTTCAATTTCAACCCTGCAACGCCCGGCGAGCAGATAACAGAAACTGCCCCGCTCGCGTTGTGAATCCGCAATTCCCCAGGGTTCATTTAGTTGTATCTGAGTAAAAACGTCTACACGCGGTGCCAGTTTGTGAATAAATTGGCTGAGTGAATCGGAATATTGCATCACATCCTGTGCTCGCTGAATCAGTTCAAGTAGCTAAATCATAAACACTCAGTCTGTTGAAAGAAAGTTAGCGGCCTTCCAAAACACTGCAACGCTGGGACAACCAATACTCGTGAAACCTGTCAGAACTTGTTCCAAAACACAGATATGAAATCCAAAACATACCAAGACGTGAAACAGGTGCCTTCTGTGAATATCATGGCTGTTACACAAGGTATCTATCCTTTAGTAAGACAATGTTTAGGGCGGTAGCATGCTTGTGCCGTGCAACGTGCAAACTGAGCCATGCTGGCTGAACCAACCGGTCGCACTGGACACGTCCCGTTTTCAATGTGAATGTACTGTTGTTGACTAAAAAGTTTGGCAAAGAAAGGTGATCGATGAAAGTTTCCCTATCAAGCGTCATTATCTATGCAAAAGATGTCGAAAAGACTGCTGATTTCTATACAAAACACTTTGACCTGATCGCTTCTCGGGAAGATCGATTGATCTCACTGAAAACATCGGAGGGTAAAGAAGTCATTTTAATCCATCAGGCGGGTTCTGCCGTTAAATTAGGGCAGGCATGTATCAAACTTGTTTTTTCTGTCTCCGATGTTGAAGCATTTAAACAGAAGGCACTAGAAAATGGTTTGAAGTTTGGTGCAACACATCAGGGGAATGGATACTTATTTGCGAACGTGAAAGACCCGGACAAAAATAATGTCTGTATCTCAAGCAGAGCATTTGCTCAATAAATCACTCAAGCTGAGACTATTGCATGCGATATTTTAATTTAAAATCATCAATTTAATATTGATAATCCGTTATTAAAATCCAAATTGGCACAAATTAATTTCGTTAATACTTCAATCATCAACCCCATTTATCCATGGTTTATTTACCAAGTTTCATGTTTAGAGCATTGCTTCAACATGCCATTCTGGTGATAGAAACTGTGTGCCTCATACTTAATATCAGGACTATTCCTTCTGAATTTTTCGATCATCAAGACAGCAAAAAATTTAATCCCAATTGAAAAACCTCAGTAAGCACATTAAAAATAAACCATGAACTATAAGAAATCCAAATCCCAACCTTTTGCTTCAACAAGCATGTTCTCAATTGCATCATGATAAGTTCCCACAAAGCAATTCATACTTTCAACCGGACCGGAAACTCTATGTTCAACAATCGTCCAGATCTCATAACAATCGTTACTCATCCTTATTGAAATGATTACATCCGTACCATCGGAATATGTTCTTTGAATTGATTTCACACCATGCCAATTTATTTCACTCCAATCATCCAGCATTTTCAACCTCTTTGTGTCATACAATTTAAAATAATATTTTTCAATATAAGATCATAAATAAAAAACATTCATTTTAGAATATAAGTATAATTATTTTCTATTATCATGAACCAATGAACGTACCACCCGGACCGACCCAAACAATCGCAGGAATTTCATAAAAGTATAAATTTAAATCTGAATCTAATTCTGATGTTACAGATTCTGGCCATAACCTTTTGAGATAAGAAATGATTTCATCATTCTCAGCATCCCAAAATGTCTCTAGAGGGCCTTCAGGACTGCAAAAAAACACCTTGCCCTCATTCATCCAATTCGTTAATAAAGTAAAAAATATATCTTTCTGTTCATCAAACGACACTTCTGGAATATGTCCAGAAATAGCACTAAACAGTCCAGACACCCACAATCCGAAAGAATCTGTAAAAATTTCATTTTCATTTTTTATTATCATCAATATGTCCATTCCATTCAATATGGAATAACCAGTTATTCATCACCAAAACAATCAACAAACACATTATAAAAACGATATAACATTTAAATTCAAGACAAAGCGTACTCCTTATTTATTGACTAACATCAGCTACAATCGTAATAAAAAACTCACTTTCTACGTTCAAAAAAATTTTTATACTATCTTATTCAACATACATTTAAAATCAAATCCGTTAAAAAACTATCAACACAGTATTTTTGCATGAATTCTCGCATATTTTCATTTTATATTGACCAATAAACTGAAATCCTTTTTATAATAGAAGTATCAAATACTACTTCAACCATACTATCTAAATCAAATCCATCTTGAATCCTAACAATAATCGAACCATTTTTACATTCATATACACCAGATAAGACATGGCGGTAAGTATCCCCTCCAGCAACTGGTGGTATAATATTACAAAATTTGTTCGCTTGAAATTCATCTCCTTGAAATAAAACCAAGCCATCACAACTTCGCAAAATAATAGACGACTCATCAATAGGAATTAGTAACGTACATGATTTCATTAAAACCTCATATTTTTACTTTATTTTTTGTGATATTTTTTCAAAAATTTTATATCTTTATGAACACAACACTGTCACTTATACGCCAAAATAAATAACAGAATAATCCATTGGATGAAAATTTAATATTGTCCTTTATTATGATTCATGAATCACCATCAAAATATTTCAAATAACTCATCCATAATCATATTAAACAATCAATTAATATGATTCACAAAATTTATTAAAAAGACACCTTAAGATCGCCATGATGTGTATTTTAAAAAATATTTTAGAGCACCCCACTCATATAAACCAAAAAAAAACAAAAATAACATTAATACACCATTAAAAACTTGATATTATTTATTTAAAACAATCCGTTATTTTAATTTAAACATACTTTTTGAGCTGTGAATTTCTTAGTGCAATCAAATGCCATAACAACCTCCACAAACTCTTGAGGAGGCAAATAACTATGTTTTTCGACATAGTGGTAAACCATCGATGGCGCTGCAAAAAAACACATCCATTTCTTGATGAAACCCATATTCTTGCAGCCCCCAAATACTCTTTTCGACCACCAGATTCAATATCCAATGTAGAAGAACCTTCAGCGTGATTCATAAAGCGAAAACAATCTTGTAGAGGATATCTTCCTCCACTACAAGATAAAAAAACAAAATAATCTTCAGGTAAGAGAGCATCAATAATTTCAATCATCACTTCACCATTCATTGTAAGCTTTGATAACCAATACTGCCACATCTCTAGTGTATTTAACGACATCTTATGAATCATACGGAATGAAATGAACTCATCCTTATACCTAGTAATAAATGTGGGTAGAAGCTAATCATAAAAATTCTGAAATAGTGATTTGTTCTTTATATAACTGTTAATTTTTTTAGATTATCGAAAAGTGTGCCACAAGTAAATATGAGTATAATTTCTTCATTATCACTTGAGAATCTGCTTAGTTGAAGTCCTGTGATACTAAAAGTTCCGTTCCAGTAAGAGCATAGTCTCCACGTAATTCCCAGAGCTTGAAAAAATTAGAAAAATCTATTGATGTTTCCGTCAAAGGAGCACATAGATACCATTTCATGGGAAATAAAGTTGTCATCCCATAAAATGCCTCAAAAATCGCATAATAATGCTGTTCTCTGGAAATCATAACCGAATTCACATAATCATTAGTATTTTCAATAAGGCCAACGTTCCAATCATCACTTTGTGCAGTTCTTACCATTGAAAAATCCGAAACAAATCTTTTAGATACACTCCTTGCAACATCTACTAGTTCCTCATCACCTAGCAACCTAGATGCTTTTAATCTTTCCGATAAATCTCGTGCTGCTAGTTCCAGACACTGAGCTGGATCACTATTACCTAAACTTCTAAGATTATGCATCACAGACTGAACGTTCCTGACTCGATCAATCAACTCAGAAGCACAAGGAAAATACTTAAAAATCTCTTCAAGATCTCTATCACTGATGACACCATGAAACATCGTTAAAAAATACGAAGGTTCTAAAATCACTTTCCCTTCACAGAAATTACACCACTTATTGAAAGTTTCATATTCCATACCATTACCCTCCAGAGCTTGAAAAATCCGGCAGAAGCAAAAGAGCGATACTCCAAGGATCTCTAAGAGGTTGAACTATGGAATTAAATTCATTTAATGAATTACTAATATCAATCATGTCTCTGAGTTCTTTTTTGAAATTGCTCTGAACCTTTTCCACCATGGCTACCAGATTTTCCCATGTAGAGATGTACCAAATTTAATCTCTTTCGTCTGAATCTGAAATATTTTTAAATTAATTATTTATACCAAAAATTATAGTCATATTTACATCTAAATTTTAATGCTACCTGTATGACTTTCCTATATTTAATATCTTCCCAACAAAGAAAATCATAATTAAAACTAACAAATCATTTAATCAAAAATATGTAATAAGTAAAATCTACACATTTACAAAACAAAAATCCCAACTAAACTGAACTATCATTTTAATCCAAAATTTTTTGCATTTAAGGGAACCTCATTAATTTCATCAGCATTAAAGTTTATATAATTAGATAATGATTCCTTCGGGATATTCAAAAACAATCCATAACCTGAAGCCAAAAGATAGCGCAACTCAGATTCTGAAAGATCAATAATGACTTTATTCTTCACTTGAACATCTAATCGGACACATGAACCCCTCCAATACTAACTAAATCATAATTAGGTTGATTATAAAAACCTATCAATCTGTTTTGATCCTGCCTTCCCAAAATCATCTCTACGTATTCCAATTATTCATGATTGATCCTATAAACTATTTCATGATTTTCCCATTCTCCCGAAACATCTCAACCAGTTTCTATTACCTTAACAGCAAGAACGTACGCTAAATATTCTTTAAATATGCTAAGACTTTTTATTAACCAGTCTCATTTATTTCTTCCATCTCTGAAAATCTGATTAGAGAGGCAATATTCATAATCAGACAGAGATATTAAATTAAATGTATCAACACCTTGAAACCAACCATATTCAGAAAAATCCCCAATATCCCAAGCATCTTGTTCTATTGTATAGAGAACACAAATTTCCAAAGGAATGACAGTCAATATGATTAGATATAAAGCATCCATTTGTGATGAATTAATGTCGATTTTACGAACAAAAAAATCAACATACGAAGATTTCTTAGTTAAAATCCCTTCTATCTCAGATAAATTGTCTTCATCGAATCTCTCATCACTCCACAGCTTATCCAGTTCTATCTCCGTTGAGTCAATTGTCAACCTCCGAATAGTTCCAAGTTAGATGAATGGTTTAGATCATACCAATATCCAAATCATGTATAAATTTCACTATCACCTCTTGTAGAACCTCAAAAATCGATCAGAAACATTTACTGAACTTTTATAAAGTAGTTGGATTTATCAGCCCCTCTTCCAAAAAAAATTACTTCCCAAGCTCACTCAATTCTTCAATGATTAGTTTGGAAATCATCTGAATATCTCTCGGCTCATCTTCTGCTCCCCATTGGAAGGAAGCTATTTCTAACGATACTGCGGCATCTTCAAAATAAGCATATTTTGTTGTGTATCCAGACTCCTGGAAGCTAGCCAATCGTTTGCCATTCCGTTGTACAACCACTTCGTGGGATACAGCAGGTTTGTTCAACGCCTTGCCACCATAGTTAAAGTTTCTTTGGTACTGAATACTGATACTTGCTTGAATTGCATCTTTATCGTTATTATTTGACAACACACCTTGCTTATTCATTTCTTCTAGTAATGCAGCATAAAACTCTTCTTTCAACTTAGACTCAGAAGCAAAAGTTGTGTCTCCAGGAATCGCTCCATGACCTAAAGTTAATTTTAGGTTTACATCGTTCAGCTGGTATTTCGTTATCCCCTTTTCAATTGATGTCGACTCTTCATAGTACTGATATGGTGAACTGGAACACCCAGCTAGTATTGCCACAATACCGACAGCTAGAGATTTTTTAAACATGATTATTCTCACTTATGTATATCTATTCAAACATTTTCATTCGAAAACCATTTAATCAATGAGGACAGTTTGATGGAAAAATTAATCAAACTGCCATAAAAATTCACCAAAACGAAGCGACATCACGCTTGTAATGATATCTTTCTACTTCATCATCTACAGTAATTTACGGCTCTAAAAATGTTGTCTCAAATATATTCCGTCAGCTGTCAAGGGTGACATCCACATTGCCTTGCTGACGATCGACGTCGAACAGTTCCTGGCTGGTGCTGCTGGAATCGCGGTTCAGGGCGGTGAGGTCGCTGTCGTCCGCGATACTGATCTCACCTTGTCCCAGCGTCGCGAGCGTCTTGTCTTTGCGGTAAGACGAGGTGTTTTTGTACTGCAGAGTGGTGGTGTTTTTAGTCCAATCGATACTACCTGACAGACCCACGCTGGACGTCAGCCCCCCGGACATGTCCTGACGGTAGTCGGTATTGTTCAGATCGCGGAATGTCAGACTGCCGGTCGTCAGAGCCAGATTACCGAGGTCATTGCCGTCTTCATCGACGATGGCGATCACCGCGCCGGTGGCGTCGGTATTCCCGGCGACTTTGATATCTGCTGTGCCGCCTGAGGTTAAGGTTATGGGCTGACTTTAGGTGCTTTTAGGGATGTTAGGGATGTTAGGGATGTTAGGGATGTTAGGGATGTTAGGGATGTTAGGGAAAGCTCAGAAAGTCATACACAAACGTGTCAGTCCTTGCAACTCCAACAAGTCACTTGGACCAATCAGTATAAACCAGAGAAGGCAACAACATAAGGCATTGAAATTTAGAGTTTTTTATTTTTATACTATTTTTCTTGTAAGTCACAACTATTGATGGCATTCTCTTGGAGCATAAGAATATCCGACTTTCAGAAAACTCAAAAAACTATCAGTGGAACCTATTTTCAATCACCCTTGGGCTTTATCCCAGGAAGAAGCTTTAAACCTACAACAAGAGCTGGCTGCTAAAGTTGTAAAGACAGATCAAGTCAATAAAGTAAAGCTTGTTGCTGGAGTTGATGTCGCCTACCAGAAGGACAGCGATAGATTGGTTGCCTCAGTTGTTGTTCTTGATGCTGAGACTCTAGAAGTTATTGAAACAGCTACCGCTATTGATAAAGAGCAATTTCCTTATATTCCTGGCCTATTTTCTTTTCGGGAATTGCCACCACTGATAAAGGCATTTGAGAAGGTAAAGCACCTACCCGATTTAATCGTATGCGATGGCCAAGGTTATGCACATCCTCGCCGCTTTGGATTAGCTTGCCATTTAGGGGTGATTTTTGATGTACCGACGGTTGGCTGCGGTAAAACTCGTTTATTAGGAGAGCATACAGAACCAGATAAAAATAGAGGAGCAACAGCCCCTCTCATTGATAATGGTGAAACAATCGGTAGTGTATTACGAACACAAGATTTCATAAACCCAATTTATGTTTCCATTGGTCATCGTGTTTCGTTAGCAACAGCTTGTGAATGGATTTTAAAACTCTCACCTAAATACCGCTTACCAGAAACAACAAGGAAAGCAGATCAATTAGTAAACGCTACAATTAAGAAATTAAACAATTAAACTAATACTTCCACTCGATTGAACTCGACATAACAATCCGGATTATTTAACTTAAATAACTTTAAGTCATCTAAGTTTATAATATTAGAGTTTATAAGCAGATTTTTAAGATTACTATCCTCTTGCAGTAAAAATAAGCTTTCTTTTGTCACTGCTGTTTGGAATAGGCTAATACTCTCCATCAGCTCTAGCACTCCCGAATAAATTAATCGTCTAAACAACTTATCTGTAACTGAATGTCCAGAAAGAGATAAAAACTCAGCTGATTTTAAATTTCTTAAAAAAGAATCATCTTTAAAAGCTGGAATTACTAACTTATCTGATATCATTTTTACTTGATTAAAGTAATCACCTTCCATTCCAAGAACAGACAAGTATCCATTTTCATTAAACGCTAAATCAAAAGAAAATGAGTTTCTTGATGTAACTTCATATTTCTTTAACTGATCATTTTCATACCACTGATAAATTTGAGAGAAACCATCCTCAACAAGCTCTATTGACTCTAAGCATCCCGTCTCATAGTAGGCAACTTGTGAGTCAGACCATCCTCTTACATACAATACCTCTCCTGTACAAAATGCACCATCAAACTCTAGCGCAATTCCACTAAAACGCTCCCCATTTAAACATAGAAATGGTTCATAATCGTCTTCATTTTCGGGTTCTAAAAGCTCAATATCGATAATTTTACTTTCAGATACAGGTAAATAGCTAGGAAAATACTTCCCTATTTCCACCCCTTCCGAAATGTTAATCGCATTTACCATTTCACCATCACTCATAGTAAATGCAACTCCAGAGAAAAGATCACCTTTATAAAAAAATTTTCCTTCCTCTTCTGTTAATGCATTTTTTTTTAACCTCAGCATGTTACTTAACCCCAGTCAAAATATTTACAGAATTCGACAAAATGCCTCCACAATTACTACATGCTGGAAATGGCAAACCTTGCCCAGGGCCAGGAGCTAATTTGATCGTCGATACATTTATTTTCGATAAATCAAAGTCTACTGGCACTTGATTTATTACACTGTTTACTGATTGAACTTCTGCTTGCAAACCAGGGATACCTGCTTGCGTTGGATACTGTCTAGTACCATCTCCAACATGCTCTAATATTCTGGCTCGAGTAACAGAGTTTAAAGTATTTCCAGAATCTAAATCCAACTTTTCAACCTGTTTTATGTACGCAGCATGATCGTCAATACCGAAGACTTGATCATCTAATCTACGAACTCCCGGAAATGTATAGTTTTTACTAACGATACCTGATTCATCAACACCAGCTCGAGACAAAGCAGCCTGTTTTCGCAGCTGCTTTTTGGTAGAACTTGAAATGATCGATGCAGCATCATCAGTTAAACCACTAGTTAATCTGTTTGGAACAACAAATCAATAACTATTCAGCAGGAAAAACAACGTCCCACAAAAACTCTTTGGCAACTGATTTTGCTTCTTCTTCAGTTTCAAAAAAGGAAACTTCGCAATCATCCATTAGTTTTGCCCAAGACAGAGATTCATCACGAAAAGCCTTTTTGAGTTCAGCCTCATACCTTCTCGAAAAGGTTCATGCTGCAAATATTTTAGAAATGCAGCAATGGCTTCTTCATCATCCAAGCCTGCCTGGGCTCCATAAATCCCAGCCAAAACGCTTTCATTAACTTATATGATTCCATAATTACTTATCTGGAATTGGGTATATTGTATTCGTCTGCCAGACATTTTTAGCTGGATCGTACACATACCATGCCTCAACATTTATCAGACCATCGACTTTTTTAATGGCCCTGATAGCCCCGTTTTTTGCCAACTGGAACATAGCCTCGGCCTAATTCAGCCCCCTATCAGCTGAAAATTTGATCCTTAATGTACCTGCTCTGCATTTTTAATTGCATTATCCAGGTAATTATTTCTAAGGAAGTCATCAGCTCGCACCAATAGTTCATCACTATTAAATGCCGTCGATCTAGGAGTGTAAGCTCGTCTTGTTTTAGAGCTATCTGGAGCAACACCTGTCCGTGCTCGAACATACACTACTCATCTGTGACAGACCCACCATGCCTTTCAACGTTTAATTTATAGATGGTTATTGGTCAGGATACTCAAATTTGGTCGTTACAGTTCCATCTGCATTGATAAACAGTATGAATGCATTCCAATCCCCCCCTGTATGCGCCTTCATCTTGGCATGAAGCTGGAGCACTAAATCCTTAACTAAACGCCGAAGTTCTCTTTCAAGCGCTGGGAAAAACTCTTCATTTCTGGTTATATAACTAAAAGCGGATCCTACACTCAAACTACCATCTTCATAGCCATGGTCATATTCAAAACGACACTTAGCTGACGTGGCATCAACAGGACAGCTCCCCTTCACTACTAGAAACAGCTGTTCAATCAATTTATGTTGTTCTTAAATCGGATTATCCATATTTATCCTCCAGCCTGACTTTTAGATTACTTAGTATAGTTCGACCATTAATTTGATATTCAATGTCAGGGCTATCTGACCTTGGATTATCAGGTTATCCACAATTCGATTTCACTTTTTTATATCCGATATTTCACTATTTTTTGATAAATCGTTCCACATTTCAGTCGATTCCCAGTATCAACACACTGGATATGCTCACTGACTTATGTATCTAAGCCTAGCTTTATAAAAATATTTGACGACTATCCGAAAGCATATTAATGTAAATTAGCATGAAACTTATTTTATTTATAAAAATACTTATCACTTCTATAATCCGTGTCAATTTCCACATTGAAAATTAATCAGATATGAAAAATTACTTGTTTTTCAAATTCAATCAATCATGCGTTTGATGAATCCAATACTTTTGTTCATCCGGGATTAATGATAAGAAATCACCACAACTCCCTGACCAACTTTCATATATCGTATCCTCATGACATCTTCCCCAATCCATGTGCATAAATAGCTTCTTATCAAAATTAATATAAAAAAGTGGAAGGAAATAGCCTATTTTTTGAGTAAGATAAAAGTCCTCTTCAGATAGTTCATCCCTATATGTGAGATAATTTTCAACCTTTGTACTTAGAGTGCGGTCTAGCACTACTTCACATTTAAATATATCCACTGAAAAATTCTCAACAGAATCTAAATCAACATAATTTATGAAATTTTCAGAGGTCAACCTTAAAATGCCCTGTCTAAACTCTTTGCATGCTTTGTTAAACTCTTCTTTTGTTATATATCCTTTATTTAAATATGCCTTATATTCTTTTTCTCCATCCAAACAAATATTATATTTCTTATCTATCAACCAATAGTATCTACGGTTGTGAACAAAAAAACAAATTGCACTTTCTCCATTCCATAACTCTTCTTTTATATTATCACTAAAGATCATTTAAAATAGTTCTTTCATTAATATTATCCTACATAGTCACATGATAATCTTGATGTTCATCTCTTATTTCAAGTCTAGCAGGCCCTATATATAAGGGAGATCGATATATGAAAGGCTAATAGAATAAGTCAACCTGTAAAATTTTTCAGCGTAGTATAGTGCCATGATGAATTTAATTGAGATTCTGTAGGTCTTTCAGTGAACAATAACAGTTTAGATCGTTCCTAGTAATCGAACAGTACTTTGAATATTTTAATATGGTATTCGAGGCACCCCACCTAGTTGGCGCAGAATTGTTAAATGAACATCTAATTTTAACTTGGTTAGGTTCTCGAATGACAATGAACCTCCAAGCACTAATGCTGGTTCAAATCCATATAACTCATCTTTTTTCAACGCCCCTAGTTTTTCAACAGATCGCTCAAAAAATGGTTCTTCTTCAATATCTTCAACGTCATACCGCTCAAGGTCTGACATAGCTAGAAAAGAACCGATAGTTAAATCAGGGTTATCAGATGGCACATCCAATTCACTCGCCACTGCAATTACAGATCCAGTAAGGCAAGAAATTGTAATTTTCCTGTTATACTTTTCTCCCCAGGCAAAAAGATCCCCAAAAGCACTACGTGCGATAACATGGTAAGTATCTATCTCATTGACAGAGGTTCCTTCTAACCACATTTCAACTAAATGGGAGTATTCATCAGGGTTTACGATCCAAAAAAGACCGTTTGCATATCCATTCCAGCCTTCTTCCTGCCATATTTTTATCAAAGATAGAGGCAAAATACTTCTATATTTTTCTATGACGGATGGATCAGCAACTTCATGATCAGTTGCCTCCCCCATCTCTTCAATAAAGATTTCAAAATCTTCATCCCTCATAATTGATTAGGTCCTCGTAATAATTCCAACCGGATGTTCAATTTTGCGCCACCGTTACCATTTGCAATCGCATCTGACACCATCTCATCTATTGCAGGAAGTCTACTAGACCAACTCACACCAATGGCAGAATTGACCCCAGAATCACCTATTCCTGTAGGAGCAGCTGAAGCCCTTCCGCCTTACTTATTTCAATGATATTCAAACTATGTAGTTACACTAGCATCTTTATGAATTACCATAATAAACACATACCATTCCCCACCGGTATGCGACTTCATTACAGATCTAACTGACCCCAGCTCTTTGTCACTGAAATAATTAAAAAGTGCCACATCTAAACGCTGTGTATCCCTTCGCCAATTGGAGAACAAGAAAGTATCAATCCGTTGATTATCACCGTGATATTTTTCGTATTTCTTTTATCACTATTTTTTCTGTTCCTAGCCACTGACCTGTTAACTTATTTTTACTTTTGATTAAATTAATAGATTTTTCATTCCCTATTTTTCTTAGAGCACAAATGGCTACAGCATATTGGTTTTCTGTCTCAACAACACTTATATAACGATGAATAAAATCTCTAATAAATGATGTAGTATCCTCTAACAGAATAACATCTGGAGGAAATGACAATATAACATTTAAACTTGACACTATGGTATCAGATAAAACGGTGTATTCTTCTGGCTGAAGCATTACATATGAAAATATATCAACTAATGCTTCCACACTATTTGTTGAATGTAAATGTTCTAATAAGGCTACAACAAACCTTGCATATGGTCCATTTTTGAAAATAGTTAACCCAGAAAACCCGTCTTTCAAATATACTTCTACAACTGTTGCCCAAGCTTCGAATGGCACTTCACCTTCAGAAAGAGACTGAATTGGACTCCATCCTGAAGACTCCTTTAATTCATGTAAAAATGTTGATGTTTCTTTATTTCCATTTATAGAAAGATCGAGTATATCCTCTACTTCTAAATTACCAGATGAAACACGGTTCAATATTTTTTTTTCAATGCTATTCACGCCTAATTATCCTCGTTTCACAATAAATTTCAACAAGACACCCAGTTTCACGATCTCTAACATACTTTCCTCCAGAGTCGCGAATTCGTTTTTCCTTTTCACTTTGTTTCTCTTTTCTTGCAGACAAACTCGTTGTTTCAGCACTATCTATAACTTTACCATTTTGAATAACCACATGATCTATTCGTCGACCCTCACCAGTTAAAGGATCCTTTACAATTCTTCCATCACTATCACGCAAATATTGTTCAGGCTGTACCGATGCTTCTGGATATCGAGCATTGAGCTCTGCTTCTGTTTCAAAGTTTCTTCTATTCCCCTCAACAGCATTTGGTATTGGTTCACCTGAAGCTGTAGGGGAATATAGATTTCCTTCCTGTGAAACACGAACTGGATGGCCTTGATTAACATCTTTGCGAACAGCACTAAATGAACCATTAGCATTTTGTCGAACAGTATAGTTATCTCCCTGCCCGTCTGGCAACTTATCCAATTCAGCTCGTATAGATCCACGTGTTGGGCCTTGTAGAGAGTTATTTCCAACAACACTCTCTCCCGGCATCCTACCATTATCGCTACCCTGACGGCCATTGACATCCTTCTTTGCCATCAAGCTGTCAGCCTCTGCGCTTGGCAACTGCAGTGGCTGACTATCTACTTCACTTACCTTCAGAGTTGAATTTTGCTGCTGACCACCTACGTCTGAAGTATTTGACTTGAGTTTGCTTCCTTGGACACTAGGAAATCGCTGACGAACACCACCGCCAGCTTTCGAGTTTGTCACTCCACTGCCACTTGCCTTCACAGCTCCAAAAAACATGGCAATATTAAAGCCAATTCTTAAAGCTTGCTCTGTCTTGTCTTCAGATAAATCGTACCCTTTTGCAATTAGGCTAGCTGACTGGGCAAAACCGAATTTCTCAAGATCTTCGGAATTATCTTTCTTAGAATACCTGAACTGTGGTGTTTCTGTCTCATAAGCCATATTTGGCGAAAATGAGACAATCCATTCCTTAACAAATTGATTTTGTAATAATTGTTTTAATTCACGATTGTCTTGACCTTCCCGTTCAAGTTGCTCGTAATAAGTCCGCTCTGGAGAATCAAGAGCAAACTCTTTCGCACAGTTAAGAAGAGAGCACGCCGCACTCAGCAGTTCAAGTTGCTTGTCCGGATCATCCCCAGCCAGCTTCTTCAGAACGGATTGCTCTGTCTCATTCGGCAAACGAAAATCCATCTCGCCACTTTGCCTGTCAGACTCAAAGTGGCTCTGGTTTTGTGCAATCAGCTCACTGCCTTTCGTGCCGGTTTGCGTATTCCAGCCGCCAAACTCGCCCTTGTCTGCATTGCCGTAGTTGAAGCTCAGGTAATCTTGGGTCGCCTCTCCCATCACCTCGGCATATTGTTCGCGGTTGTCATCGTAGGTTTCACCTTCTCCCTGATGGCCGCGCTGGGCATCAATGTGATGCTGGGTTTCATGACCCACAGTGGTCACCACATCTTCAAGGCGGGTATGTTCACGGTCGTCGACATAAAACGTCCCGTTGGCATAGGCGCCTTTTCGTCTGTCACCATCAAAGGTGTCAACCACAGCCAGCAGGGCTTGTGCCGGAGGAATGCCCAGCTCTGCCGAAACGTAACCCGACAGCGCAGCATAAGCGGCCTGCTTTTGTTCCGGTGTCGCATGACTGTCATTCAGAACCGCCACCAAGGCTTCATTCTGCGGCTCCGTCACAAAATTCTTGGTCGCTGTGAAGAATTTCTGTTTGTTGTCCTGATGTGCAAAGAAATTCTCGACACCCTTGGCTGCATCACCCAGCAGGCCAATACTTTCGTTCTGTGCTGTATCCACGACAGCATCGACAAAGATGCCATTCCGCTTCACATCCTCTTTAATCTCCTTCCACCCATCTTCCGTCAGCAGCCGGTGGTCAAGGGTGACATCTACGTTACCTTGCTGGCGATCGACGTCGAACAGATCCCGGCTGATGGTGCTGGAGTCGCGGTTCAGGGCGGTGAGGTCGCTGTCGTCCGCGATACTGATCTCACCTTGTCCCAGCGTCGCGAGCGTCTTGTCTTTGCTGTAAGACGAGGTGTTTTTGTACTGCAGAGTGGTGGTGTTTTTAGTCCAATCGATACTACCTGACAGACCCACGCTGGACGTGAGTCCCCCGGACATGTCCTGACGGTAGTCGGTGTTGTTCAGGTCGCGGAATGTCAGGCTGCCAGTGGTCAGAGCCAGATTACCGAGGTCATTGCCATCTTCATCGACGGTGGCGACCAAGGCACCGGTGATATCGGTGTTCCCGGCGACGTTGATGTCCGCCGTACCGCCAGAGGTTAAGGTCGTCAGCAACGTGTCTGAGGTGACTGAACGGCCCTTGCTGGCATTCAGGCCGCCATTCATACCGGAAAAGCTTGCGCTTTCATCAACGCTGGCACCGCCGCTGATCCCTGCGCCCTGATGACTGGCGCTGTGGCGGTTCTGCACCGAGGCCACGTTGAGGTCGCCACCGATATCCAGATTCAGGGCATTTACTGCATCAACATTGGCGCCTTCGATGTTGGCGTCACCACGGGAGTTAATTGTGATAGTGCTGCCCGACACACCACTGTTAACATAGCTGGTCGACTGACTGCGCTGCTCCGACAGGTTCAGGCTGGCATTGAGACTGCCGCCCGTGCTGCTGCCGTGGACCGTCATCGACGCACCGATGGTGCCGCTTTCAGTGGAAGACTGACCGGATTGGGTTTGCTGCGCAGCAACCACATTCACGGTGTCGCCATCCAGGACCACTTCTTCTTTGGCCTTGAGCACACTACCCTGCACCAGAACCTGCTGATCGGTCTGCGTGCCGGATTTCACGACGATGTTCTGGCCCGCGAGCGACGAGCCTCTTGCAGTCGTACTGGTACTTTGGCTATCGGTCTGCGCAACCGACATATCCAGATGAAGCCCGGCATCAAAGCCCAGCGTGCTGGTACTTTGTGCAGCTGCGGCCCCTTGCTTGATCAGTAAGGTGGTTTTCGAAGCAAGATCTGCCGTCGCGAGCGTGATGCTGGCGAGATAGAATGCTTCATCGTTTTTCACCTCTTTGATGATGCCTTTCAGCTCATCAACATCGGCAGCATCCACGCCCGGCTCATGGTTTGCCAGTGCCTGCGCCAGCGATGACAGAGTGTCTTCAAGGCTGTCCAGCTGCTTCTTGTATTGACGGTAATCCCGATTGGCCTGCTTGAGTTTGTCGGCAGACTCTTTCAGCGCAATCGCGGCTTTGCCGGTTTCAACAGACTGATGCTGCACCACCAGACTCAGTTCACCATTGCCTTTTGTATTCGATGACTGTGTGGTTTGTGTATCGGTGACTTCGCGGATCAGAACATCGTTCGCAGCCGTCAGTTCGATGTTGCCGTGGCCGTCTTCATCGGCATCGGCCAGTACCTCAGAACCTTCAATCAGAATGTCCTCGGCAGCATTCATCAGCACCGTGCCTTTGCCCATGATGGACGCGCCGCGATGGGTGGTGGCATCGGTTTTACTGTCCGATTTTTCGTAGTCGGCTTTCGCCAGCGTCAGCTTGGCCTGACCGTCGTCAAAATTCACCGACTCATACGGATTCACGACCGACTTCAGGGCATCTTTCACGTCAACCGACAGAGACTCCGAAGACGACCAGGTGGTATGCGTTTCTTCCGCCGCCAGCACGGCAACGCTGCCGGTATCGGCCGTGAAACTGGCGTCGGTCTCGGCGCTGACATCAGCCCCAATCACGGTCACAATGCCGCCTTTGACATTCACCGCTCCGCCCGACGTCAGTGCACTGCCTTTGGCGGTGTTGTGGATTTCGCCCTGACGCGCTGAATCCATCGCGAACAGGTCACCACCTCTGAAGGCGCCGTATTCCTGCTCAAAAGTCTCACGCTGACGGCTTTCCTGCCCGGCGGCGATGATCACTTCATCCACCGCACTGGCATTAATATCGCCGCCCGCCTCAACCTCACTGGCGATCAGTTCGATTGTTTTACCCGACGTGATGTCAATATTGTCGCTGCTCATCATGCCGCTGGCATTGAGCAGCGTTGCAGAGTCCAGGTCGGATTTGTGAGAGCCCGAGAAACCGCCGAAGCCTTTTTTAATTTTCTCATTACGGCTGAAGGTGCGGTATTGCTGAGCGTAAACGCCAACGCTGCCGTCAGCTGAAGCTTCAATGCCTTCACCGGCTTTGAAATTGGCACCAATCAGCGTGATATCGCTGTCGCCGCCAGCCATCTGCACATCATCGAACTTCTGAGCCTTCACGATGATTTTACCGCCAGCAGTGACATCGGCACCGACAACCGTTTCGGTCAGCGACTCCTGAATGTGGGTCTCTTTGCGGCCAAAAGATTTCTTTCGGGTCGTCTCGTCATGGTGATATTCGCTGTCATTCACCGCTTGGAAGGTCACATCACCTTTTGCCAGCGCGACCACATCGCCTTTCGTGATGATCTGGCTGCCAGTGGCTGTGAGATTGTTGCCCGACTGAATGAAAACACCGTCGTTGGCCGCCATCTGCGTCCGCTGATGCTGCCGAAGATGGCTCACAGATTTGCTGTTGCCGGAGGTCTCACTACTGAAGCTTTCATTCACCAGGGTATCCAGGGCAACATCCCAGCCCGCAACCATCGCCAGTTTGCCCCTGATTTCCATATCAGATGCGGTAACCGAAATATTCTCACCGGCATCAACACTCAGGTCACCACCTGAAAACACGCTGGATCCCAGCACGGCCACGTTCAGTTGTTCCTGATCGCGCATTTTCATATATTCGCGATCGGTTTCAGCGGCCAGAATGATGTCTTTTTCTGCGGTGAAGCTAAGGTCACTTCCGGCAGAGACGTTCGCGGCCGTATTGATAATCGAGCCACCAGCGTTCATCGTCACCTTGCCACGACCACTGATCGTAGCGGTATCGCCAACTCGGGTTCCGGTGTACACCACACCGCTGGCATTCTCTGCCGTGGTGACGGTGCCGTCCTGCGTGATACTGATGCGCTCAACCTCAGTCCGGTTGATGATGTCGCCGTTCTCCGTGGTCAGGGCGATATTTTCCCCGGAAATCGCTCCGCTGATATTCTGAATATCATTCACCGCAACCAACGCAATATCATCGCCAGCCGTCATGCTGCCGCCCAGGTTGCTGATGCTGTCGTCACTCACCAGATGCAGTTTGCCCTGACTGTCCATCTGGCCGCTGTTGACGATATTACCCGCCTTGGCATACACCTCAGCACCGCTGATCAGTGCACCGCCATCCAGGTTATCCTGTGTCACTTTCGACAGATACAGCTTGGGTGCCAGCACCTGCTGGCCTTTTACCTCAACCGGTTCCCACCAGACAATATCCTGCGTCAGCCCTGCAACCTGCTCAGGTGTGAGCGCAATACCGGCTTGCAGGTTCAGACTGTGTTTCTGCTGACCTGCGTTATCCAGCAGTTGCTGCATCTGAGCGAGATCTGTCCCGACATCGTCATGGAGATAACGCTTGCCCGTTTGTTCGAAAATGGCCGTGGTGATGGTCTGGGTGTCATAGTACGCATCACCCAGCACCTTGAGATCTTTTTCCGGACTGAAGCCGATACTGTCAAAGAAATAATCTGAACCCAGAAACTGATCCAGATTCGTCAGCATCGGATTGGTCTCGATTAAATAGTGGCTGTCTGGACCATTGTTATAAATGAACAGCCCATTTGGCGTGGTTGGCAAACGGAAATCGGGGAAAGCAATCCCACTGCCTTCAGTGTTCAAAATATCTAACTGGCTGCCTGAAGCCGTTGTGTCTGTCAGCTGCTTTGACGGACGGCCAGCATTGGACGAGCCGGTATCAGACTGAATGTCTGAGTTGTTCAGCTTGTTTTTGACATTAAGAACGGTTTTACCACCGGATGAGATGGTGGACGAAATCGTGCTCACGCCCGACTCCGTCGTATTTTTACCGGTTAAACCATAGGTAAAACTTTTAATGCCATCATGAGATTTTAATCTGTAAGTCGCTGTAGTGGTATAAACGCCTGTTTTATAACCTTTATTATCTAGCGTATTGGTCGTGAGGTTCAGGTTTTGATTCACCTGAATCAAACTGGCATCATTCTTTAACGTATTGGATGTCAGTGAAGCATTACCGCCGGCAATAATCTGTGATGCTGCGGATTGATTACCAATAACAAGCTTCTCATTTTCAACAACGAAACTGTGCGAGTCGTAAGTAACATATAAACTCGTAGAACAAGACTCACGATCACCATTCCGTCCTTCACGACATTCCGTTTCATATTTATAAGAAGGCGCATATTTAGAGTTCTTTCCAACCGTAAATTCATTCCGGTTATAATGAGGGTCGAGCTGGATGCCTTCTCCGGACGATTGTTGGATCTCCAGCACCTTCCGTTTGTTGACGATATTCTCGGCCTTCATCTCCAGATCATCACCGGACTGAATCACACCGGACAGATTCTGAACCGACTTCGACAGGGCGCCGCTGGTATCGCCGGCGATCATCATGTTGCCGCCCGTCAGAACATCCCCTTCGGTGTTCACCAGATCGCCTTTCACATAGAAAGAACCGGTATTACCGGCATACAACAGACCTGTGTTCGAGAGATTGCCAGCGACATTCAGGGTTGTGTCCTGCATACCGAGTGTCGCGCCCTGATTGGTGAACTGCGTCAGGGTCGCCATCAGATTCGTCAGGGCCTGCAAGGTCCCCTGATTATTCAGTCCATTGGCATTGAGTGTGGTGGAGTTGCCTGAAACCAGTCCTGTTGCCTGGTTGGTCAAAGTCCCACCCGCAGACAACTCGGTATGACCCTGTGCCACCAAGCTGCCTTTGTTGGTGAGCTGATCACCTGCAGTGATCCGGATATCCTTGAGTGACGTCAGAGTACCGTCGTTGATCATGCTTCCGGCATTGATCTGGATCTGACCATCGCCAGAGACATCGCCCTGCTGAGCAAAAACTTGCGCCGTAAGAGATTGATCCCCTGCCGCCTGAACATGACCGGTATTTAGCAGCTGTCCCGAGACTTTAATCTGCTGCGTTCCGACAGATGCCAGCGTCCCTGCGTTTTCAAGCGTATCTGAAATGATCTGCTGGCTGCCGGCAGACATCAGCTTGCCATCGTTTGTCAGTGCATCCGCCTGTACCGTCATCTCCGACTGGGCTGTGAGCTGACTTTGATTGCTGATCTGGCTTGCCTGAATTGACAGTGAGTCTGCACTCACTTTGCCCGATCCTGAAAGCTTCAGCGACTGATCTGAGGCGATTTGCAAGCTTTGCTTCGCGGCAATCTGGCCGTTGTTGATCAGGTTGTCAGCGTCTGTAAATTCCACCTGTTCAGCCGCAATCGTGCTGCCTGCATTCAGCGCCAGCTGGCTGACACCGCTATGAAACTGACCGGAGACCTGAACAGCACTGTCCGACAGGGTTGCCTCTGCCGCCTGAATGCTGACCGTACCAGTATTGGTCTCGCTGCCGTCAGACGTCACGCCCGCGGTCAGGGTGCTTTGATTCAATGCCAGCGTATCGGCCTGAATCTCAATGTGCTGCGCAGCTGTTTCAGCCTGTGCCAGCGACACCGATTTCGCTTGAAACGATGCACTTTTCCCGGCATTTACCAGACCGTTCAGGTTGATCTGCTCACCAGCGGATGCCTGAAAACGGGTTGCGGAATTTTCACCGTTAAGATGCAGGCTGTCTGCAGCGGCGTATGCAATCTGCTGCCCGGCCTGTTGTGTTCCTGTCGTCGAAACCGACTGGTTCGAAATCACCTTGAGCGATTGCTGGCTGCGGACATCACCCAAGGTGATCTGTCCGTCCGCAGAAAGCTGAATATCCCCGACCGAGCTGAACAGCTTCCCGGTATTGACGCCAACCCCCTGTTCCGTGGCCACCAACGAAATTCGTCCGGCATACATGCCGCCGAGCGCCGAAGAATCAATCGCCAGTGCGGGCTGATCCGCACTGGTATGCGTAGCTGTGACTGTGTTGGTTTGGTAATCGATCTGATTTGGTCCGGTGACGACAGACAAATTGTTTGCATGAATATCCGCGTTGATTTTTGCTGTGCGGGAAAGAATATCGAAATAGTCCTGACCGGTACCGTCCAGCCCCAGTCCACTAATTGTCACATCCCCCTGCCGGATATCAAAACCACTCAGCAAACCATTCTGAAATTGCGGTACGCCAGTGGTTAAAGTTGCACGTGATGTATTGATAAAACCGCAGCCATCACAGGTAATGCCGTATGGGTTGGCAACAATCACATTCGCCTGCTTGCCCAAAACTTCCGTATAGCCATTCAGCTGGCTTCGGTTTGCGCCCGTCACTTCATTAAGAATCACTGAAGCGGCCTGACCGTTCAGCTGGGTATTACCCGACAAATAACCGGCCAGCTGAGACTGAGCGAGTTTTTCTGTTGAGTTATTCAGGATCAGCCCGGCTTTACCCACGTCGTACTGATCAAACTGGTTATGTGACAGACCTTTGGCATTTGGGGCTGCAATATTCAGCACCGGTACACCGTTCGCCGCTGAAGTCAGGGTGGCATTATTTGGGCGATTTTGATCCACCTTAATACCGGCCCACACCGGCTGCGTTGCCAGTAACCAGCATAAAACGTAAGTGAAAACTCGCTTAAATCTTTGATGATGCATGCAGACCTCAGACACAGTTTCAAAACTTCAGTGACAAACGGTAATTCAGGCTATAATCGTCCGCCTGCAACCAGGATGGATGCTCAATCGGCCAACCAACGGAAACGGAACTCTGGTGAAACACCGACTGGCTGCGAACCGCCAGTGCACCACCGGTAAGATGGCCGCGCTCAAATGAATCAGGATTATCCGGAGTGCTGTCCGGATGAATCGCTCCCGTATCCAGTGACAGGCCCAGATTGATCTGACCGAGCCAGGGGAACGTCCCCAGGGCATAATTCAGATCATTGCGCCAGTAATAACCCGCATCGCCCGACAGTGACTGGCCTTTAAATCCGCGCACCGAATATTCGCCACCCACACTCAGTCGCGCACTCCCCGGAAGCGAATTGGTTGCAATTTGAGCAAATGCGGTAGTGGACAGAGACCATTCAGGCGACAGCGGATAAGAAAAATTAAGCGTCAACGTGCTTTTATTGAATTCATCATCAGGCTGCCCGGTCGTTGCAGATGATTTTCCCGGCACAGCCAGTCCACGTTCGTATAAAGGAGAGAATGTCAGAAACCCACCCGCCAGACGCGTGCTGTATTCCACCGAAACACTGGCGGACATGCGTTTGTGGCTGCTGCCTTTGAGTTGGGTATCGTCGATGTAGTTTTTCACGCCGTCGTAGTTCAGTACGAATCGAAGTGATGACTTACTCATACTGTCCCGGAAAAACAGCCACTGACTATCCAGTCCGTGACTCTGGGTCTCACCACTGGACGCAAAAGAAAAACTCTGGCTTTCGACCGTTGTCAGATAATCGCTGTAGGCATACCGGTAACCGAAGGTCCAGTAACCGGCAGGGATCCCAACACTGAATTGAAGGCTTTGACTGTCCCGGCCATTGACAAAGGCTGCACTTTTCGAGCCCGACAAACTCCAGTTGTCATAAACTCCAAAGATATCTTCAGCCACCAGCGTGAGGGACAACTGCTGCTCGCCCGTACTTTCCTGACCGGCATTATTCAGCCCCAGCTCTCCCTGCCACCACGGACCGGACTGAGATTGAATGTTCACAATGCTGTCGCCCGGCTCGCTGCCCGGTAATAGCTGAACCGTTGCGTTATACCGCGACAACCGGTTAATCTGATCCAGTGTCTGCTCAATATCCCTTAAATTCAGGATTTCATCTGCTTCCGCAGGATACAGTCGCTGGATACGGGCTGAGGGCTGGCCGTTATTCTTAAGCGCTTGCATCCGGCCTTCCAGAATTTCAATCTCCAGATCACCATCCGACAAATCCTGCGGGAGCAATACGGCCCGGGAAGTCACATAGGCATGTTCAACATACGTATTGGTGATCACCTTGAGCATATTGTTGATCGCGTGAATGCCAATACAATCGCCCGGGCGAAATGGTAACGCCTGCAATAAAGCTTCCGTTGTGATCACCCGGTTTCCTTTCAGGATCACGGTGTCGACCACAAAGCACTGCGCCTCATCCCCCTCAGACACAGGCAAGGCAGATGGCAGCGGCTGTAATTGTTCCAGCGCTTGTTGAGATGCCTGAATAGATTGCAGCCGTTCTGCCTGTTCCGATTCAATCCCGCTTTTAACGGCAGGCGAAAGTACCGCCGCCTGTGCTGGCACACTGGCAGACATCCACAATAAAAATGCGAAGCGATAATGCATAACACCTAATTCGACAGCAATGTCCGGGAGAGACGGCTTCATTTACGGACAGATTCAATCATGTCGCGAAATAACAGAAAAAGCAGAAGCACATTGAGATCCTTTCTCAATATGCAATAAATAGTTCCCGGATGAGTTTGAATAAAAAATGAATTAGAAAATAATAATTTATCTAAATAAAAATTAAGGTTTACTTATTTATTTGGTAATGATGATTCATTACATAAAATTAAATTTATTTACATAGCCGATAAATTCTTGCGACCAGCATCACTTGGGTATGAAATTTAAAGTTTAAAAATGCTTGTAAAAAAACGGCCCCGAGTCAAACTCAGGGCCGTTGGTCAATTCAGAAAATCTTTTTGATTTGATGGACTCAGGCGTGCAGCAGCGCCATTGATTCTTTGGCAATCACCCACTCTTCGTTAGTTGGGATCACCATGGCAACCGGGGTATTCGGCTTGGTAATGATGCCTTTCTCGCCAAAGCGGGCTTGTTCATTCCCCGCGGTATCTTCACGGTAACCAAAAATCTTCAGGTGTTTCAGCACTGCACTGCGCACCGGCAATGAATTCTCACCAATACCGCCGGTAAAGACGATCGCATCCAGCTCGTCCAGTGCCACCATGTAAGAAGCAATATATTTCGCAACGCGGTAGGTGAAGATTTCAAAGGCCAGCGTTGCGCCTTCATGGCCCTGTTCCATGGCTTCAACAATACCTCGGCAGTCGCTGGTCAGGCCCGAGACTCCCAAAAAGCCCGCTTCTTTGTTCAGTGCCTGCTGCAAATCCCCCTGACTCCAGCCTTTGCTCATCAGAAAATCAATGATACCCGGATCCAAATCGCCACAGCGTGTACCCATCATCAGACCTGCTGTCGGCGTGAATCCCATGCTGGTGTCGACACTTTTGCCATTGCGCACAGCACAAATCGACGCGCCGTTGCCCAGGTGAACTGTGATTACATTGGTTTTTTCAGCCGGTTTACTCAGCTGTTTTGCCGCTTCCTGACTGACGAAATAATGGCTGGTGCCGTGGAAACCGTAACGGCGGATCCCATAGTCCTGATACAGTTTTTGCGGCAAAGCATAATGATAAGCTTTGGCTGGCATGCTCTGGTGGAAAGCGGTATCAAACACTGCATATTGAGGCAGAAACGGGAAGGCGCTCATCGCTGCACGAATGCCGATCACATGTGCCGGATTATGCAGCGGGGCCAGTTCACTCAGTGCATCAATTTGACTGAGTACGTTCTCATCAATTTTCACTGTTTCACTGAATCGCTCACCGCCGTGTACCACCCGATGGCCAATCGCAATGATGTCTTGTTTCAGACCCAGTTCCTCCAGGAGGGTCACCAAGCGTTCAATGGCCTGCTGGTGATGGTTTCCTGTGGCTTCCAGCGCACAGCTTGCTTTCTCACCGTCATATTTCCAGCTGACAGAAGCGTTGCTGAGACCAAAACACTCCCCCAGTCCGGTCAGACGGGCATCGCCGCTCACGGCATCGATCAGGGCAAATTTAAGCGAGGAGCTTCCGGAATTAATCACTAGTACTAAAGAATGGCTCATGGGGTTCCCACCAGAAGATTATCGGCTGATTTGGCACAGAGTGCCGCCTGACAACAAAGGTTGTCGAGCACAGATGCTCAGAAATTGATGTGGAGCAACAGGTTCAGAGCATCTTGTGCTGCCCCCATATTACTCAATTTTTTTTGATACATTCAACTCAACATTCAATTAAAGTGTAAAAAATTCAAACTTATTTGCAATGCATCAAAAAATATTGAGCAAAGCATCAACAAAATGTTGAGATGAGAAACAGTATCTGAAATGGCAAACAGGAATCGGGAGAGCCGCTTTCCGGCTACTCCGAAAAAGAAAGGAATCGCTGATACAAGGTATCCACATCATGGCTGCACATGACGTCCATATTGGCTTTCAGTGTCGATAACGGCCAGTCCCACCATTTCATTTCAAGCAGCTTGGCCACATCTTCCGCATTAAAGCGAGTTTTGACGACGCGCCCCGGGTTACCGACCACAACACTGTATGGCGGCACATCTTTCGTTACGACGGCTCTGGCCCCGATGACGGCACCATCGGCAATGTGAACGCCGGGCATGATCACACACTCAGAGCCGATCCAGACATCATTGCCAATGACCGTATCTCCGACCCGGGCAAAGCCCGTTTTCACCTTATCGCCAAATTCGCTGACATCAAACGGGTAAGAAGATATCCAGTCATGTCTGTGTCCCTGATTCCCCGCCAGCATAAACACAGCGCCAGATGCAATGGAGCAGAATTTGCCGATAATCAGCTTATCCACATCCCCAAAGATACCTGAATCCCACACGGCCTTGGTGCAGTGATCCCCCATCAGATAACGGACACAATAATCCTCGAAATGTTTATCGTGGTAATAACCGGAATAATAAGTAAAGTCGCCGACAATGATGTTCGGGTTTGTAATTTTCTTATTGAGCTCGTATCCGCCGAGCCAGGAGGGAAAGATAGTTGCCATGGCTACCTCTAGACTATCTTGCGCCAAAGTACTGCATAAGTATAACGTAGCGGAATGAGCCAGCCGCGCTTTACTGTCCATCAACTAAGACAGACCTCTGGCGCGGCTGGAAAAAACGGGGTCAGGATGTGAAGGATTCTGTCGTCACCATGTCTCCGCTCCAGTTTGTCGGAGCAGAACCGGTTCCCCCAGACTGCGCAGGCGCAGCGGGTGCAGCGGTCTGATAATCCACTTGATCTATATCTTCATTGATGCGGCCCAGTGCGCCGTCCAGCTCTGCGTCGGTCGGACGATATTTAGAGCGGTCATACACTTTATCCAGCAAGTCCATAATGGCATGTTCAGGAACTGGCGGATTATGAACCAGCTTATAAATCTGCTTCGCCACTTTCTGCACATTCAGAATGGATTCAATCCCGACATGCTGTACCGCCATGTCCCGTTCTTTCTTGGCATCCTGATAGCCAGATGCAAAAGCAACGGAGAACCAGATATAAGCAACAGCCGCATCCGTCACATTGGTGACAGGCTGGTCATAGTTCAGATGCATTTTACCCGCCAGGTATTGTGCTTCCACACTGCCCAGCTCTGTGGCTTTTTCCAGCCAGTAAATTGCACGGCGACGATCTTTGGCTACGCCAATTCCCGTCTGATAACAATAGGCCACCTTAATACAGCCCTTCGGATCTCTGTTCACGGCTGATTTCAGCCGCCAGAAGAAGGCACTGCGGGGTGATGGGGACGGATTCGATTCCACCACATACCAGTCGCCGAGAAACAGCTGCGCCGGCACATAATCCATTTCTGCCGCCTGGATCAGATGTCCGACACCCGAAGCGGTATTGATGGCAGTGCCGTATCCCCGAATTTCATAACGGCCCAGCTCAAACAAGGCTTCCGGGTCATTATGATTTGCTTTGACAATACAAGTCCAATAGCGAGACCTGGCCTCACCATGCGGATCATCAACATCCTGGCGGCATAATCTTGCCAGCGCATTCTGTCCAATTTCGTTACCAAGCTCAGCGGCTTTCTGGTACCAACTGACTGCTTCACGGAGATTGCCAATTTCATTTTCCTTCGCTAATGACAGAATGCTTGGAATATGACCTGACTGAGCCTTTCTGACTTTTTCTTCGTGTTCAACAGCCTTTGCCTGTTCTAATACCTGGCGGTATTTTTCGTCCCTGCGAGCCTGCTCTCTGGCTGCCTCGCGGACTTCTTTCATCAGAGCAAAATACCGGGAAACCGCCACAATCAGCAATACAATACCAAGGCAGACGCCTAAACCGAGTTGTGACATAACCCCTCTTGAGACAATTCTTTCTTCTTCTTAATAACGGCATCTTGAGAGAAATCTAAAGTTAAATTTTCTCTGATTTTGAATCTGGTCAGATCAGCGATTGAAAACAGGAGGGAATATCCCGGTTTCAACGTACCGGGATATGAACAGATGGCAAGGTCACCAGCCGTATTTAGTTCAGTGAAATACCATTCACTTTCAGGCCCACGGCAACGTTGCCGCTGACAGCATTGGAATACGGACAAACCTGATGCGCGGCTTTCACCAGTGCAATCGCGGCCTCGTTTTCCATCGCCAGTTCCACCTCAAGATCGACGGCCAGAGCAAATCCACCGTCCTCTTTGGCCAGCAACTGCACCTGCGCCGTCGTGGGTGCTTCTTTCAGAGCCAGCTTTTGCAGACGGGCAATGTGGAGCACAGCATTCGAAAAACAGGCCGAATAACCTGCAGCGAACAGCTGCTCAGGATTGGTCGCTTCACCGGTTCCGCCCAGTGCTTTCGGGTAACTCAGCGATACACTCAGTAATCCGTCATCGGTTGCTACCTGACCATTGCGACCCGCCAGTGCTTTTGCTGAAGTGGTATAAACTGTTTTCATCGTATTTCTCCCGGATTAATTAAATTGCACACAATTAAGTTGTGAGCAATATTAGATCGATCCAAATGTTGAATGCAAGTATATTGTGCACAATTTAATTGAAAGCGATCGATTCAAGGTGACCCACCATGTCTGATGCCCCGCAAATTCCAGCCAATATCACGCTGGATGACATGATCTGTTTCTCCCTTTACAGTGCTTCAAACGCCATGATCCGAGCCTACCGGCCGATGCTGGATGCACTGAACCTGACCTATCCGCAATACCTGGTCATGCTGGTCATGTGGGAAAGAAAATGTCTCAGCGTGAAAGCGCTGGGAGAAAAACTCCACCTGGATTCAGGCACATTAACGCCTTTACTGAAACGACTGGAGAGTAAAGGACTGGTCATTCGCCGGAGAAGCGAAACGGACGAAAGGGTTCGTGAAATCAGCCTGACGGACGAAGGAAAGGCAATGCAGCAGCAAGCCGCACAAGTCCCGGCGTCGCTGCTGTGTAAAGTCGACATGCCGCTGACATCACTCAAAACGCTGAAAGACACCTGCGATGCACTGTATGCGGCGCTGTCCGGGCTGGAGTAACCCAATAATCACTACCACAGGCGGTGGTTGAGGGATGACAATAAAAAATGCGCAGCCTGGGCTGCGCATTTCGTTCAGACAAATAAAAGCAGTAATTAATCGAACGCTTTCAGGTTTTTCTCGAACGTAGCATGCTGTTCGTGCAGGTCTGAAGACGCACCGCCGGTGGCCTTGCTGACAGCCACAATAGCAATCAGAGCGAAAACAAATCCGGGAACGATTTCGTACATATCAAAGATACCGCCGGTCAGCTGTTTCCAGATCACCACAGTCAGTGCACCCACAATGATACCTGCCAGTGCACCATTCCGGTTCATATCTTTCCAGAACAGGCTCAGCAGCAGCGCAGGACCAAATGCCGCACCGAATCCGGCCCAGGCATAAGAAACCAGACCCAGAACCGTGCTGTCCGGATTCATCGCCAGAATCAGGGCAATCACTGACAGTACAATCACAGCCACACGGCCGACCATCACGATCTCTTCAGTTGAAGCATCTTTGCGGATCACTTGCTTATAAAAATCTTCTGCCAGTGCAGACGAAGAAACCAGCAGCTGAGAATCCGCCGTACTCATAATTGCCGCCAGAATAGCCGCCAGCAGAATACCAGCCATCACTGGGTGGAAGATGGAGTTCACCAGCAGCATGAAGATTTTTTCGCCATCAGCCAGATCGCCGGCCAGCTGGTTATCCACATACAAAATGCCGACCAGACCAACCAGAATCGCCCCCGCCATGGACAGTGCAGTCCAGGTCACGGCGATACGGCGAGCCGTACCAATGTCTTTGTTGGAACGGGTCGCATTGAAACGCGCCAGGATGTGCGGCTGACCAAAATAGCCCAGGCCCCAGGCCGCCAGAGAAATAATGCTGATTGCCGTCAGCGGCTGACCTTTCACGTCGTTGAATATAGTCATCAGATCCGGGTTCTTCGCTTCCAGAGAAGCAGCCAGATCCCCGAAACCGCCCTGCATTGCAGCGATAGGTACAATCAACAGTGCAGCACTCATCAGCAGGCCCTGAACAAGGTCAGTCCAGGATACCGCCAGGAAGCCACCAAACAGCGTATAGGAAACGACGCAAAGCGTACCGACAACCACAGCAATTTTGTAGTCCAGACCAAATACGGTTTCGAACAGTTTACCGCCTGCGACCAAGCCGGAACTGGTATAGAAAAGGAAGAACATCAAAATGAAGAAGGCTGAAATTGTCTGGATTAACTTAGAGTTATCCTTGAATCGATTCGACAGATATTCAGGAATCGTGATCGAATTATCGGCAGTAATTGTGTAGGTACGCAGACGCTTGGCACAAATCAGCCAGTTCAGCCATGTACCCAGCAGCAGGCCACCAGCCAGCCACAGCGACTCCATACCGGCAGCAAAAGCATAGCCGGGCAGACCCAGCAGCAGCCAGCCACTCATATCAGATGCACCGGCAGACAATGCCGCAGGCCACGGGCCCAGTGAACGACCGCCCAGGAAGTAGTCTGATGAATCTGCTGTGCGTTTATAGGCGTAATACCCGATTGCCAGCATTACAATCAGATACACAATAAACGTACCTGTGATAGCAAAGCTATTTTCTATCATGATTGAGTTCCCTCATTTTGGTTGCTCCCGTCACAGCAGGAGCTTATTGAATGGTGCTGATCCTTTTCAGCCTTTTGGTCGTCTGCCCACTGCTCCACCACGTACAACGTACCTTCAGATTTGCCGTGTGCCGGCAAACCCTTATCCTGTTTAAAAAAACCGCCGGTCAACCGACCCGCGGTCTAGGTCACGAGTTACAGGTAACAGTATTCAGCGACTTAATGTACTTCTTCGCCGCTCCCCAACTCCAGCAGTGTCGCGTTACCGCCAACTGCCGTGATATTGATGGTTCGCGTTCTTTCTGTCACAAAACGCAGCGAATAAGTCGGGCTGCCAATCACCGGGTAAGACTCGAAGTCAGACTCAGCAATCAGCTGACCCAGCAGCCCGTCTCGGGCTGCCAAATCACGGGACAGCGACAGCGCTGTCTCGCGTTTTCCTGCATAAACCACACCGGCAACAGCGGTATGGCGTACAATGTCATCAAGTTTGTCGGCACTGACCGGCAGCACAACGCCCTTCGGCAGTTCAGCCTGCTCCAGTTCAGACACCATTTGCTGCGCTGATTTCGCAAAGCCTTCCGGCAGGCACAGCAACACCGTATTCCCGGTCACCAGCGCTGCCGTCAGCTGACCGGCAACCGCAACCAAAGGTGTATCTGCATCTGCCGTGACCACAAAAATGCCGCGGCCTGCACAGTACAGTTCATTGGTTTCACCCGTGGGTCCTGGCATCAGTTCCGTTTCAGCAACATGTGCATTGGCGTTCCGGCACTGAAATGCCACCATCGCCGCCACGTCAGATTCCAGCTTGCTGCTCCACTGAGTCAGCTGAGTGATCCGTTTTTCAAAACCCAGGTTATTCCAGTTTTCCCAGGCTGCATTGCTCTGATCGACGAGTGCTTGAATACTTGTTGTCATCTTTAATTCCTTTCCAATTCCGGCAGCCATTACGCAGTGAACACATCTTTCGTGAAACGATACAGGTAGTGCGGACCACCTGCTTTCGGGCCTGTACCAGACAGTCCCTGTCCACCGAACGGCTGAACACCGACCACAGCACCCACCTGATCACGGTTGATATAGCAGTTACCGACACGGGCACGACGCTCAATATGGCTGTAAGTACGTTCGTTACGGCTGTGAACACCCATCGTCAGGCCAAAGCCGGTCTGGTTGATCTGATCAATCACCTGATCCAGCTCACTGGCCTTGAAGCGCACGATATGCAGAATCGGACCAAAGTTCTCATTTTGCAGCACATTGATACCGCGAATTTCAAACGCTGTCGGCAGTACGAAGTCACCATGGGCGCAATCCGCGCTGGCCGATGCCTGCGCAACCATTTTGGCCTGGTTCTTCAGGGCGCCAATGTGCGTCAGCAGCTTCTGTTTCGCAGTTGCGTCAATGACCGGACCAACATCTGTACTGTGCAGCTCAGGACGGCCAACCTTCAGTTCCGCCATCGCTCCTTTGATCAGGCCGACCACGCGGTCTGCAACATCTTCCTGCACAAACAGAACGCGCAGCGCTGAACAACGCTGTCCGGCAGATGCAAAGGCAGAGCGAACAACATCACGGACGACCTGCTCCGGCAACGCGGTACTGTCGACGATCATGGCGTTCTGGCCGCCGGTTTCTGCGATAAACGGCACCGGATCGCAATCACGCGCCGCCAGTGTGCGGTTGATGCGCTGTGCAGTCTCTGTAGAACCGGTAAAGGCAACACCGGCGATTCGGGCATCTGAAGTCAGCACTGAACCCACTTCTGCACCGCGACCCGGAACAAACTGAATCGCACCCGCCGGAACACCGGCTTCCAGCATCATCTGGATGGCACGGAATGCAATCAGAGATGTTTGCTCTGCCGGTTTACAGACCACAGTGTTCCCTGCCGCCAGTGCCGCAGACACCTGACCGAGGAAAATGGCCAACGGGAAGTTCCATGGACTGATACAGGCGAACACGCCACGTCCCTGATAGGTCAGTGTGCGTTCCTGTCCGTCAAAGCCCACCACAGGTTTCCCTGCCGCAAATTCAGTGGCAGCCTGATGCGAATAGAAGCGCAGGAAGTCCACCGCTTCACGGATCTCGTCAATACTGTCCTGAATTGTTTTACCGGCTTCACGATGACACAGCGCAACCAGCTCACCGGTATTGGCTTCCAGCAGATCTGCCAGACGCTGAAGGCAGGCACCGCGCTCCGCAGCCGGAGTCGCCGACCATGCCGGGAAAGCTTCAGCGGCAACATCAATTGCTTTCGCCACCAGCTCGCTGCTGGCAAAGGCAACCTCACCGACCGATTCACGACGGTCATAAGGTGCAGTCACTTTGTAAATGTCACCGCTCTGCATTTCGCCGTTCACAATCGCGCCAGCAGTCCAGTGGTGCTCCGCATAAGCTTCAACGGATTCACGGAATGGCTGCCACTCAGAAGCGATATCAATATTGATACCGGCAGAGTTCTTGCGATCAGCACCAAAGATATCGTTTGGCAACGGGATCAGATGGTTATGCAGCGTCGGACGCGAACGCAGCATATCGACCGGATGCTGAACCAGATCCGAAATCGGACAACGGGCATCAACCAGACGGTGGACGAAAGAGCTGTTCGCACCATTTTCCAGCAGACGGCGAACCAGATACGGCAACAGATCTTTATGGCTGCCGACCGGCGCATAAATACGGACGTTCACGCCATAGAGCGCCATCACGTGGTTATACAGCGCATCACCCATGCCGTGCAGGCGCTGGAATTCAAAGTCACGGTGCTTGGCCATTGCCAGAATTGCAGTCACCGTGTGAGCGTTGTGGCTTGCAAACTGCGGGAAGATCAGGCCACGAATGTGTGGCGACAACAGGAAGCGCGCACAAGCCAGATAAGACGTATCTGTCGCTTCCTTGCGGGTATATACCGGATAACCCTGGTAACCGCTTTGCTGACACAGTTTCAGTTCGCTGTCCCAGTACGCACCTTTTACCAGACGCAGCGGGATCACATCCCCCTGTTCTTTACTCAGTGCTGCCAGCCAGGCCAGAACAGGTAGCGCACGCTTCGAGTACGCCTGAACGACCAGACCAAAACGGCCCCAGCCTTTCACTTCTTCTGAACGGTACAGTTTTTCAAACAGTTTCAGAGACAGTTCCAGACGATCGGCTTCTTCCGCATCGATCGTGATGCCAACGTTCAGTTCGCGGGCGCGTTTGAGCAGTTCCAGCACGGTGTCAAACATTTCTGTCAGGACACGGTCTTCGTTAGAAACATCGTAACGCGGGTGCAATGCAGACAGTTTGATCGAAACGGTCGGGCAAGGTGAATTGGAATGCTTTTTGTTGTTCAGGCCAACGGCTTCAATCGCTTCAATATAATCGTTGAAGTATTTCTTGGCATCGTCCTGCGTCAGTGCCGCTTCACCCAGCATATCGAACGAATAGGTGAACCCTTTATCGCGCTTCGACTGACCATTTTTCATGGCTTCGCCAATGGTACGGCCCAGCACGAACTGGTGGCCCATGATTTTCATGGCCTGATGCATCGCTTTACGGATCACCGGCTCAGACATTTTATTCGTCAGGCGGTTGATCACACGTGCAGGGCTGCCATCTTGCTTGGCGTCCATGCTGATCACTTTACCGGTCAGCATCAGACCCCAGGTGGATGCATTCACAAACAGGGAATCGGAGTTTTTCAGGTGAGTCTTCCAGTCCGCAACGCTCAGCTTATCGCGGATCAGCGCATCTGCTGTCGCTGCATCAGGAATCCGCAACAGGGCTTCGGCCAGACACATCAGCAAAATGCCTTCTTTTGTGTCCAGGCTGTATTCCAGCAACAGGGCATCAATCATCTGGATTGCACTGCGATCAGCACGCACCTGTTCGATCAGGCTGGTGGCCTTATCCGTGGTGTACTGACGCTCTTGTTCAGAAGGCTCAGCCAGAGGCAACAGTTGTTCCAGCCAGGCAGATTCATCAACCGAATAAAGCGGTGAGATCTGCTGCCATAGTGCATCTAAAGGTTGCTCAATAAAAGATGGCTGAAGGGCATCTGCCGCATTGAACATAGTCATTCCCTCAATATAGTGGACCTGAATAACCATCAACACAGTTTGACATGTGATTCAGGATAAATGTTACACCAGTGTTACTTTAACGGGGGATTTTATTTTGTACCTGTCGCAGAGTCTTACCAAAAACTCCGATCATTTGTCGAAAAAGTCCGCTTTATAACAAAATTAGACCCAAGTAATTAGCAAAAAATGCTGTTTTCACTTTTAATTGCTGTAAGAAACAGCAACCCGGGTGCCTGAAAAGATAATTCAGTGAAAAGTGACCTGTGAGAAAAGCAGCAGAAATAGCGGCAGAGAAATATAAAAGCGAATCGGTTTATGCTTTGGGAGAATAAAGAAAGTCAGGGCTGGCGGCCGTCAGATCCATTGACGGCGAAATTTGGCTGGTGAGACCCCAAAGTGACGGGAGAACGCCTGTGTAAAGTTACTCTGGCTGGCAAAACCGGATGACTGTGCGATTTGCGCCAGACTCAGCCTCGGCTCTTCCATCAGCTGGCGTGCAAACTCCAGACGCTTCAGCAGCACATACTGGTGCGGCGTCATCCCGGTTTGCTCTTTAAACACCAAGTGGAACTGGCTCTCTCCAAGAAACACCAGTCCGGCCATCTGCGCCACCGTGATCTTACGGGACAGATGCTGCTGAATGTAGTGATCGATGGCATCCATATTTAACCTTGGCAGATACCGCTCAGACGCCAGGGGTTTAAAGTGTCGCTGTAAGACGCACATTAATGTATCTGTGCAGGCTTTACTGAGCAGCCAGTCATCCGGATTGGCCTGCATTTCGGCCGTCAGTGCACGAATCAGGGTTTGCGCCTGATTATCCAGATGAAAATACGAAGACTGATCAAACAGCCTGTGCATCCGCTCGACCGGATAGTCAGGTGCAGTTTCCGTAACCGGCACGTTCAGTACCAAAATCTCATTATGACCAATGCCGGAAAAACCGTGCTCTGAATCCGCCGTCACCAGACAACCCTGACCGGGACACACCAGACTGCCGCATCCTTCAATATCAAATTCAGTCTGTCCTGCCAGTGCAATCACCACCTGGTTGTAACCATGATTGTGGTGATCCATATGCTCCGGCAGTTTCATGATCTCCGCAGGTTTGAACCCTGACAGAGGGGACATATCCTTCATCTGTTCTTCCTGCGTTATTCAAACGTCGCCCTGTATCAGGCGAAATGGATGCAGAATGATAATAGATAAGCATCAGCAAAGAAAAGAGACGTCTCAATTATTCGCTCGCATCAGTTCAACCTTGATCATCTTTCCTGTATCCCCCGGAAAAAGCGATCACGAGGCTTCGGAAGCGTGATCAAGACTCAACTTTTTACGGGCAGTGTCATTTCAATTTTATCCCGATGAATTTTCAGTCAGCCGCATTGGCAATCGACTGAAAAGATCCATCCGGGAATCACCCCGGATGCAACAAATGATAAATCAATAACTTAAATCAATTTGTCTTGATCATTGTTCCGTTCATGTTGAACGTTATCCCTGTCAACGCTCCCGGAAGATCCAAAAGCCGTTTGATCTTCCCTTGATCATTGTTCTGTCACTTACTGAGACGCCGTCTGGCTCACACCAGATCCTGCAATAAAGATCCAGCTTGATCATCTTTCCAGTCCAAATGACACAGCCCGTTAATTATCCCAGCTTGATCATTTTTCCAGAGTAAAAATCATGTGTTGCATGGCATTTGGCCGGATATCTTCCGGTTGAGAGAGACCAGCGACTACCCGCCACGGGTAAAACATCGAAATTGACAAATAAATCGGTTGGTTACTGCCACTTTACAGGCGTTGTGGTAAAACAGGATCAGTAATATTCACTGAACTTCAGCCTCCCCCCAGACCTATTGAGATAAGGAAATACAATGGGTGAGTTTCTGACACAGTTTTCTTTCTCTTTTACGGTCACCGGCCCGATTTTTTTGATGCTGGCGCTTGGTATCGCCCTGAAACACTGGGGAATTATCAATGAAGCCTTTATACAAAGCGGATCAAAACTGGTATTCACGGTCACTTTACCCACGCTTCTCTTTCTGAATCTGATCAATACCGACATTCACCGGCTGGGCAATGGATCCCTTTATCTGTTTGCCGCACTCGCAAATGTTATTATTTTTCTGTTGTTTGAAACGCTGGCCGGAAAAATGATCAAGGAGCCGAATGAACGTGGTGTTGTTGTCCAGGGCGCATTTCGGGCGAACACCGGCATTATTGGGCTGGCTTATGTTGCCAATGCTTACGGTGATGCCGGTATCGCTGTGGGAGCACTCTATGTTGCTGTGATCACTGTGCTGTACAATATTATGGCCGTGATCACGCTCAGTCGCTCCAGCGCAGCCTCCGCTTCCCTTGATCATCGTTACGTCCTCAAAGCGATTCTGAAGAACCCCTTGATCATCGGCATTTGCAGTGCCCTGCCATTTACTGTCCTTGAAATCCGGCTCCCTGAAGTTCTGATGCAATCGGGCCGATACTTTGCCGACATGACCTTACCACTGGCATTGCTCTGTACCGGAGCCAGCCTGGATCTGCGTCAGCTGAAACAGGAATCATCCCATGCCAATCTTTCATCGATCGCACGCTTGATCATCGCTCCGGGATTGATCACGCTTGCCGGCTATATATACGGTTTTCGCGGCAACGAATTAGGGATCATTTTTCTGATGAGTGCCGCGCCAACAGCGGCTGCAAGCTATGTCATGGCAAGAGCAATGGGCGCAAATGCCAATCTAGCCGCAAATATCATTGCCATGACGACAGTAGGCTCGATGTTCACCTGCAGTCTGGGGCTGACTCTTTTAAAGACACTGAATATCATCTGAGCATCCAGCGCCACAAATACAATTGATAATCACTCTCAATTAATATTAAATGAGGATAGTTCTTATTTATAAGTAGAGAGTGCCCATGGTATCCCAGATAAAATCTTTGCAGCTCCGGGAAACAAGACAACGCTGGCGATTGACCAACAAGCGGTTTCTTTTTCCGGTTTTTCTGTTTGCGATGCTGGTCAGCCCAGCAACCAGAGAAATGACCGTCACCGTTCTTGCGGATGCTTTCTGGCAAGTAGCTGCGTATGTCGCCGCAACATTGACCGTTTATCATGCAGTCTCAGCCAGAATGAGCTACAACACCAAGATCAGCGCGTATCTTCAGAGAAGCCAGCGATTTCAGGTCATCTTTGCGGCCGTCATGGGCGCCTTACCCGGCTGCGGCGGAGCAATTATCGTCATGACCCAGTTTGTCCGGGGCCGACTCAGCTTTGGTTCTGTCGTGGCGGTACTGACCGCGACCATGGGTGATGCTGCTTTTCTGTTATTGGCAGCCAAGCCGCTCACCGGATTATTCACCGTTGGCGTCGGACTAACCGTCGGAATGATTTCAGGCTGGCTGGTAGACACCCTGCACGGCGGTACATTTATGCAACCGGTTCAAAGTGAAATTTTGGCTCCTGAGCATCACCATCCCCAGTCAGATACTCAAAGTACTTCCCTTCGCTGGCAAGGCTATTTCTGGCAATGGCTGCTGCTTCCAAGCGCTTTCGTTGCCGTCTCCGGCTCATTCCAGATCGATCTTGATACGGTTTTCCATTTTCCTCAGGGATCCACGTCAACGCTAGGGGCCATTTTTGCCTTGACCGCTATGGTGCTCTGGTCACTGAGCAGGGACATCAAAAATTATCAGGACGCCGTCTCCGAAGATCCAAAACCGGCCACAGCCAAACTCTTCCAGAGGGTTGCGCAAGATACCAATTTCGTCACAACTTGGGTCATCGGGGCATTTTTGTGTTTTGAAATCGTGATGCGAATAACGGGATGGGATTTAGCCACCTTTTTCACGACCTGGTCACCCGTCATGCCCCTGCTGGGTGTCATGATCGGTCTCATTCCAGGTTGTGGACCGCAAATTCTGGTGACCTCACTGTATATTCAGGGCGCGATCCCCCTGTCTGCGCAGCTGGGTAACGCGATCAGCAACGATGGTGACGCACTCTTTCCGGCTATTGCGCTGGCGCCGAAAGCGGCCTTACTGGCGACAGTCTACTCCGGTATCCCCGCAATTCTGATTTCTTATGGTTTTTACTGGCTTTTTGAATGATGAACTCGCCGTTCTGGATTATCGTCAAAATAAATATGCAAAAAAAATCGACCTGAGGTCGATTTTTTAATATCTTAGACGCCAACTCTCAGAGTTTAATAGCACTTAATCGCATATTGAGAATTACTATCAATTAAAAATCATACTTTCAAAGCATTGTCAATAGGTGATTTCCCCCCTTAACCTAATGAGCGTCATTCACTATAGTTGCATCTGTAGGCAGTGATAGAAACCCTCTCTTTCACTGACTGCAGTATCCGAATCTGGATACATGCCAATGAGGTTGCTTTGATATTTACCCTCATATCAAAGTCATGAACTTGATTGGATACCTCTTCTACACGTCGTACAGGATTGTACTCTTAGGAGTCAAACTCTTGTCTTTGCCGGCCAGTTTGGCCGGCTTTTTTTTCTAATTTATTTCAATAATGTCTAAGTTTTCAGCAAGCGTGTATTGTAACATTCCGCACATCTATTAAACTCAGAGCTAACCCGCCCATCAAAATAATAAAATCTGGCTAAAGCGTGAAAGACACACTCGATCCCAATTTATTGCATATGTTTAATCAGCTTCCTGGATGTTGGGGTTGTAAAGATAAAGATTCGGTTTTTGTTTATGCCAATGAGGAATATGGAAAAATCATTGGGGTCAACCATCACCTGGACTGTGTCGGTCGGACGGACTTTGACATGCCCAGTCCGACAATCGAATGCGCCGAAACATTCAGGGACCAAGACCATCAGGTTATTGTGAGTGAACAACGTATGCGCGTACTGGATATCCATCCCTATTCAGATGGAAACTGGCGTGCGCATATGTTCACGAAAATGCCGTGGCGAAATGAAGAAAACGAAGTGGTTGGCACTATTTTTTCCGGTATTGAACTGAAAGATACGGCCATTCTGGAAGTCGGGCATTGGATCTGCCGGGCCGCCGGACTGAACAACAATCAGCAAACCTCCTTCAACCTGGATCTTCATCGTCAAAAGGTGCAACTGAATACACGCGAATCTGAAGTACTGTTCCTGTTGTTATATGGTAAAAAACCACAATACATCGCTAAAGTGCTCAACGTTTCAGTGAAAACAGTTGAAAACTATGTGATCAAACTTCGCGAAAAGTTTAATGCCAACTCTAAAAACGAATTGCTGGATGTAGCGCTCGATCTTGGATTTGGTTCTCATATCCCCGAAAGCATGCTGACCAGTCAGCTCTCGATTATCCTGAAAGAGTAAAATAAAAGGCCACCGCTCAGGTGGCCTTTTTGATGTTCAGGGTGCCAGGCGGTCAATGTGCCACGCTTCACCTTCTCTTTCATACAGAAAGCGGTCATGTAAGCGATGTTCACCGCCTTGCCAGAATTCCATTGATTTAACTTTCACCCGGTACCCACCCCAGAACGTCGGAAACGGAACTTCGCCTGCGGAAAATTTCTTTTTCAGTTCCATGAACTTCCCTTCCAGAGCCTGACGAGCCGTCAGTCTGGCACTTTGTTTACTGGCCCAGGCTGCGATCTGACTTTCTTTCGGACGGGAAGCAAAATATCTCATCACTTCCATCGTTGACAGCTTTTCCGCTTCACCTGTGATATGTACCTGACGTTCAATCGGGTGCCATGGAAAATGCAGACTGATTTTACTGTTATCCGCAAGTTGAGCGGCTTTGCGGCTGCCCAGATTGGTGTAGAACACAAAGCCCTGCGAATCAAAATGCTTCAGCAAGACAATCCGCTGATATGGCTGACCTGTGGCATCAACAGTTGCGACAGTCATAGCAGTCGGATCCGTCAATCCGGCATCAATCGCCTGCTGCAACCAGTGCTTAAACAAATCCAGCGGCTGCTCAGGTAAATCTCGGCGGCGCAAACCACCTTTGGTGTACTCGCGACGAATATCAGACAGCTCCATTGTATTCTCCGTTTTCTTTCTGCCGGGTGCTGAAATGCGCCACTGAGCAGGGATAAGTCTTGTCCTGAATTGTCCAATGTCGCCTCTTGAAAAACAAGCATCTCCTGCAAAGTCGCTGTCTTTTCCTGCCATAAACTACACAGACAAAGATCGGGATCAATCTGAAGGACACAAGCTTTAGAGGCATCTGAAAAAAAGTGATAATTTGTCCTCTTCACTATGCACTGAGACAGGTCTGCCGCTTTGCCAAAAAAAACAACACTCGTACTGCTGACCGGGCTGGGAATAATCCTGTCCATCATGATTGGCCTGATCACGCAGCAGCACTTTATTGATGAAAAATCCAGGCAGATCAAATATGACATCTCCTCTCTGGGGGAAAAGCTCGATCAACGTCTGAAACGTTACCAGCAGCTGCCACAACTGCTCGCCCATGATCCAAGGCTCCTGGACTCTTTGATGGCCGAGGCAGCCCCGAAGACAGAGCGTCAGGCTAAATTGTTGCAGACCAACCTGCTGCTGACCTACTGGAGCAAGACCCTGCTTGCCGACACGATTTACCTGTTGAATGCAACCGGAGATACACTGGCTGCAAGTAACTGGCAGGCCGGCGACAGTTTTGTCGGCTCCAACTATGCCTATCGCCCTTATTTCAAAGACGCCATGAAAGGCCACCCGGGGCAGTTCTTTGCTTTAGGTATCAGTTCCGGGAAACGCGGCTACTTCTTCTCCGCTCCGGTTTACGGTCTCGACCAGCATGTTCAAGGTGTGATCGTGATAAAAATCGATTTGGATCTGGTTGATGAAATCTGGCAGTACCAGGAGCTGGAGTATGTGATCAGCGATCCCTTCGGTGTGGTGTTTTACAGCTCCATCGACAGCTGGATTTATCACAGCCTGGTTCCCTTGACTGATGCCCAGCAGCAAAGTGTGCTGGAGAGCCGTCAATATGGCGATCCCCCGCTGACTGCTCTGACGGCAGTTTCAAGCCTGAACGAGCTCAACGCCAGTCGTCAGGCCATGATTCTGTTGCCGCAACAGAAAAAACGTCAGTCGTTTCTGTACGCCCATCATGAGATGAATACAGCAGGATGGGTCATCTACGGCTTCATGCCAACCTATCAGATCCTCAGTGAGGTGTTTGAAAGTGTTTTGCTCTTTGTCGCTTTTTATATCCTGCTGGTTCTGGTGCTGATCTACTGGTGGCAGACGTTCAGTGCCAAAGAAGCACTGGCTAAATTAAATGACACCCTTGAAGAGCAGGTTGCCGACCGCACGGAACACCTGCATCAGGCGAACAAACAACTCTGGCATGCCATTGAGCAATATGAACTGACCCAGGCTGAATTAAAAGAAACCCGGACAGAGCTGATCCAGACCGCGAAACTGGCTATGCTGGGCGAACTGTCTGCCAGTATTAATCACGAAATCAATCAGCCTTTGGCTGCGATGCGCGCCTATTGCGAAAACAGCCTCAAGTTGCTGCACAAAGAACGCTATGAAGCCGTCGCCAGTAACCTGGAACAACTGAATGATCTGAATCAGCGAATCGCAGATATCATTGCCCGATTCAAAGTTTTTGCCCGCAAAGGGACACCGCAGGAAAGCTTTGTGGATGTCACAGGTTCAATCCGAAATGCCATTCAGCTGATGCAAGCTTCCCTGACCAATCATCAGGTCAAACTGATGCTCAGTCTTCACGAAGAGGTTCGGGTAAAGATTGATGCGGTCCAGTTTGAACAGATCATCATTAACCTGATCCAGAATGCCATTCAGGCGCAAGATGCCGTCCATGACAGGATAATTGGTATCAGTGTTCAGGCCGGTCGTCAGCGTGTGATCATTTCAATCTGGGATAATGGCCCCGGATTAGATAACACCCAAAAGCAAAGAATTTTTACCCCGTTTTTCAGCACCAAGCAGGACGGTCTGGGACTTGGCCTGACCATCTGCCGGCGTATTCTTGATTTATTTTCAGGGAGCCTGACGGTGCATGATCATGAAGGCGGGGGCGCTGAATTCCGAATCAGTCTGCCATTGGGCAAAGAGGAACAAGAATGAAACCACCAGTCATCTTCATTGATGATGAAAAGTCAGTCCGTGATTCACTGGGACAAACCCTGGAACTTGAAGATTATCAGGTTCAGTTGTTTGCCAGTGCCCGACAAGCGCTCAGCGCCTTTGACAACCAATTTCCGGGCGTCATCATCTCCGATATCAATATGCCGGGTATGGATGGCATGACTTTTCTCAAACAGGCACTCAGTATTGATGACGAGCTTCCCGTAATTATGCTGACCGGCCATGGTGATATCTCTACGGCTGTGGATGCCATGAGAATAGGCGCGTACGATTTTCTGGAAAAACCCTTTTCCACCGAGCATCTGCTTGATGTCGTGAAACGTGCATGCGACAAGCGGGAACTGATCCTTGAGAACAGGGAATTGAAGCGGGAGCTGGAATCTCAAAGCAGTCCGGGCCCTCGTATCTTGGGCAACAACCTCGCGATGAAGCAACTCAGACGACGGTTATACCAGCTGAAAGATCACACTCAAAGTGTATTACTGCAGGGAGAATCCGGGACAGGAAAACGGATGATGGCTCAGTTTCTGCACGATCACAGCCCGCGTCAGCATCGGCCTATGATCACCTTGAAGTGTCAGGATCTCACAGCGCAACAATTTGAAGACGAACTCACTTGTCAGGGCGGGAAATGGCAATCCGCTTCAGGCAGTAGTTTGTATCTGGAAAACATTGACCAGTTGCCGCTCCCGGCGCAGCAACTGTTGGTCACGGCTTTGCAGACACAATCGATGCAAACCGAACCAGCTCACCGGATCAGACTGATTGCCAGCAGTGAGTCAGACCTGAAGCAACTGACCGGGCAAAACCAATTTACCGAAGAACTGTATCAAATCATTCGGGACTGCATTCTTGTTTTACCGCCCCTTCGGGCACGTCAAGAAGATATCGAATTGCTCTTTCAAAACTTTATTCGCACGGTTGCTTCACGCTACAACATTGAAGCCCCGGTTCTGAGTACAGCACAAAAGGAAAAGCTACTCGCTCATCACTGGCCCGGCAACGTCCGTGAGTTAAGAAATCTGGCCGAACGTTTAGTGCTGCTAGGGGATCAATTTGATCAACAACAGCCTCTGAATATGGACAGTCCTCAGCCCACTCTGGCTGAGAAAGTACATCAGTTTGAATTCACATTATTGAGTGATGCGCTTCGCCGCCATCACGGCCGCTTGAAGGATGTGCAGGCCGAGTTGGGATTAGCAAGAAAAACGCTGTACGACAAAATGAAAAAGCACGGATTAGATAAGGAAGATTTTAAAGACTCTTTCTGAGAGCAATCCTCTGACAAAATTTACAGTGTAAATACTTCAGCCCCCATTGACGGTCACCAGATTTACACTGTAAATAATCCCCCAGAAACCAACTCAGTGAGACTTCAGTGGCTGACAAACAATCATCTGATCTTTCCAACAGATGAAACAAGCCGTCATGTCTTCTTCGACAATGAATTCTTTCTCTTCGATTCGAACATGGACGCCGGCATGAATCATATGACTTATTTCAACTCTCGCAGACGCCAGCTGAAGGTCATACTGTTCGCGAAGCAGCTGGTGGCGGGTTTTCATGTCTGCAAGACTAGACATAAAATGTGCTTTCCCAGTATTCACTTTCTCAACCAGTTCAGGCGAACGTTTGTCTCTGGGTTGTTTTGAAAGTTTTATCTGAAGCACCACCAACTGGTGTATCCGCTCCTCCGCTTCTTTCATTTCCGATTTCAGGGAGTCCATTTCAGCTTTCAGCTCCCGGAACTGTCCCATCAACTGAATTTGAGTCTCGACACCCGCCTCAGCGCCCAGTACCCGGGCATAAACACCGCCATCAGCAATGGTCACACCACCAGTCACGCTGCCATGACGCTGCGCTGCATCCGAGACCCGGACAGCTCCCTTCGCATGAACCAGGCTGTGCGCCAGATGAAGGTATAATTCTGTATCAGCCCCGGATTCAATCTGAGCATACTGCGCAAATTTGGCCGCCACTTTTCCCTGCGATTTCAAACCGCAGTAAACCAGCTTGCCTTCGTGCATTCTTCCGATTACCCCCCCTGCGACAATAATATCGCCACCGGCTTCCAGCTCAGCCAGTTCCACAACACCTGTGACGGTAATATTACCCGCAGCCTTAATTTTCATACCAGAACTGACATCGCCGTAAACCAGCACAGCCCCGTTGAAATCAACATGGCCGGTTGTCACATCAACTTTATCGACGGTGAGAATGTCATCAACGGCCATCCCGGTCTTCCCGTGACGTGGCATACCGTCTTTATCGGCTACAAGCACGTTGCTGTCATCATCGGAAAGACGGGTACCAACGCCAACCTGGAAAGGTATCTCTTTTCCTGGCGTCGGATGAACGACCCGGCCATGCACATCATATCCGGATTCACCATTCGTAGGCTGCAAGCGGCGCATCAGCGCCTGACCAGCCTGGACCGTGATCAGTTGCCCCAGGTCACGCATATCCACTTTCCCGTGATCACTGTCCTGAGGTGCGAGAATGCGTTCAGACGCATCAGGAACCAAGGCTTCGAACTGCGTATCCTGACCCTGTACGGCAGGGCGTCCAGCTGCAACCTTCAAAGAGAAAGTTTCACCAGGCGCTAATTCCCAGCTTTTTTGCAACAAATACTGAAGCCGCTTTTTACTCACGCCACGGACAATGGCCTGAGCTTTCAATGCCTCGATCAGAATCTGAGCCGTTAATTTTTCGCCGCCAAATGCACCTGTCAGAGCGACAAAGGCACACATGTGATCGTCAGAAAGAGATATATCAATCTGAACATCCTTGCGCTCTGCCACAACAAAGACGGATTCGCCGAAGGTGACCTTGCTATTCCAGTATTGAATGGCATCTTGAATTGCTGAATCCAGACGCAAATAATCATGAAATGGTGACGCAGCCAAAAATGCATCAATCGCATCGACATCAATTTCCTGCGAATCACCGTCTTCTGGTTTGCTCATGATTAAGCTCAGATGGACGCCTTGCGGTTCTAACGTAAGCAGTGTTTCCAGCATGGCGGTCTCCTCTTCCCTCATCGATTCCTCCTGTACCCTTCCCAATTGAGATATAAGATCGGGTGATAGGCTCTCCATGAGTTTCAAAGAAAACAAACCTGTGCTTAATCTCAATACGCTTTAAAATCTTACAGAAGTTTCAACAGAGTAGACATAGAAGACAGTCACACTTCGTGGAGCAGGTTCAAAAGAATAACAAAGAAGCGAGCAGGAAAAACCATGCTCGCTCGCCTGTTTGTGTCTCAGTGAGTCAATTAGTCGGCAATCAGCCAGTTCAAATCATCATCCGTCAGCCATTCATCCGGATGGAACTGGTAAATGCAAGGCAAATGAACGTCATTATCCCCAGAGGATTCTGCAGTCAGGTACCCTTCCAAGAGTCTCAGTCCCTGAACCTGAAGCTGGTAAGAGGCCGATAAATCCAGTGGCACCATCGCGATAAAATAGATGCAATTCTTGCTTAATTTGTTCAGCCGGACTTTCAATCCCAAATTATTACATTCATTTGAAGACAATGAGCCCACACTGCTGTTAGCTTTCTTCAGTAAGCGCGCGGCAAAGCCGCCGGACACAAGGCTGAACGTCATATTGGGTTTAATTGAACGCACTCCCGGCTCAATCAAGGTTCGCATTGCCTTGCTCTCTACCTTTACAAAACTCATATCCCACCCCTTAACGCTTCCTGATTATTATTTTGTGCTTCCAGACGTTTTGCCTGTTCCGCTCAGTTTCAGTACAAATCTTACGATCAGGTAAAATAACTCTAGTCTAGTTTTGCTGTTCTTGTGGTAGTACCTTGTACTTTTTTTAGCATGACCACTGACTTGGGTAAGTATTCGCTTACCTTGCAGCATCTGAAAAGAAAGGGAACGAATCGTCCAATCTCAACGCGTTGAATGAAGGTAAGAATCAAATATGAAAATTTACACTGTAAATCTGACCGATGAGCAATTTACAGTGTAAATAACACTTAAACGGCGGGTAATGTGAGGGTCTTGGCGACAAAATCACGCAGAAACTGCTCAGCCTGTTTACGACCACTGAGGCTAAATTGTTGCTGAACCGATGACCAGGATTGACGCTGAATGATTTTCGCCACCATCACTTCGAGGCCGTGCTTATTCTCCGACCGACCCGATTTCATCTGATGTTGCAGCCATAGAGACAGTTGGCCAATGATCAAATCGTAACCGAGCCCACCCTGAGAAAAATTTCGTAACTGCTGCTCTGTTGTTTCAAGGAGTTCAGGGATTGATGACAATCGTAATGCATGGAGATACAAGGGGATGAACACGTCACTTTCAAGCGACTGAAACTGTTCACAAGCCTGCGCCATAAAATTCAGGGAAAACGAAACTTGTGCCGTTTCAAACCAATGTGTCGTTTGCACAGAAAGCGGGCGAACACTCAATAACGAATGACAGCCGCTCGCTGCATCTTTCGCAACGCCCAAACGAACAGGCAGATAACCGGCTTTTTGCCAAAATGGCAACAGCTCTCCACTGGCCGCAAAACTGGTCCCTAAATAGTCCAGCTTTTGTTGCCGCGCCCAATCGTAAATACATGCCAGTAAAGCCGAACCGACACCAAGTTGACGGGCATCGTCATGAACCGCAATTCTTAAGACTCGCCCGCAATGCTGACTGGCAGCCTCGGCCAGCCCAAGATGGGCCGCAACTGACTGAGCGAGTAAATGTCCTTTGGGACGCCGCTTTCCCTGACAAACGGCTTCAGCCAGCTCCGCTGAAAAACCGCCTTCCCGGGAAACCAGGGCACAACCACAAATCGTGTCCTGCTGTAAGGCCACAAAAACAAACACCGCTTCATCATCTAACAGTTGTCTGAGATCCGCCGGAGACGTCTGATAATGCGCGTGAATCAACAGCCCGAATAAACTGGATAACCTGTCCGGCCGTGCCAGTAACCACTGCGGTGAGACCTGACGATATTCAAGTGTCTCGCTTTGCAAAGGCAGAGCAACGGCGGATGGTTCGGCATCCAGCAACAGGGTCTGAAAAAGCCATTGTTCTAAGGGATCATTCTCAGCCCAGCGAATGGGGTGATTCATCGACAGTGCACGCCAGTTCGGCGTCATCACATCCAAAGCGGCTTTGAACTTAATGGCGAAACCACGTCCGGTGCCTTCATAGCCATGGACGGTGGAGGCAAACACCACTCGGGAGTAAGACGCCAACATCTTCTGAAGCAAAGGCGCCGGTATTGCTGCCGCTTCATCAACAATCAGCAAATCCATCTCCGGCAGCGCTTCCAGTAAACGATCTGGCGCCCAGAAACTGAGTGTGCTGTGTTCGCTGGCCAGCTGATAGCCGGGAAAACCGGAAGCTCCTAAAACTCGTGCGGCATGATGAAACAAGGTCTGGCAATGTCGCTGGCGCGGCGCGGTCACCACAATCTGCCTTGCTTTCTCCTGCATCAGTGTGGCAGCGGCAATACCAAGGGCAGAAGACTTTCCCCGTCCCCGGTCTGCAGTGATCACCAAAGGGCGTCTGCGATGACCGGTCACCACTCGACGCACAGCCTCAACAGCCGTAACCTGCTCCTCACTGAGACATCCGTAAGGACGCACAGGTTGCGTCACCGGGACAATCGCATCATTTGGCAATGCAGGAATCATGATTTGTCCGTCACTTTGCCGGGTCAGGAACATCACCTCAGGGGCTTGTAACCGGGTCAGGAAGCGCTGCATAAAAGGCGTTTGCCAGATCTCAGCGCGTACTCGCGGCAACAGCAGAATCATCAGACCGCCTCCGCGAATGGTTCCCGCAAGCGCCGCGAGGGCTTCAACATCGAATCCGCAATGCGAATCGACGACCAGGCAGTCACAATCCTGACCCAGCCAGGATTTTGCCTGACCGGGCAAAAGTGCATGGACGCCATCGGGCGCATGTTCGCCGAGCCATAAGCAAGAGGAATACAGAGGCAATGCCGATTGAGCGGCCTCAATTCCCCATGATTGATCACTCTCAATACATACGAAATCTCGGTGCCGGCTCGCTTGCGCACGATGGGCAAGCGCAGAAAAAAAATGGGACAGTTCAGACATACAGGCCTCTGAAGTCACAGAAAACAGATGGGGAAACAGGCCTGTATACTATCAAGAGGAATAAAAAAAGCCACGTCGTCTGACGTGGCTGAGATGATTCACCTGAAATGTTATTTCAGATAATCGGCCAGATAGGCAAGAATCTCATCTGCCTGCTGGTCGGAAAGCTGACTCAATTTCAGCTGAAGTTTGTCGCCATCACGGACATAAGTCGCCTGGCCCCGAACCAGCTCAACTGCCTGAGGCTTACTGTCGACCGGCGCTTTCGGACGTACCTGCTCACTCAACTGCTCGATATGGCTGGTCACTTCGCGAGTGATCCGGGTAATTCCCTGGGCATCGACGCTTTGCCATACCGGCTGCTCCTGCTGAGACAGTGCGGCAACAAAGGATTTCTGCTGTTCATCATCCATCGAGGAATAGAGCTTGTGCAGCTTGACAATCGTCGGGCGGCCAAGCTCCCCGACACTAGGATAAGCCATCAAGAGTTCCATCGGCAGACTGGCTGCTTTCAGCGCACCACTCACCAGCGCTTCACTGCACTGACAGTACCGGGCCAAGGCTTTCTGATCAGCCACTTTACCGCCAGCCAGCAGCGCCTGCATTTCTTTTCCCCGCTCATACAGAGACAAAGGCTTGTGCGCGTTTGCAACATCAGACAGGAATTTCGCGTGGTGGCTATTGATTCCCTTGGCAACGTAAATCAGAAAATCCTGTTTCGCCAGCAAACACGCCATGCGGCGACGGCTGCCATCCAGAACTTCGATCCGGCCGTCATCCATCCAGCGTCCGACCGCCGGATACTGCTGGCCACGATCTTTCAGGGTCGTCAGAATATCGGCCAACGCATGTTCATTGAGAAATGCCTGCTCACGGGCATTCTGAGCAAATACCTGAGTTTTTGTGCCAATTTCATCCGCAATGACTTTGACCAGCTCAAAAGCAACCGTCGTTTCACCCGCAACGGCAAGCTCAATCACAGCCGCTTTATCTTTGACCGCACTTTGTACTTCGGCAACAGTCGTCGCGCGCCGTTTATCGGCTTTACCGAACAGACGGGCATTCAGATCATTCGTTTTTATTGCCACCTGTTATTTCTCCTGGTTCAAATTCGCCCAGTGACTGTGCATGACACGTTCCAGCTCAAGGCCAACCCGCTGAACCGCGTCCTGGGCAGTTGATAAGGTTTTCTTACCCCCTTCAAAATCTGACGTTGTCAGATCGAAGACGGTACTGTAAGTATCCGCGCAAGTCTCAAAAGCACGGCTGCGAGGCACAGTGGCCATCATCACCTGCTCCTGAAGCAGATAGTTCATTTCAGTCAGAACAGAAACCTGTTTTTTATTGTCATCTTCAAACATGGTCGGGACCAGGCGAATAAACTCCAGTCCGTGCCAGTCTTCCGGGAACATTTCGTACACCGTAGGCAGATGCTGGAAGAAATTCACCGTAGATGCCCAGTCCAGACGCTTCGCCGCACAAGGGATCAGCAAAGCATTGGATGCATACATCGCGTTCCAGACCAAAGGATCGATGTGCGGGCCGGTATCAATCATAATGATGTCGAATTCATCCTCGATCTGATCAATCACACGCTCTTTCAGCAGGCGGACAATATCCAGATTCTGATTTACCGCCAGATCCTGCCACGCATCAGCATTGAACATTGCATCTTCAGGAAAAGCGGCAATCGTTTTCAGATTCGGATACTGAGTCGGCATCACCACGTTATTCATCAGAAAGGTTTTATCCGTTGCCAGCTCTTCCGGAATATTCCCCAGCATCACATCCACTGCCGAGTAAATATTTTCCTGATCACCGATGCTGATTTGCGGGTTCAGAAATAAACGGAGAGAACCTTGGGGATCCAGGTCAATCAGGCAGATACGGTAACGCTTTTCCAGATCTAGCGCCAAACAGGCCGCCAGGTGAACTGCGGTCATCGATTTACCGGTTCCGCCTTTCTGGTTTTGCACGTTCACAACCCAGGGCTTACGTTTGCCATTTTGCCGTTCATGGAAAGCCGGACGCTCAGCGGCATCCATCAGCATGTGCGCTTCACTCAGGGTGATCGAGTAATGATTGGCATTATTTTTCGTGAACTGATGACCGGCTTCTTCCATCCGGGCAATCGCTTCATCCAGTTTACGACGGGTCAGACCGGAACGGGTTTCCATCAAAGCTTTCGACATCGATGGGAAATGATCATCCCTGCGTTCTTCCAACACAATCTCAATTCGGTCCGCCTGGACCTGTTTGGTCTGCTCTGCAATATTGAGCAAGTTTTCAATTGTTTCTAACCGATTCATGTTGTTCTTTCACCCTACAGTGTGTTTGGCAAAATTGTACAACATAAATATACAAAAACAACAAAAAGCTGAACGTATAACTGTGACAAACACCTCAAGTCAAATTTATGTCAAACTTGATAAAAGGCGTATTTTTCGACAAAAACGATACAAAATAAGCCTAAACTTTATGTGAAGCCAGATGACTCAACAGCCTGAGATTTAAAATGTCACAGTGTCACAAATTTACAATGTAAAGCAATTTTAAGTCTGATTCTCTGGAAGCCTGATCAATCACGGCTAAAGTACGAGCATTGTCGTTTCAACTTAAATTCGCTGCCGATTTCAACCTGAAAGACAGCAACGTCCGTACGGAAGCTGCCCTAGCAATCGTCTGCAGACCCCAATCCGGTCCCCTCCAACATCCATTCGGTATTTACCTTGATCATGCTTCGGAACAGATCGAGGGAAAACGAAACGATGATCAAGGGAATATTTGTACAGGACTTCAACGAAAAAACAGCTGAAATGACAAAGACAAGATCGGATCAATGATCAAGGTTTGATCCTGTCATTCATCTGGTTTCGGATCCCACCGGAAGCATCCTTATCAGCCACTAAATTACGGTCAGTGCTTGATGTACTTGAATCCAGAGTAAAGAAAACAGACTGAAAGAGAAGAAATCCAGGCTCCTTGGCTCTATAGGTGGCAATTGAAATGACACGGTTCCTGTCTTGATCATCTTTCCTTTACCGGACACATATAAAACCTCGCTGCAATTACGGGAAGTGTCATTTTGAAAATGACGAAAAAAACATCAGCGGGAGCGGCGGATACAATGAAACGGTCGCCAGAGAGTCAAAATAGCACTCACTTGATCATCGTTCTGACTGTAAAAACACATCCATTTCCCCATCCTGATGCTTTTTCAGCCTGAACCGTACAGGGAAAATCAAAACGCCATGAACAACTCTGTGGATAACCTGTAAAAATTCATTGATCATGTTTCTGTCACAATAATGATCATGCTTTCAAATCATTGTTGATCATGAATCCGGAGACAATATGATCATGCTTGCCGAACGATGTTGATCACCGATCCGAAACATCATTGATCATACTTCCAGTGCGCTGATAAATTTAGCTTTTAATTATCATGAGCTTAGCTTGACTTTTTTGCCCGGATCATAAGATCAGTTCATCAGATAGATCATTCAAATCAAAAAGATCATGATTAAAAAGCCACAGTAAAAAAAGCTTTCATTCTTAGTATTTTTTTATTATTCTTTCCGGAAAGATGATCAATTTACGGCCTTTGACAGATGAAGTCCTCCGCGACACGTGATGAGAAATACGACGAAAAGATCCTGATCTCCGCACCTCGATCCCACAAGGACGGGCATTTATTTTCAATTCCTCAGGCTTTGATCGACTGGCTGCCCCAATATCAGCATTTTAAAGGTGTGACTAAAAGCATCATTGAATTGCTGAATCTGATTTCCCTGCGAGGCCTTTCAAGCCAGGACGGCATGGTGTCGACAACGGAACTGGTTGAAGCGACAGAAGGTCAGTTAACCCGTGCCGCGATACAGCAACGTCTGCGGGCTGCCGTCAGTATTGGACTGTTTATTCAGCAGCCTGTGCGGTTTGAGGAAGGGCTGGCCGGAAAAACCATGCTGCACCACTTCATCAATCCGGCGTTGCTGATCTCTCAGCTGGGCACTGCCGGTTTACAGTCAGATCAGAGCAAGGAAAAAGAAAAGCAGAAGCGCTCAAAGGCCCTGGCACAGAATGTCGTGAATAAACGACTGCTGAATGAGCATGGACTGGGAACCCCACCCATGATGCCGGATGAAGCCGATCAAATTGTTGTATCTCCGACCAGCTGGGCCGGGATCATTGATCAGGCACTGGCGCCGCCGCGAACCAAGAAAAGCTATCAGAAATCGATGGTTGCGATTTCCGGCACCCGGGCGATCATTGAGACACGATCCTCGAAGGCGATCATGACGGTAGACGACATGATGACCCTGTTTGCCCTGTTCACTCTGACCGTGCAGTACCATGATCATCATTTGCCGGAATATGAGCTGCAATCGCGGCACATGAGCAATAAAACGCCCATCTATATCACCGATATTCTCGCGCTGCGCGGGAAGAAGGACAGCGGTCCGGCCCGGGATTCAATCCGTGAAAGTATCGACCGGATCGAGTTTACGGACTTTCAGCTGCATGAGCTGACAGGGCGCTGGCTGAGTGAAAATATGCCGGAAGGTTTCAAAAGTGATCGCTTCCGTTTTCTGGCCCGTACCATCACCGCGTCTGAAGAAGCACCGCAGGAAGGCGAAGACGGTGAAATCCGGATCAAGCCGAATCTGTATATTCTGGTGTGGGAACCCTCGTTTTTTGAAGAACTGCTGACACGCGATTATTTCTTCCTGTTCCCGCCGGAGATCCTCCGTCAGCATACGTTGATCTTCCAGCTGTATACCTTCTTCCGGAGCCGGATGACCCGGCGCGGGCACGACAGCATGCTCCTGAGTGAACTGAATCAGAAGCTGGCCCGTAACATCGAATGGCGTCGTTTTTCGACTGATTTGATCCGTGAACTGAAAAAGCTCGCGGAAGGGAAGGTGACTGAGTCGTTGTTTGCGGTGAACCTGTGGGGCTATCACCTGACCATCAGTCCGGCAGAAGGGAAAGCATCCCGTTATCAGGACTATCAGATTGAGATCAAGTGTGATGCCGAAGAGGTCATTCGTTTCTCTCGTGCGAAGATGCACAACGAAGGCAAACGCTCGCTGGCACCCACGATGCCCAACCCGCTGCGAAACGAAATCCTGCCGCGTCAGGAGCTCGAACAGCTGTCTTCTATCATTGACGGTGAGTTCGAGCCGATACAACGCAAGGAAGGGCGCCCGAAGGGCCGTTTGGGGCGTCGTGTGAAGCTCAGAAAGCATCTGGTTGAGATTAATGCCGATGAGCTGACCATTGTCCTGTCAAAATATACCTCTCAGGAGGCCCTGCAACGCAGTATCACGGCGCTTTCTGCCATGTCTGGACATGCGGCCAGCGTGATCACGGAAGAATGTCAGGGCTATCTGGATAAGCTGGACTGGTTGCGTGTGGGCAGCGAAGTCGTGGCTTATGAGACGCTGAGTAAAATGGTCGAGTTGTTTAACAATCAACATGATGAGCGCCATCTGTCGATTGAACGACTGATTTCAGGGTTGGCTGTGCGGCGCAAAGTGTGCAAGTTGGTGCATGAGGGGCACATCAATGATCAGGTCCTGACGGCACTGGATGATATTGCGAACGGCAGATAGGAAGAAACATCAAAGATTTTCCGTCAAATCAAAGAGTTTTGACATTGCGATGACATTCGGAACAGAAAAAAAGCCAAAATAAACCTCGATATAACCTTTGTCCCTTTCGATGAGAAAGGTAACACCTGGCAAGGATGGCGGGTCAGTTATCTTGTGAGTCTCTCGAAAATGCAATATGTGAGTTTGTTGCGAGCCCGTCCCGGCTCGCTTTTTTTTGCCTGTTTTTTGCTGTGCCCTGAAGGTGTCATCCTGCGCTCTTTTGGATACTGCCAGTTCTTCGCCAGCCTGTATCAGCCATTCACTCTTTTTCCCCTTGATCATCTTTCCGTTGCTGTTCATTGAAGCCTGTTTCTGAAACACCGTTTTTCTTCGCTCTGTCGCCCGACGAATTCAAGATGCCGGTGCGGTTTACACTGTAAACTCGTCGGATTGGCGTTTTTCATTTTCTTGTCCATCGCACAGCCGTGGGCCGTTCTCAATTGACGTGACGTCAATAAATAGCGGCTGGCTATACTTACTGAGATTGGCGTAAGTTCCTATTTTCTTCACTTCTGGCTCGGTTTACAGGAGCACATGGATGAAAGTCACCCTGGCCGTTGGCATGCTTTTCTTGCTGGCGCTGGTGTTGGGAATCGGGTACACCGAATACCAACGCAATGCACAGACCCAGATCAGGTCGTCGCGGCCCGCGCCCAATGTCGTGGTAAAGCCGGTTGTGCGACAAAATGTCGCCCGCCAGGTCGAAGCGCTGGGAACTGTGAAATCCCGGGAGTCTGTTCAAATCACGGCGAAAGTCACTGAAAAAGTTGAGCAGGTCCATTTTGAAGATGGTGAGCAGGTGAAAGCCGGGGCTCTGCTGGTGACGCTGACTTCCGGTGAGCAGCAGGCCAAAGTCCGGGCTGCGCAGGCCAATCTGAATGAGCAGCAACGGGAGTATCACCGGATCGAGGGACTGGTAAGGCAAAATACCATGGCCCGCTCGGAGCTGGATAAGCTCAGAACCGGCATTGAGGTCGCAAGAGCCATTCTGGCACAGAATCAGGCCGAGCTGGATGCCCGCACGATTGTGGCGCCTTTTACCGGCGTATTGGGATTTCGTCAGATCAGCCAGGGAGCGCTGGTGACACCTGGTATGGTGGTGACGACGCTGGATGCCCTGGATACGGTCAAACTGGACTTTTCGGTCCCGGAACGTTTTCTGGGGCAGATCCGCCCCGGTGCACAGGTTAACGGTCAGGTCGCTGCGTTTCCTGATCAGGTCTTTTCCGGCAAGGTGACGGGGATTAACAGCCGGGTCGATCCGCAGACCCGCGCTGTTGAAATCCGGGCGAGAGTGGATAATCCGCAATTATTGCTCCGTCCCGGGATGCTGATGACGCTGGCACTGACCGTGGAAGCCCGCGACGGGCTGGTCGTCCCGGAAGAAGCGATTGTGCCGCGTCAGGCCGATCATTTCCTGATGGTTGTGAACGGCGAAAACGTGGTGGAACAGCGGCTGGTTCAGCTGGGCATCCGCAGTCGTGGTGCGGTGGAGATCCTCAGTGGAGTCTCTGAAGGTGAACGGGTGATTACCCGGGGGATGGAGAAAGTGCGTCCGGGACAGAAGGTGACCCCCCAGTCTGAGGAGCATTTTACTTACCGGGGAGCGGGCTGATGTTCCTGACTGATCTGGCTGTCCGGCGTCCTGTTTTTGGTTCGGTGATCAGTTTACTGCTGATCACCTTTGGTCTGGTTGCGTACGACCGGTTGCCGCTGCGTGAATATCCGGATATTGATCCGCCGATAGTGACGATCTCGACCAATTACCGGGGCGCTTCGGCAGCGATTGTCGAAAGCCGGATCACCCGGATTGTGGAAGATCGGGTTTCCGGCATTGAAGGGATCCGCAACATCAGTTCCACCAGCAGTGACGGCCGTTCTGATGTCACACTGGAATTCAGTATTGGCCGGGACATTGATGCTGCGGCCAATGATGTCCGCGACCGGATTTCCGGGATTCTCAATAACCTGCCTGATGAAGCCGACCCGCCGGAAGTCCAGAAAGCGGAAGGCAATTCGGAAGTGATCATGTGGCTCAATCTGGTTTCCGACCGGATGGATACACTTGAGCTGACCGATTACGCGAACCGGTATCTGGTCGATCGCTTTTCGGTGCTGGATGGCGTAGCGGCTGTCCGGATCGGTGGCGGGAAAGAGTATGCCATGCGGATCTGGATCGACCGGCAGAAACTGGCATCACGTCAGCTCACCGTGACGGATGTTGAGAATGCGCTCCGAGCCGATAACGTTGAGCTCCCGGCCGGTTCGATTGAATCGGCGCAGCGACAGTTTTCGATTCGGACGCAGCGCAGTTTTCTGGCGCCGGACGATTTTTCCCGGCTGGTTATTGGCGTCGGGGATGACGGCTATCTGATCCGGCTGGGGGATGTTGCCCGGGTTGAACTGGCTGCAGAGGAAGAGAAAATCATGTTCCGCGGTAACACGCAGGACATGATTGGACTGGGGATTAACCGGCAGTCGACGGCCAATACCCTGGCTGTGGCGCGATCGGTGAATGCGCTGGTGGCTCAGCTGAATCCGACCTTACCGGAAGGGATGGAAATCAAGGAGTCTTATGATTCCTCGGTGTTTATCCAGGCCTCAATTGATGAAGTCTACAAAACCCTTTTTATTGCGCTGCTGCTGGTGATCATCACGATTTATCTGTTTCTGGGCAGCGTCCGGGCGATGCTGATTCCGGCGCTGACCGTGCCGGTGTCGCTGATCGGGACCTTTATTATCCTCTATGCGCTGGGCTACACCATCAACCTGCTGACGCTGCTGGCACTGATTCTGGCAATCGGGATTGTGGTCGATGATGCCATCGTCATGCTGGAGAACATTCACCGCCGGATCGAGCTGGGAGAATCACCGCTGAAGGCCGCCTTTCTCGGGGCCCGGCAGGTCGGGTTTGCTATCGTTGCGACGACGGTTGTACTGATTTCCGTCTTTCTGCCGATCGGTTTTCTCGAAGGCGATCTGGGCAAATTGTTCCGGGAGTTCTCAGTAGCCATGAGTACCGCGGTTTTGCTGTCTTCGCTGGTTGCACTGACCCTGACGCCCATGATGGGGTCGAAAATCATGCAGCCGGTTGACCGGGAACCCTGGCTGGTCCGAAAGGTCAGTGCCGTGCTGGCGGCCGTGACCGTATTTTACCGCACCACCCTGATTCAGGGTCTGAAACGGCCTGCGCTGACTCTCATCATGCTGGGACTGATGCTGGCCGGCAGCGTGTGGCTGGCAACCCGGATTCCGAGTGAATTTGCGCCGCGAGAGGATCGGGGAGCGATGTTTATTCTGATCAACGGACCGCAGGGTGCCAGCTATGAATACATGCAGCCCTACATGAATGAAATTGAGCACCGGCTGATGCCTCTGGTGGACAGCGGTGAAATTATGCGGCTGCTGGTCAGGGCCCCCCGGGGCTGGGGACTTTTGGAAGATTTTTCCAACGGATTCGCGATTGTGGTGCTGGAAGACTGGGCGGAACGTCGCAATGCATTTGTAATTATTCGGGATATTCAGCAGCGGCTTCATGATCTGGCTGGCGTTACTGCTTTTGCGGTGATGCGACAGCCGTTCGGCCGCGGGGTCAATAAGCCGGTCCAATTTGTGATTGGCGGCGGTACGTATGCGCAGCTGGCCGAATGGCGGGACATCATCATGGAAAAAGCGGCGCAGAATCCGGGCCTGGAAGGACTGGATCATGATTACAAGGAAACCAAGCCGTTGCTGGGAGTAAACATCAATATCGAGCGGGCCGGGGATCTGGGGGTTTCAGTGACAGAAATCGGCCAGACGCTGGAATCTATGCTCGGCTCCCGTGTGGTGACCCGGTACGAATGGCGGGGTGAGGAATATGATGTCCTGATTGAAGGTCAGCCTGAGCGGCAGAATACGCCACAGGATCTGAGCAACCTTTATGTACGCTCCCGTCACCATGGCGAATTGATCCCGCTGTCCAATCTGGTCACGGTGACTGAATATGCCGATGCCCCGACCCTGAACCGGTTTAACCGGATCCGGGCGGTCACGATTGAGGCGAATCTTGCCGACAATTACACACTGGGCGAAGCGTTGACCTATCTGAACGGGCTGGTGAAACAGTATCTGCCCGTGGATGCCGTTGTGAACTACAAAGGTCCGTCGCAGGATTTTCAGACTGCCAGCCATTCGATTCTGTTTGTGTTTGCGCTGGCGCTGGCTGTGGTCTTTCTGGTGCTGGCCGCGCAGTTTGAAAGTTATATCCATCCCTTCGTGATTATGCTGACGGTGCCGCTGGCGACTTTTGGGGCCTTGCTGGGGCTGTATTTTACCGGGCAGACCCTCAATATTTACTCCGAAATCGGCATCATCATGCTGGTCGGGCTGGCGGCAAAAAACGGGATTTTGATTGTGGAATTTGCCAATCAGCTGCGCGATCAGGGCATCGCTTATGAAGCGGCTGTGATAGACGCCGCCTGTATCCGTTTTCGCCCGATTCTGATGACGGCGATCACGACAGCGGCCGGTTCGGTGCCGCTGATTCTCGCAACTGGTGCTGGTGCAGAAACCCGGCTGGTGATCGGGATTGTGGTCTTGTGCGGGATTCTGGTGGCCACCTGTTTTACCCTGCTGGTCATCCCTGTGGTGTACCACCTGTTGGCGCGTCACACCAATAGTCCGGAATTTGTGACCCGCCAGCTGGAGAAAGAACTGGCCGAGGACAATACGGTACTGCTCAGGAAAAAGCGACGGGGGTGAGTGGTGTGAACCTGCAACAGTAGGAACTGTTGCAGGTTGACGTCTTCTTATTGAGCCGGCTGGGAACCTGATTCGTTGCCATCCTGCCCGGTCCAGGACCACCCCGGATAAAGGATGCCATTCACGGTGGCATTGTTGCCTGAAATAATTGAGTGAGGTTGATTCACTGCTTTCCAGTTCTCTGCCGTGGTGTGTTCTAATTCAAATACCACATTCCCCCAGAGATCATACGGGCCTGTGATTGAGGAATTTTTGAATGCTGCAAAATACGTCTGTCCCCCCATCATTAAATGTCCGACTGAACTTTGTTGATTGATATCCACGGCTGCCTTACTCCAGATCATCAGGGTTTGGATGTGTGTGCCCTGATCCGCCAGAAAATAGCCGTTGCCCGAGACTTGTACCGCTGTAAATTGGTTTGGCGTGCTGGACTGGGCGGAAGAAGTGTCCGTCACATTCAAAGTTAAATCCTGATTCTCTTGCTGAAAATCAGCAAATGAATTTTTCGACACCCGGATATGACTGCCTGACATTCTGGTCAGATAGAGAGTGCTGTTTTCACTGACGGTAAACTGCTCCAAAGGTGTGTCTGTCGAGCTGATGGCATTGGTGGTGATCTGATCCAAAGCGACATTACTATTGGCTTTTACCAGTAAGGCCGGGACGTCAATCGGGACGTTGATATGGACATTTCGTAGTGTGACAACAGCCGACTGAATCACGATGGCACTGGTGTCTTGCGGCTGATCCACCACAATCGACGCTCCGTGAACGGCATCGCCGGAGATGCTGAGATGAGTTTGAGCAATCTTCAATGGCCCACGACATTGGCCGGAGATGGTGAGATTGAGCTGATCGATCGGCCAGAATTTGTTTTCGATGATGTGTTTCAAGGCTTCGGGCCTTTTGGAGCAATCAAGGGTCAGTTTCTTGGCTTTTTTTTCCTTCAGGGCTTTTCCGGTTTGGGTCAGGTTCTGTTCAGAGCTGAAGACGGTATCCTCAAAAACAGGGTTCGCCTGAGCAGTTGATATCAGAATGATGAAGGCGGTACTCACGATTGAGCGGAGAATACGCGGATGCTTCGGTTGGTTAAAATGAGTCATCGGGATTCCTTTCAAAGATGTGGGTGGCTCGTATTCAAAAACAGAAGTATGGATCTGTATTCATATGCTTTGTCAGCATGATTGGGAATGCTTTTTTGCTTCATTCAACAGAGCTTCTGATTATTCCGAGATAAATTTGTCGAATGAATGCTTCTGAGGACGGGCGAGATGTAATGTCGGACACATTTATTCCGCAGGCAGTGATGCATGGTTGCGGGGATATGAATCAGATTTAATCTTTTCGCATGAAAGCCGCCATGCCATTGGGTAATAGAGCGCATGTCAGTTTTACTGTGTCTGGGAGAGTATGTGTGAAAATCAATCAAAATTTGTTGGTCTTGATTGGGAGTCTTTGCATCTTATATGGGATAGATAGCCTTTTGGGGGACAAGCTGGAATTATCTCGTTTTATGATGAATCAATCGCCCTTGATCAGCGCAACGCCACTTGATCAGAATGATTTTCAGATTGTGCACCAACCGGAAAGTGATGCAGAGTATTCTGCCCGGTTGGAAAAAATCGATCGTGTATTCAAAAACTATGATTTGATTCGTGAGCGCCCCTATTTGTACATTGGGGAAGAGAAATCAGTGAAGCAAAGTTCAAAACAGGTAGGCAATCATGTGATGACGGTATCCTGGCCAACCACCCCTTCTTTTTATTCGGCAGTTTATCTGGCCGGAGAAGACAGCGCGTTTGCCGGAGACTACATCTATGTGGATAAAAGTACTGGCCACAGCAAGGTGTATACGCTCCCCGCATCTGATGTGAAGCTTGTCTCTGACTTCCCGGATATGAAAGCAAGAATCAGGTCTCAGAATATCAGGGCCATGGATGATGCTGAACAGCAACTGATTGAGACATTCGCAGAGCGTCTGGTCGCCCGAAAAATATGCCCGAGTGTCCGCTCTGCGGCCAGATATGAAGGGTGGAACATTACGGCATTTTGTGGTGATGGCATGGAATACAAAATGAGCTTACAAGACATTCAGGCGGATGCACCGATCCAAACTCGAATCGTACGGGAATATGCGCAGTTCAAGCGCCCTTCAGGGGGATCTGTCCAATAAAACGAATCTGGTATCTTTCGGTAAAAGGGGCTGCTTTTACACTGTAAATCCGTTTGCCGCCGTCCACAGATGAACCTCATACTGTTTGCAGAGCGCTTCAATGGCCGCATCGGGCTGATCAATGAACATGGCGTCCATTTCATGAAGCTGGCCGCTGATCACCGGCGCATAGCGACCCAGTTTGCTGGTATCGGCAACCAGCCAGCATTGCTCGCTCTGGCTGATGATGGCGCGGGAGAGCGCGGCTTCCTCCGGACTGAAGTCCAGCAGTTCCCCTTGTTGTCCTAGCCCGCCAACGCCAAAGATTCCGTACTGAATCTGAAAGCTGCGGTAAAAGTCAGTGGTCACTTCACCAACCGTATCTTTGTCTTTCGCTCTGAGCATGCCTCCGGCCAGGTGAATGGTGGCGTTAGGGTTGAGGCTGAGTGTCAGGGCTGCCTGAATATTGTTGGTGACCAGCGTGAGGCCCGGATGGTCGAGCAGGGCCTGCGCGACATATTTGGGGGTGGTACCAATGCCGAGAAACAGGCTGCATCCTTCGGGTAAGCAGCTGGCCACCAGCCGTGCAATGGCTTGTTTGGCACCGGAATGCAAGGTGTCACGATTGGCAAATGACAGATTATCCTGGCTGCCGGGCAGCAGAATGCCACCGTGGACCCGACGAACCAGCCCTAACGCATCAAGTTCATTGAAATCTTTACGCAGGGTCTGAACTGAGACCTGAAATTGATCCACCAGGGTGTTGCTGGAAAGCACCCCCGGATGCTGTTGCAGATGGTCGAGAATTGCCTGCTGGCGGGAAGATAGTTTCACTTGAACTCCAGGGCCAGCCTGATGGCTGGCCAACACGCTGACTTAACTGGCGATTGCTTGTGGTGTTGCAGGTAACAGGCGTTGCCCCTGACTGTCGAACAGATGCAGTTTGTCCGGATCGACATAAATTGCCAGCGACTGATGTAAGGCCAGCGGCTGTTCCGGTGTCACTGCCGTGAACATCTGGCCAAGTAACTGACCGTGGACCAGCTGATTCGGACCCAGCGGTTCGACAACCTGAACGTCCAGCTCTAACCGAAGCGGGTGTGTATCGGTTGCCAGACTGAGCTGCTCCGGACGGATCCCGACTTTGATGCTTTGGTCCGGCAGGTGGGCATACGCCGGCAGGCTGTAAATCTGACCGCTGGTCAGAACCAGCTGACCGCCAGAAAGGGTTGCCGGTAACAGGTTGATGGCCGGGCTGCCGATAAAACCGGCGACAAATTCGCTTTGTGGCTGGTGGTAGATTTCGGAAGGGGTACCCACCTGTTCGATGTTGCCTTGATTTAAGACCACAATGCGATCCGCCAGGGTCATGGCTTCGACTTGATCATGGGTGACATATACACTGGTGACCCCGAGTTCGCGCTGCAGTTTCTTGATTTCCAGCCGCATATGGGCGCGCAGGGCGGCATCCAGATTCGACAGCGGTTCGTCGAACAGAAACAGCTTGGGGTCACGAACTATCGCACGTCCCATCGCCACCCGCTGGCGCTGGCCGCCGGACAGTTTGGCGGGTTTCCGGTCGAGGTAATCTTCAATTTTCAGCGTGTTTGCCACGCGGCGGATTTTGCTGTCAATCAGGCTTTTCTCGACCCCCCGGTTTTTCAGGCCGTAGGCCAGATTGTCGTAAACCGTCATGTGCGGATAGAGCGCATAGTTCTGGAATACCATCGCGATATCCCGTGCGGCCGGTTTGATCGGATCGACCCGGCGACCGTCGAGTTCAATACTGCCGCTGGTGATGGCTTCCAGCCCGGCAATGGAACGCAGAATGGAGGATTTTCCGCAGCCGGACGGCCCGACCAGCACGATAAACTCACCGGCCTTCACATCCAGGTTGATCCCTTTGACTGCCTGATGGCCGTTCTCGTAAGTTTTGATTAATTGATTCAGTTTCAGCATGCTTTTCTCGTGCTCATATCTTGTGAACATGTCTTGTGATCATGTTTTTCGTGATTTGGCAGGGCAGGAGACACTGTCTCCCGCCGGTTATTTCTCGGATTCCACCAGCCCTTTGACGAACCAGCGCTGGAAAATGACAACCACCAGTACCGGGGGCAGCATGGCAAGGATGGCCATGGCGAAGGCGTAGTCGTAACGCGGCTGGCGGGACTCGGTAATGTTGCTCAGGATCTGTTTGATCCCCATGACGATGGTGTTGTAGGCCTCATCCGTGGTGATCATGATCGGCCACAGATACTGGTTCCAGCCCACCACAAACATGATGATGAAAATGGCTGCCATCATGGTTTTAGACAGGGGCAGCAGAATGTCTACCAGAAAACGCCAGGGACCGGCATTGTCGAGCTGGGCGGCTTCCAGCAGTTCATCCGGGATTGTTTTGAAAAACTGACGGAAGAAAAATGTTGCGGTTGCAGAAGCAATCAGCGGCAGAATCAGTCCGGTATAGGAGTTCAGTATGCCAAGGTTCGCCACCACTTCATAAGACGGAATAATCCGGACTTCCAGCGGCAGTAACAGGGTGATGAAGATCAGCCCGAACCAGAGGCTGGCATAAGGCAGCCGGAAAAAAACCAGTGCGTAGGCTGCCAGCATGGAGATGATAATTTTACCGATGGCAAACCCCAGTCCCATGATCATGGAGTTCATAATCATGGTGCTGGCATTGACGTCCTGGCTGAATCCGATACTGCTTTGCCAGGCTTCCTGATAGACAGAGAGAAAGCGGTCTCCCGGCAGCCATTGCAGACCATCACTGATGATGGTGTTCGGATCGTGGGTTGAACTGGCGAAGATTAGCCAGACCGGCACCAGCATGAACGCCATGCCGGCCAGCAGGATCAGGTGATCCAGCCATTGACTGCGGTGCAGGGAAACCGAACGATTCTCGTGTTGTTTCTTTGTCGGAATTGCCGGAATCCGGCTTGTCTGAGTCGTGTGCATCAGTAATGTACCTTTCGTTCTATGACACGGAACTGGAAGTAAGTCAGTGCTAACACCAGCAGCAACAGGACGACGGACTGGGCTGAGCTGCCGCCTAAGTCGGCGCCGATGAAACCATCCTGAAAGACTTTGTAGACCATGGTGGTGGTACTGCCACCTGGGCCGCCTGAGGTCATGGTGTCGATGATGCCGAAGGTGTCGAAGAAGGCATAAGTCAGATTGATCACCAGCAGGAAGAAACCGGTGGGTGCCAGCAATGGGAACGTAATGGTCCAGAACCGGCGCCGGTCGGACGGGCAGTCCAGCTCCGCAGCCTCGCGGACGGAATGCGAGATTGACTGCAGGCCCGCCAGAAAGTAGACGAAATTCACGGATACCTGCTTCCAGACCGAAACAATGATCAAGGCGAAGGTGGCATCAAATGCACTGGTCTGGTAACTGAAATCCCAGCCAAAAATTGCGAACATGTCGGTAAAGGTGCCGAAGTGCGGGTTAAACAGAAAACTACCCATGATACCGGCGACTGCGGGAGCGACTGCGTAAACCCAGGTCAGTGTCACTTTGTAACCGCTCTGCCCGCGTCGGATGTTGTTGGCTTTCACGGCCAGCAAGAGTGCCAGGGCCAGTGACAGCAGGGCAACGGTGAATGAAAACAGCAGCGTAAATCCGATGGATTTCAGGTATTCCGATGAGCTGAACAGCATCTGGTAGTTTTCGAACCCGATGAAGGTACTGGACAGTCCCCAGGGATCTTCCAGCATGAACGACAGATATACCGCCTGCGCAGCCGGATAGAAAAAGAAGATGGTAATGATCATGATCTGGGGAGCCAGCATCAGATACGGCACACCCGAGTGATGGAATTGTTGTCGGCGTTCCACGGTCGTCTCGATGAAGGTGAAGAAATCAGTACACAGCGCGGTCAGTCACCGCGCTGCGGGGAGGGCACGTTATTTCACGGTGCGGGCAAAACGTTTCAGCAGCACCTGACTTTCTTTTTCAACTTTGTCGAAACTGTCTTCGACGGTGCTGGTGCCCGCGAAAATGTTGTCGAACTCGCGGTGCATGATTTGCTGAATCTGCGGGTAGAAACCTAAACGGTAGCCTCTGGTCCAGTCGCCACCAGGCAGGCTGAGCTGTTTCACGCCGATTTCGGCATCCGGCTGCTTCTTGTAATAGCCCGATGCTTTGGCCTGCTCGTAAGCGGCTTCAGTGACCGGTACATAGCCTGTCGCTTCGTGCCAGAACACCTGAGTGTCGGCTTTGGTCAGATAATGGAAGAAGCTGGCGACGCCTTTTTCTTCCGCTTTGCTGTGTCCGTTCAGGGCGAACAGGGCGGCACCGCCAATGAAAGTACGGCCGGCATTGTGATTGAGGGAATCCCAGTAGGGCAGATAGGTAGTTCCCAGGTTGAACTTCACGCGGTTACGCAGGCCGCCGAAAGAACCGGAAGAACCCATCCACATGGCCACTTCCTGGCGCTCAAACGGGGTCTGGTTAGCATCCCAGTCTGAACCGTAATATTTGTAATAGCCTTTGTCTTCCCACTCTTTGAGTTTGTGGAAATGCATGCGCATGTCCGGCGTGTTGAACATCAGCTTGGTCGCCGGACCTTCATAGCCGTTGTTTCTGTCGGCCAGCGGCAGGTTATGACGGGACTTGAAGTTTTCAAACATAATCCAGGGGGTCAGCGACTGAGAGAAACCGGCATAGCCTTTGTCTTTCAGCCTGGCAGCAACCTTTTCCAGATCTTCATAGGTCTTGGGCGGCTGAACGCCGACTTTATTCAGAATGTCTTTGTTGTAGTACAGCACCGGGGTCGAGCTGTTGAAAGGCATGCCAATCATCTTGCCCTGATTATCGGCGTAAAAGTTGCGTACCCCGGCGATGTAATCCTTGCTGTTAAAGTCGTATCCGGCACTGACAAGAATATCCTGGACGGGTTTGGCGACGCCCGGCGCGTTCATGATGGTGGCGGCACCCACATCTGCGACCTGCAGGATATTCGGCGCTTCTCCGGCGCGGAAGGCGGCGATCCCTGCAGTCAGGGTTTCAACGTAAGTACCTTTGTAAACCGGTACGATTTTGTATTCATCCTGTGAGGCATTGTACTCCTTCGCCAGATGGTTCACGGTCTCGCCAAGTTCTCCGCCCATGGCATGCCACCAGGTAATTTCGGTCGTTGCCCATGCTGAGCCGGCAAAACTGGCACCTGCAACGGCCATGACCAGTGCGCGCACAGTCTTTAACTTATTCATGCTGTTTCCCTGTTAATCAGTGTGAATGGAAGCTTACTCGGGTATCTCTGGGTTTCGTTCGAAAGTCAGTTGCTTTCGTTGACTGTATAGTGAGTGAGCTTTATTGCAGAGATGTTGATGGCAGATGTCAGTTTGATGACGCGTGAAAAGCTTTTGAATTGACGAAGTTTTCTCGGTCTGCCTGTCCTCCGGAAAAGTGATACCTATCTGGCATAAATGAAATTCTAATCACGCTATTTTGGAAATCATCAACAGCTTGAACTAGGTTAGATTTACCGCCAGCAGGAAAATCTGATTGCCCATCGAGTGAAAGCGGCCGGAAAGAGCCGATTAAGCGTGATGTGTCTGGATCCCTGCGAAATAGCATCAGATACAAATGGAAGTGTACGACGATCATGAAGTTGTTGAAGTTGAATCTGGAATCCTTCTTTGATCAGGTTGGCAGCCTTGCTGGCCTCAAGGATTCATGGCTGGAGGTGTTCTCACTTCACGTATCATTCCCTGTCATCTGGCTGGTCCTGGCCGTGCTGGTTCTGGCGTCTTTGGGCTTGTCTGTGATCAGTCTCGTCTGGAAACAAAGATACCGTCGTTCCCGTATTCATCGTGAGCTTGCGCGTGCCAACCAGAGAATGAGTCTGGCGACGTCTGTGGCCGGGATTGGCGTCTGGGAGTGGGATGTCAGCAATGACACGCTTCAGTGGAGTCCCTATCTTTATGATCTTTACGGCATTCGTGTCGGCAGCCGGTTGTCGCTGAAAGACTGGATTATCCGGCTGAAAGACGGCGACGATGAGAAAGTCTTCCGGCTCAAGCAGCTGGCCGGCAAAAATAAACAGCAGACTTTACTCATTGATATGATCGATCCGATAGACGGTCAGCCCCGAGTACTGGAGCTGGTGGTACAGGGACTCATCAATGATGCATCCCGCTTAATCGGAACGCAGCGCGATATTTCTGATGTGATCGAACGACAGCGCAAAATGGAACAGGCTGCGCTGCAGGATAAACTGACGGGTTTACCAAATACTCGTGCTCTGAACCGGGTGCTGAAAGCGGCTTTTTCTGCCCCGGACATGAGCAACAAAGTTTTTGGCCTGATGTTTATCGATCTCGATGGCTTCAAACAGGTCAACGACACGCTGGGGCACGATGTGGGCGATGCCTTGCTGCTTCATGCGTCAAAACGAATGCGGGGTTGTTTGCGGGTTGAAGACGAAGTCTTCCGGCTGGGCGGTGATGAGTTTGTGGTTTGGGTGCCGCTGGGCGAGTACGCAGTCAAAATCAATCAGATCAGCAAAGAGAAGATTTTTGAGGATGAGCCGGACAGACGGGCGCCCCTGATTCTCCCCTGGGGAGATCACGATGAAGAGCTGACTTACCGGATGGAGGCCATTGCAGAGAAACTGCTGCATACGCTGACAGAACCCTTCAACTTCGGAGAAAACCAGTGTCGGGTGTCGGCCAGTATCGGGATTGCCCGTTATCCGTTTAACGCGAAAGATGCACAGACTTTACTGAAGCTGGCCGATTCGGCGATGTATCAGGCGAAACGTAAAGGAAAGCGCCAGTTTGCCCATTATGATCCCCAGTTGGACGAGATCAGTCAGAGTGCAGACAGACTGAACTTGGTGGTCGATCTGCAGGCGAAACGGGCCGTTGGACTCAAATGAATCGTCAAAAAGATGACGATCTGATGGTTTTAAGTGCCCCGGATGATAAAAAAGCACGACTTATGAAAAAAAAGTCCTACCAAAACAGATATTTTTTTCACAGATTTTTTTTTAGATTCTAAAATTTGAGACAGAGAGACGTAAAAATTGCGGCCACGCAATGGTGAATTGAAGAGAGGGAATTCACATGAAATATATGACTTTGGGTTGGATTCATGTCAGTAACTTTATTCATCGGCTGATTCATGAAGAAAAAGGGGCATCTGCAATCGAATATGTATTAATTGCTGCGGTGGTTGCTGGGGCCATAATAGCACTAGATTTACCAGGGGTAATATCTCAAGCCGGTACTAAATTATCTACAACTGTGAGTAGTGCTAGTCAGTAGTTCTGGTTAATTTATCGTTAGAGTATGTGGTTTGATATTACAAAGCATATTAGTTATTTTACTTATATTGTGCTCAGTGCAAGATTTAAAGGAGCATCGTGTTCATAATTTCTTGGTTGTTTTATTCATTTTTGGCGTTTTGTTTTTTTTACTGAGCAAGGTTGATATTCAACTCGCAGATTGGAGAATAACGAACTTAGTTTCATTTTTTTTCGTGTGCTTCCTGACTTTTCCTTTCTTTTATAAAGGACTGTTCGGTGCCGCAGATGTGAAAATATTACTGGCTTTATCCGTGATCAGCTCGTTTGATGTTATGCTGAACATCCTGCTTTATAGTTTTCTCTGCTTCGCTGTATTCTGGTGGCTGTTTGCACGGGACCAGAAAGAAGCCCCCTTTGTACCAAGTTTATTGGTTGGAGTGGTGGTGTCGCTATGGATTGTGTAAAGAACAGAGCCAGAAAAACAAAGCAACATCAACAAGGTGCCGCAGCATTAGAAGCGATTCTGCTGACACCTTTAATCCTCATGATTCTTTATGCCATTGCACAATACAGCCTGATATTTGTTTCGGTTCAGATGTTTAATTACGCAGCGGAAGAATCACTGAGAAGCAGTATTTCTTATGTCGACTCAAACTGCTACTACGGCGGGTCCTGTGATACTGCAACCCTGAAGTCACAAATAGAACAGTCTGCGAAAGAAGTGGTTCAACGCTATACCGATGCGGATTCTGGATTAGGTCAATTATTTGGTCAAAGTCTGGATACGACCTGGGCTGAAAATGATACGACTGTTTCATTATTCAATGTGGATGTAACCGAGCCGGGAAATGTTTGCTGTAAAGTCACCATCACCTATAACTATAAAAAATATCCTTTCTTACCGTCTTTTGGCCTGCCAGTTCCGGATGAGCTGAAATCAACGGCAACACTGAGCCTGTAATTCTGAAAGGAAGCTGTATTTCGGCGCCAATGTTGTTTCAGTTCGGAATCAGTTGTTTTAGTTCGGATTCAGTTATGTCAGTCAGTTACAGTGAGGGAAACATGCAAGGACGCACATTAAAAATTGCTGCCGCCGTGTTGTTAGTGCTGGCATTACTCATTGGATGGTATGGCGTCAGTCTGAGCGGTCGTTCTTCGACCCAGACCGCTGCTTCGGTAACGAAGGTCGACAAACCTGCGGTCACGGTGTGGACTTTTGCCCGGGATGTTCCGCAGAACGCAGTCCTGCACGAGGACATGCTGGTTGCAACGGCGGTGACGGATGCAACGGCACTGGACATTCGTGAGATCACCCCGTTTCTCGGCCGGCAGCTGAAACTGCCTGTTGTTCAAGGCGCCCGTCTCCAGTCAGCTTTATTGCAGGGGCACCTGCCGGTTGCCCAGTCTCTGCCGCAGGGGTATCGCGCGATTGCCATTCAGGCAAGTGAGCTGACTGCTGTTGGCGGCCATCTTCATCCGGGTTACCGGGTGGATGTGATTTTTTTGCTGCGCGCGAATAAAGAGTCCGGAATCAACAGTACCGCACGCCGGATCCTCAGCAACGTTGAAGTGCTGGCAGTCGGAGATGAGCTGAGTTTTGACGGGAAAAAGCCCGACAAAAAAACTTCCGTGAATGATAAGGCCAGAACTGTCGTTCTAGCCGTCCCTGCTAGCGATACACCGCAGTTACTGCTGGCAGAAAATACAGGTCAGCTGCGTCTTGCTGTGGTCGGTACCCAGGATCAGGCCATCCCTGTCGTGGCATCAGAAACTTCTGAAAGCCAGATTGCACACTCCCCGGTTCCTGTGCTGGGACCCAAAGTCAGTGTCTCTTCTCAGAAAACAGCCAGTATCACACCCGTGATTCCCACTGCGCTATTCACCGCGCCCAGCCATTCGACAGTCCGGGAAGTTGAAACCGGGAAACCGGATGACAGCTATGTTATTTCGCTGAAAACATTGGGCGGATACCGGGAAGCTGAAGTGGAAGTCAAGAAACCGGCGCCTGTGAAATACCGTTATGCAGCTCCCCGGGTAGAAATCTATCAGGGAGAAAACCGAACGCTGGTTCGCACCAGTCACTGACAGGGAGAAAGTGAATGCTGCGCTTTACAAAAGGAATTTGTTTTTTGGCTGCTTTGTGTGTGGTTTCAGCGGGCCAGGCCCGGGATTTTCAGATGGATGTCGGTCAGCAGGTTACCGTGCAGGCGGGTAAGCGTATTCAGCGGGCGGCCATTGGTGAGCCTGCTGTTGCGGGTGTGAAGGTGCTCAGTACGACCGAGCTGCTGGTCACCGGAAAAAAAACGGGCACCACGTCACTGCTGATCTGGGAACGCGGGTCGGATCAGCCGGTCCGCCATCGGATTGCGGTGAATCCGGGCGGAGTCGCGACCTCGAATGTTCAGGTTCAGACTGACATTAAAGTGGTCGAAGTCAGTAAAAGTGCGCTCAAAGAAGCGGGGTTCTTCTTCGGTAAGCAGGGATCCGGCGGTACGTTTTGGGGCATCGGGAATGCCAGTGCAATCTCCAGCGCCAATTTCAACGGGTTTCGCGGCAGTTTTCTGTCCAGCGGGGATTCGTTCAATCTGGTAATCGGTAATGTTGCGGATCATTTTCTGGGAACCGTGAGTGCGCTGGACAGCAACGGATTCGCTTATACGCTGGCTGAACCCAGTCTGGTGACCATGTCCGGGCACACCGCAACTTTTCTGGCGGGAGGTGAGTTTCCTTATCCGAAAAGCACCAAAGATGATGATGTCACCATTGAGTTTAAGGAATTCGGGGTCAGGCTGAATCTCACGCCAACGGTCATGTCGGGTGACCGCATTATGCTGAAAGTGGCGCCTGAAGTCAGTGAACTGAATTACTCACAAGGTGTGCAGGCCGCCGGTGTGGTGGTGCCGGGTCTGACGGTGAGACGAACGGATACCACGGTGCAGCTGGGGAACGGTGAAAGTTTTGTCATCAGTGGATTAGTCAGCAGAAATACGGTCAAGAATGCCAATCGGTTTCCGGGATTGGGGGATATTCCGATTCTGGGGGCATTCTTCCGTTCAACCCGGCTCGATGAAAATGATAAAGAACTCATGATGGTGGTCACGCCGCATCTGGTGAAGCCTTTCGCCAGTAACGCACCCCTGCCGCCGCTGCCTGGCGAGATGTACCGCCAGTTCCGCCCTAACTTTTTTGAACTGATTTTTCTGGATGCAGAACCCAAAGATCTTCCTGTGAAGATGGGCTTTGCCGGGGAGGGTTAAGATGCAGTTAATGGCTTATACAGCAGATCATCAGGCGAAGCTGGATGTGACTGAAGCAATCCCGGAGGGAAGTACACTCACCTGGATCGAAACCCCTGAGCATCTGAATTCCAATCTGGCGTGGCAGCAGACCCGTATTCTGATTCTGGTGGCTTCTGACTGGCCGATGCCGGACATTGACAGTTTGATGGACCATTTTGCACCCCGGCATGTCATTCTGGTGGATCTGACACCGGAAGCGCACTGGCACGGCATTCAGCAAAGTCAGACCATTCGTGAGCATTTGCACTGGTGTGAACTCGAAGGGCTGACCGACGCGATTAACCGTCTGATACAGATGGAATCCGTGAATGCGGAATCTCGTCTGGCGCTGCTGTCGCCGCGAAATGATTGCGATGGCGCATTATTGTCAATAGCCGCCGCCTGGCAGCTACAGCACCGGAATAAGCAGGATGTTCTGCTGCTGGATTTGGGACGGCCTTACAGCGATGTGCCCGAGTATCTGGGAAGCAGTTGTGAGCTGGATTTTTTGGCGCTGCTGGAAAAGAGAGACTATCTCAACCCGGAATGGCTGGCAGAACAGGCGCTGGATATTGCCCCCGGCATTCATGTCATCGGTATGCCTTCTTCCGATCACTACGGCGCCGTGACCATGGAAGCTTTGGTTGAAGTCATGGAGATGCTTGAAGACCACTACTGCAATATCGTGATCAATCTGACCGGTATGCCGCCCAGTCCTTTGCTGTTTTTCATGCTCAGCCGCTGCAACCAGCACTGGCTGCTTGCTGATCAGAAAAATGTCAGCCTGAAAAGCAGCTGCGAACTGGCAGAAGCGCTTTACCAGCAGGGGATCCGGCCGGGGAGTGTGAATCTGGTGTTGTCGCCGTTTTCCACGGAAGTGATGCCGGATCGGGAGATGATCGAGAAGCAGTTGCCGTTCCCGGTTCGGGGGGAACTGCCTTGTTCCCGGACGATCATCACGGATATTAATGCCAACACCCTGCTTCCCCCCAGCGGGGAGTTCAAGCTGTACGTCAAGGCCGTGGAAAAGTTGCTCTGGCTGTCGACGGAGAAATCCCGCTGGCAGTTTTCATTTGGCTGGTAGCCCGTTTGTATCCCCTCGAATGAAGGAGTGAGTATGGGAAATGACATGTTGTGGCCAAGCCGGGAAGTGATGATTCAGCATGAGGAATCATCACTGGCGCTGAAAGCGGAATTACACCGCTACATCATTGAGCAACTGGAAGAAGACGGGCTGATGTTTGAAATGGAGCGGCAGGAAATGCAGCCCCATGTTCATGACTATGTACGCCAGTACTTTCAGCTGCATAAAGAACTCAATCAGCGTCAGAATATGCAGGCGCTGGTGGCAGAGCTTCTGGATGAAATTGTCGGATTTGGCCCGTTGCAGAATTTGCTGGATGACCCGCAAATCGACGATATCCTCATCAACGGTCCGAAACAGATTTATGTTGAACGCAGTGGTCAGTTAAGCCGCGTGCCTCTGCGGTTTATGAATGATCAACATGTGTTACGGGTGATTCGCCGCATGATCGCCCCTATTGGCCGCCGGATCGATGAGTCGAATCCCATGGTCGACGCCCGCTTGCCGGACGGCAGCCGGATCAACGCGGTGATCCCGCCTTTATCCATTGACGGGCCATGTCTGTCGGTCCGGAAATTCAAGAAAGAAGGCCTCACCGCAGACGCTTTGATCCAGAACGGCGCGATGAGCCTTGCCATGCATCAGCTGCTGAAAAAATGTGCCCAGTCCCGTTTTAATATCCTGATCAGTGGTTCAACCGGTTCGGGGAAAACCACCTTACTGAATATTCTCAGCCATTACATCAACAGCGGCGAGCGTGTGGTCACGATTGAAGATGCGGCAGAACTGCAGCTGCGCAACGGACACGTGGTCCGGCTGGAAACCCGCCCGCCAAATTCTGAGGGCAAAGGCGAAGTAACGGCGCGGGACTTGCTCAAAAATGCGCTGAGGATGCGGCCGGACCGGATCATTCTGGGGGAAAGCCGCGGGGCTGAAGTGCTGGATGTGCTTCAGGCCATGAACACCGGCCATCAGGGGTCAATGAGTACTCTGCATGCCAACTCCCCCCGCGACGCTCTGGTGCGGCTGGAAATGATGGTGACCCTGGCTGGTTTTACGTCGACGGAGTCTTTAATCAAACAGATTATTGCAACGGCAATCGACATGATTGTTCAGGTTTCCCGGTTGCCAAACGGGAAGCGGGTCATCACTCACATTGTTGAAGTCCAGGATGTTGCCGATGAAAAAATCCGGATTCAGGAGCTGTATCGATATCACCCGCAGACGGATGATTTCATGACAGTTGATGCCATGTCGGTGCATCTGCGCAAGAAACTGGGAGAAGACAGATGAACAGCCTGATCGTGATTGCGATGCTGCTGTTGCTGATCAGCTGTGGGCTCATGATCATTGCTACCCGCCAAAGTAACCCTGGCGTGAAGCCAGTGAATCTGGTTGATCCGCGTGAGCCAAAGGCACGGAGCCGGGATCGTATGCTGGAAGGCTGGCAGCGACTGGGCCTGAGTACGTCTCCGGTCAGCCTGATGTTTTACGCCGCTTGTATTTTATTTGGCCCTTTTTTACTGGCGCGGATGACAGGCGTGAGCGGGCTGGGCATGGGACTGGCCAGCTCGGTGGGTCTGATTCTGTTGCTGGGACAAATCAAAAAAAGTAATACACGGCGGAAGATTCTCCAGCAGCTGCCAGGCTTTATCGACCATATCAACCGGCGGGTTCATGTGGGGATGTCGCTCAATAAAGCGGTTGAACATGTATTGCAGGCCATGAATGACCCGTTACACGCTGTGGCGGAGCGCGCGGTTCAGCGGATGTCTCTGGGAACGGAGCTGTACGATTCTTTTCACAAAGAGGCAAGGATTACCGGCGTGAAAGAGTTCGCGCTGCTCGCTTCTGTGTTCAAGGTCAATCATCAGTTCGGCGGCAGTGTGACCGCAGCACTCACAAATCTTGTCGAGTTACTGCATCAGCAGGAACGTAGTCAGCGGGAGCTGAAATCAATGACGGGGGAAACCCGGATTACGGCCTGGATTATGGGGCTGGCACCCACGGCGATGGCGATTTATATGCTGGTGACGAATCCGCAGCAGCTGTTGTCGATGTGGGCCGATGAAACGGGCCGTCAGGCGTTGATTGCAGGGCTTGGGGCGCAGTTATTCGGCGGCCTGGTACTTTGGCGGATGATCCGGTCACTGTAGATATGGGGGCATCTTTTGTCCGGTGGCCGCCGTCTGTTTGGAGATGATCTTCTTCTGGCGTAATTCCTGCGCGAGATGAGGAATGGGTGTTGAAGGAATATGCAGGAGAAACACCATGACAATCACAGCTTATCTGATTATTGCGAGCCTGTTGTGCACTGTGAGCGGGGCAGGGCTGATTTACTGGTCTCTGAAACTGCAAAAAGCGCGTCATGTGGAAGAGAATCTGGCGAAATCGCTGGGCAGGCCGCGAGCCGGGGAGCGGGTCATCCGGCGCGGGCAGTGGTTGTGGGGAAAAACAAAACGCAGCAATGCCTCTTCTTACTTCAATGAAATTCTGGAGATGATGCGTAAAGCCGGTTACATCACGAACCGTGAGCAAACGCTCTGTGTGTTTCGTCTGGCGGCGGTGTGGTGTGCCATCCAGCTGGTCTTTGCCAGTCAGCTGATTCAGGCGGAAGCAACGCTGAATCATAAAATCAGTCTGATGCTGGTCAGCGCGATGGGGACTGCTTATTTCGCGATTCAGTGGCTGAAGAAAAAGGCAGCCAGACGGACCCGTATCATTGATGAAGAACTCATCATTGGCCTGCAGGTAATGAAAATTCTGTGGGATGTGGGTCTGTCGCTGGAAAGTCTGTTACGCACGTTAACCCGTGAACTGTCCGATCTGACTCCGGAACTGAACAAAGAGCTCAGGCTGGCGTTGAGCAAAATTGAAGCGGGTCAGGAGCGGGCTTCCGTTTTCAGTCAGATCGCCAGAGTGAACGAGTCTGCCGGGATGCAGGATTTACTCACGATGCTGGCTCAGGTCTCTGAAACCGGTGGCAATATGTCTGCATCACTCAATCAGTTGTCGGTGCTGTTGCAAGACAGACGGCGAACTCAGTTACAGGAAAAAGTCACCAAACTGTCGGGCAAGATGTCTGTGGTGATGATGATATTTCTGTTTCCGGCCTTGTTTGTTGTGCTGGCCGGTCCCGGGTTTATGGCGCTGCTCAACTCACTCAGCAGTTAACAGCAGCCAGGACAACAGATCTGGAAGTGGATAGCAGGAAATGAACAGGGATGGATGCATGAAAAACGGAAAACAGGAACGATCTTTTTGGGTGAGTGGTTTGCTGGCGGTGGTGCTTACTGGTTGCAGTGTATCGCCGCAGGATGAGAGCGCACATGAAACGGCCAACAAAGATGTGCAGTCCGGTGCCTGTGGTGAAACTCTGGTTGCGAAAGACGGTATGAAGCTGGCGATGGTGAAGCAGCAGATGGCGCAGGGGCAGTATTACCTGGCGCTGGCTGCGCTTGATGAGCTGAAGGAAGATGGCTTGAGTGTCCGGATTATGCGGGCCAACAGTTACCGGAAACTCGGCAAATGGGATGAAGCTGCCCGGCTATACCGGAATTTGGCGGACACTTGTCTTGCCGGAGAGGCTTATCACGGTCTGGGCTTGATTGCTTCCTATCAGGGGCAGATGAATGCAGCAATGGACTGGATGGAAAAAGCAGCTAAGGCCGCCCCTGTGGAGGCGGATGTGCGCAATGATCTGGGATTTCTGCTGCTGGTCACCGGCCAGGATCAGAAAGCCAGAGATGAGCTGATGACAGCCCTTGAGCTGAATCCGAATCATCCGAATGCGGCTAAAAACTTATGGTTTATTTTACTGAAAAATAACCAGAAACAGGCTGCCGCCTCACTGGCTTCCCGTTTCGCATGGGGGGAAGCAGAGCAAAAAGAAATGATGGATGCCATCGCCGTTTTCCACCCGTTACAGTTGGATCCATCTTAACCGGACAGTCAACAGACAGGAGTACTGGGATGAAAGGGACAAACACAGCTGCGATTGCTTTTCTGAGTGTCATCTTGCTGAGCAGTGCCGCAGGGCATGCAGCAACTTTCCCGCCGAAAAAGGTGAATGAAGACCTTACAGAAAAGACACAAAGTCAGATCAGTGAATATCCGGAAAAAGCAACGGCTCAGTTGAAACCTGTTGTCCGGCATCAAGGTAAAAACATGACTCAGCTTTGGCTGAATATCCAGACGCGCGGTCAGATGGCGACATCTGAGACCGATAGTCTGACCCCGGAAGCAGCCAAGGCGACGCAATTGCGGATGCAACAGAGCTTCAGCCATCCGATTCCGGATAAATTCATTAAAGATGACTTTAGCGGCAGTTAACTGACATTCAGGAAAAACACTCATTCAGGCTGTCATTCCCCCGCAGGGAAAGGAGCAAAATCATGTTGCGTGCATCCGGTGATCAATGGTCATCCATGGCTCGTCAGCGCGGTGCCGTCGGGCCGGGGCTGATCTTACTGATGATCAGCATGGTGCTGTTTTTGTCACTGGCGGTTGATACCGGCCGGTTGTACATGGAAAAACGTCAGTTACAGAAACAGGCCGATCTGGCGGCGCTCTCGCTCAGCAGAAGCGGCTGCTATCTTGACGGCAGTACAGAAGATAAAGCGCAGGCGATGATTACACTGATGAAAGGGAATCTGAAGAATAATGGATTTGACCCGGATGCTAACGAGTATGAGGTGTTGTTTGGAGCCGCTAGTATCAATCAGGCCGATTCCCGATGGGAGTTTGATCCGGATAATTCTGTGAAATCTGCCGGGAAAGTTACCCTGACAAAGACGGTACCGGCAAGTCTCCTGACTCAAATGACTTCCGATGAGCGCGTCACACTCTCGGCATCAGCAACGGTCATGAAGCGAATGTCCGTCGGGTTCGGTGTGGGGTCGCGAACCATCGATGTGGGCCTGACCAATTCAGTGCTGGGAGCTGCGCTCGGAGGCGAGCTGTCAGTGGGATCTTATCAGGGGCTGGCAGACACTCAGGTACGTTTGGCCGGGCTGCTCAGCGCAATGAATGATATGGGCTTGCTGGCAGTGGATGTATCTGCCGGTACAGTAGAGGGCATTTTAGACACACATCTGACGGTTGCACAGTTCATTGAAGCCAATATTCAGGCGGTGAGTGAATATGCGGTGCTGGATGCGGATGTATTGCCTGCACTCACCCAGTTGGATAGTCTGGCGAAGGTTTCCGCTCTGTCGCTGACCCTGTCAGACATTATTCAGCTGGCGGCAGGCTCAAACGATGCCATGAATGATGAGATCCACCGTGCTGCGCTGGCCAGTAAAATTACTTTGTTTGATTTGGTTTCAGCGGCGATTTATGCGGCGAATGGAAACCATGCGATAGAAATTGATGATTTAAATGTAGACACGGGTTTGTTGGGGCTGGGGCAACTGGGGGTGACTGTTGATGCAACAATTATAGAGCCACCTAAATTTACAGTTGGGGTTTTACCGGTTACAGATGAACAGCCTGGAACAAAAGTAGAAACAGCTCAGGTTCGGTTGAAAGTTGGATTAGATTTACCGCTGAATCTTCTTTCCCTTCCCGGAATTTTAGACACTGATCTTTCTTTTGGGTTAGCCGTCGATGCAGCGAAAGCGAATGCCGAGTTGTTAGATATGACGAATTGTACTTCAGATGGCTACCAATTAATGTTTGATGTGACGCCTGCGTTAGCTTCGGTGAAATTGGGAAGTCGAAGTGATGTAGACCAGCCCGCAAAATTATCTGCAGAAGTTTTGTCTGGATTGGTTGGCTTAGATGTTAAGCTCAGTGCAAATGTTGAAAAAACAGATGGTTCTGGAATCCCCCTGATTGTTAATGCAGCTCATGGTGATATACCAAGTGTCTATTCATTAACTGAAGAAGTTTCAGACAATTTAGATAGTTTATTATCTAACGAAAATATCATTCATGTGGATACTGAAATTAAATCTGGCTTGGGTAGCCTAGGTCTGGATGATGCAGTAGATTATTTAGTTAATACTACTATTAGTGGGATGATATCTGATTTATTATCACCTGTGATTTTATTAGTGAGCCAACAAGTTTTAGACCCGCTACTAAATCTTTTAGGGATTCAAGTCGGCACGGCAGATGTTTTCGTTTCATCAATTGATGTTGATGGTGGCGGTTTAATTCAGTAACCCCGTACATGCATGGTGCAATGACTTCTCAGATGGAGACGCAGGAAGCGGTCGACTGGAATAACCAACGCGGCGATAGTGCTGGAGTGGATCAGATCCAAAGACACTGCCTTTGATAAAGAATTGAAAGATTTCCTTTTAACAATTAAACCGATTGCACACCCACAATCCTGTTTTTGCTCACCGCTTTTGGTTGCATGATGATGCCGTTGAACTGTGGTATGAATTCTTGGGCACTTTTTCAATCATTCCGAGTCCAATCACACATCACGAGTCAGGCCGGTTAAGCGGTCTGGTTTTTCAGTATGTTCGACGGGTTTAAAGGGCCGGGTGTCTCAGGATCGCTCTCAGGCCGTTTGAGTCAGGATCAGGAGAAAGTATGAATACGAAGCGACTGTTAACTCTTGCTGTGGGTATGGGGCTGGCAGCGGTTCTTGTCGGGTGTGAACAAACCTCATCTGAAAGTGAACAGGCTCAGAAAATGAAATCGGAACCGGAATCAGTGACAGAAGTGGCTTCTGATTCGGCTCAGAATGAAACGCAGCCCGAGTTTGCTTATGTAGACACAGAGCATAATGCCCGGAATTCGCTGGACTGGAACGGGACTTATGCCGGCACCATTCCTTGTGCAGACTGTGCCGGTATTGAAACCGTGCTGGTGCTGAATCTGGATGGTACTTTCTCTCTGACAGAGACTTATCTGGGAGCCGATGATCAGGGCCAGTTCAGTCATCAGGGAAGTTTCACCTGGAACGATGCCGGAAATACCATCACGTTAACCAACGACAGTGGTGATGATATTCAGTTCTTCGTGGGTGAAAATCAGTTGTTCCGGTTAGATCGTGAGGGGCATCGTATTACCGGGGAACTGGCCGATATGTATGTCCTGAGTAAGCAGCGTACTCAATAATTCTCCCTGTTTTATCGAATCAACGGGCCGTGAATCAAAAATTCCGGCCTGTTTGTCTGATTTGACGTCAGTAAATTTTACATGCCCGCCTGAAGTATCCCGAATTTTGTCGGCCTTTTTTACAATGAGTGAACTCAGTCTGTAAAACTCATTGCATTTCAGTCAAGTATGACTTGGCATACAAGATGCACCTTCCTGTTGCGAACACAACTTCAATTTTCAACACGGTAGGGAGCAACACCATGAAAACGATAATTCAAACCGGGCTGCTTGCCCTGGGTTTGCTGGGGGGCTCAATGAGTGTCTCGGCGACACAGATTGATTTTACCGGGAACCCATACTCTGTGCTGGATGGAAATCAGTCTGCAACCGTTGGCGACATTACTTTTTCTGCCTGGCGATATTTTCTGGATACTGATGGGCTGTTTTCTGAAGGTTCTCTGGTCACTGGGAATCCAAACCGGGTCCAGTTGTCGCATACGCCAACACAGGGGATTGGTGTGGATACTCTCCCGACCCCGATTGAAGTGATTGCTGAAGCCCTGCTCGATGATGATGACAAAATTGACGCCTGGGAATTTGTGGTGCTGAGTTTTGCTGAGCCTGTGACGTTGAACGGCCTTTACCTGAATCACTATAATCTGCTGGAATCCGGCACAGCCCTTATGTTTGATGACGGTTTTCCTGAGTTAGAACTTGGCATGAATGTGAATCTGCTGGGTCTGCCTTCCCTGCTGAATGTGCTGACGCCAAACGCATTCAACTGGGATGGCTCATACTGGGACTTAGATGACGAAGACAATGTCAGCCATCTTGTGATTTCTGCGACACTGCTGTCTGATTTTTATATCGCCGGTATCGACTATAACGATACGTATGGCCATGACGGTCCCTGCTATCCGAATCCTGTTCCTGAACCTGCCAGTCTGCTGTTACTGACCACAGGTCTTGGGATGCTGGGATGGCGCCAGCGCCGTAAACACATCATAAAAAATGAGCCAATGATGGCCTGAACACAACTATCCGTATGAACCTCAGTGATTCATATATTCCGGCGTAGCAAGATGCACGCCGGTTTTTTTATTGAATGGCTGTAAGGAGTTGCAGCGATATCACGAAATTGTTCACAAAGAAGTGCCACATCAGGAGGAAATTTGCCTAAAATGAAAGTGTCATTTTCACGTTAATGTGATCGTGTTAACTAAAAATCTCTTCATGGAAAACAAAAAGAGAACAGCAATCACAGATTTCCGATGAGTGATCACGTGACAGTGATATTTGGGACGAGGTAATCCGTTTATGAGTCAATCTGCGCAGGGTAGGGCTGGTCGTGAGGCTGGTATCTTATCGTTATTTCATTCACTGTTTCTGAAAAGAACATTAGCCAAGCTGTCTGTTTTTGCCGTTGTTTGGGTGCTACTGGCTACCCAGTTCGAGTTTTTCGAGCGATTCACGCAATGGGTGATGCAGTATCAGAACTTTGGGCTGGGCGCGATTATTTCGCTTCTTTTCGTACTTCCTGTGGCATTGGTCGCACTGAGCTGGAAGCGCCTGCGTTCAATGCGCCACCAACTGAAAGCGGGTGAGCGCGACAAAGCCGCCATGTATAAACTGGCAATGCATGATCCGCTGACCGAGCTGCCAAACCGGCTGTATTTTTCAGAACAGCTCCAAAAAGCATTACAACACGCGGGTGACAACGACGCCTGTGTCGCGGTCCTGATGATGGACCTGAACAAATTCAAACAGATCAATGATGCCTATGGCCATATTGTCGGCGATGAACTGCTGGTGGCGACTGCGGGCCGCCTGAAACATCTGCTGCGGATGCACGATACCATTGCCCGGCTGGGCGGAGATGAATTCGCGCTCATCCATGTGGGCGGACAGGAACCGGATGAAGCTTCTGCACTGGCATCGCGGATCATCAAAGCCATGTCTGAGCCGTACCACATTCGGGGACAGCAGATCATGGCGGGCGTCAGCATCGGGATTGCGATGTCGAACCATGATATTGAACCGGTCGATTTATTACGGGCAGCAGATACGGCGATGTACCGGGCCAAAATGGACGGCGGCTCGACCTTCTGTTTCTTTGATACCCGGATGGATGATCAACTCAAACAGCGCCAGTTACTGGAACGCGACTTGCGAAAAGCGATCGCTCAGGATTTGCTCGAACCTTATTACCAGCCGGTGTTTGCTCTGAAGAGCCGTCAGTTGCAGGGATTTGAAGCCCTGCTTCGCTGGCGCCATCAGCGAGAAGGCATGGTTTCATCCAAAGAATTTATTCCTGTGGCAGAAGATGCCGGTCTGATTCAGGTACTGGGTGACTGGGTTCTGAAACAAGCCTGTGTTGCAGCCATGGACTGGCCGGAAGAAACCACGGTTTCGGTGAATGTCTCTGTTCAGCAGCTTAAACACGACACCTTTTGCTATTCAGTTTCTCAGGCGCTCAAAGAATCCGGACTGGAACCTTCCCGGCTGGAAATCGAGCTCACGGCTCAGACTGTACAGCAGGACCCGCATCAGGTTCTGGCGATCATGCAGGATCTGAAACACATTGGTGTCGGGCTGGTACTGGATGATTTTGGCAACGGCAATGCCTGTCTGACGATCATGCGGGACTTCCCGTTCGATAAAGTGAAGATTGCCCGCGCCTGTGTGGGTACGCTGCCGGGCTCTGAGACCAACAAAGCCCTGATTCAGTCCGTGGTGGGAATGAGTGAAAGTCTGGGGATGCAGGTTTCGGTTGTGGGGATTGAAGATGAAATTCAGTTGGCGATGGTGTCTTCACTGGGATGTCAGCAGGGACAGGGATTCCTGCTGGGCCATCCGCTCAGCCGCCATGCGGCAGGCCGTCTGCTCGTGAATCTGCCGGATGCGATGGGCCACTGAAGCCCTCACTGACGGCTTTGTTTTTGCCGGTATTGCTCCGGGGTACATTGCGCGTGCTTTTTAAACAGGCTGATAAAAGGAGATGCCTGGTGATAACCCAGTGTCAGCGCAATCTCCTTCACGGATAAACCTTTCCTCAGTAAGTGCAGCGAGTAGATAAATTTTCTTCGCTGCCGCCATTCAATGAAACTCATGCCGAGCTTATCCTGGCAGTGTCGGGCCAGGGTTCGCTCCGTGGTATGCAGTTTCTTCGCCCATTCTGCCAGCGTGGTGTTGTCCGTCGGGTTTTTCTCCAGTGACCGTAAAATCGGCTGAAGCAGCTTGTCTTCACTGCTGGGCAGAAATTGTTCATGAATCCGTGTCTGTTTCAATTGATCCAGTAACACGGCAATGAGGCGTTCATCTTCGTCTGTTTCCGCGACCTGCAGCTGCCTGTGACGCAATTCATTGATGATGGCCTCAATGATTGGCGTGACTTCCAGCAGGCAGGGGAAATCCGGCAACTGTTCTGCCAGCGGCATGATGATATTCATCGAGCAGTAATTCATACTGCGGCGCATATAACTTTCATGTTCGATGCCGGGCGGTATCCAGATGGCATACTGCGAGGGCGATAAAAACCGTTTTCCTTCCGCGTTCAGCTCTAATATCCCGCCACTGATCAGTTGTAACTGCCCCCAGGGGTGTTTGTGTCTGGGCGTTGTGGTATGCGGTAAAAACGCCTGATGACCGAAAAACACCTCGCCGGGCGGATTGTGATCATCAAACAGAGGGCGGTAGACGTTTTTCATACAGGCTTCCGGAGTCATCGTAATCCGCAAGAGTAAATCCGACCTGCTGTTGTTGGCAAGGGGCTGAAGACCGTCGCCAGACATGCTATGCTTCGCCGCCTTGTTTGAGACTGAATCATCGTCAGTATTGGTAAGTCACCCCTAAGGTGCGAATGATTGAGTTTGGTATGACGGATTTGGGAACCACATGAATTACAACCGCATCGTTTGTTTTGATCTTGAAATGTGTTGCTGGAATGAAGACGGCATGGGCCGTACGGGCGAAATCATTGAGATCGGCGTTGCTGAGCTGAATCTGGAAAAGGGCACGATTTCCCGCCGGGCGCAATATTATGTTCAGCCTGAATCTGATGAAATCTCGCCTTTTTGCACTGAACTGACCGGTATCAAGCCAGAAGTGGTGGCTCAGAACGGTAAGCCGCTGGCGAGTATTCTGAAAGCGGTGGAGCAGAAGTTTGGCGGCCGTCATAAAATCTATGCGGCGTGGGGCCGTGATGACGCCATCCTGCGTGCGGAGTGCAAAGCCAAAGGGTTGGATGTGCCTTTCCGGGAATACCTCAACCTGGCAACCTTATTCAAACTGCAGCCGCATGTGCAGAATAAGCGAATCGGGCTGCGCGCTGCTATGAACATGAGCGGGCTGGAGTGGGAAGGGCGCCAGCACTCCGGTTATGTCGATGCTTATAACCTGGCCCGTCTGGCGCGTGTGATGCTTTGCCCGGCGGAAAAATAACGGCGTGGTTTTGGATTGATAAAAGGAAACATGATGAATATTCAGCGTATTAACCCGACCCAGCGTTGGTCTGATGTCACCGTTTTTAACGGGATTGCCCACTTTGTGGAAGTGCCGGAGTCAGACACCAGCGCTGATATCATCGGCCAGGCGCAGCAGGTCTTTGCACAGGCTGAGGCAATGCTGGCGACGGTCGGCAGCGATAAATCCCGCATTCTGTCTGTGACCATTTACATCACCGACTGGGCAAATCTTGACGCTTTCAACGCCGCCTGGGATGCCTGGTTACCAGAAGGCGCCGCACCAAGCCGCGCCTGTGTGAAAGTCGAACTGGCTGACCCGGATTATCTGGTCGAAATTGCCTTCGTCGCGGCCGCCGGACAGTAATTTCTTTGCCTGCCATTGCCTGACAGACGGTGGCAGGTTTTTCTGTGTTTTTCTTTTCTGCTCACTTCACTTAACTTCACTGATGTTCGAAATACATATTTTCAGAGCATTCATTTTCAGCCTCACCATTCGCTGAATCGCCATTTACCTCATTGATTTTCAGTATCAGTATCTTGATGAGTTACCCGATATTTCAATGCTTATTTGGTTGTCTTCGTGTCTGTTTCAGTTTCAACGCCAATACGTGACATCAATTAAATTAATGAAAGAAAACAGAATGAGATAGTGAATTCAATCATTGAGATCCTGGTGGTGAATGGCAGGGGGTTGTATAAGGCGATGTTTTCTCATCTTTTCAGAGTAGATGAGCTTTCAGGGATGGCGTCGTTTTTCTGATCAATATTGAGGCTGGCTTGTATCAGGCTGTTGCGATGGCTCGGTGATCATCCGTATCGGGAGGGATCGTGAAGAAATTGATATTGATTGGACTGGGGTTGATTGCGTTTTCGTTCTATCAGCTGAACTATGTTGATATGAGTAACTTCAGCTGGGTTCAGTCGTCACAGCAAAGCGACTGGCCGACGAATGAACCGCATGCATCAGGGTTTGATGAAGAGAAGCTGGTCAAGCTGCACCAGTTCGTGAGCAGAAGTAAGCGTAAAAATGTTCATTCGCTTTTGATTGCCAAAGACGGGCAACTGGTGTTTGAACAGTATTATCCGGCGGCGAATACACCGACGGGAACGCCCATGCCCACGCATTACCCGCCCGGGCCGGATACAGCCCATCAAATGCGTTCCGTGACCAAAACGGTGACCGCGACTCTGTTGGGAACGCTGCTGCAATCGGGGGAAATCACCAGCCTGAATCAGTCGTTGTTCAGTTTTTACCAGAACGAAGCGATTGCGGATTTGCCGCATAAAGCCGATGTCACGCTGGAAAATGCTCTGATGTTCAATGTCGGGCTGGACTGGGCCGAATGGGGTGAGCAGCACAGTGATGCCATGTACATGTGGCAGTCACCGGATCCTTACGCATACATTCTGAAGAAAAAAATGGCATACCGGCCCGGGGAGAAGTTTATTTATCAGGGCGGTGTCAGTGTATTACTGGGTGGTGTTATTGAGCGCGTTTCCGGCATGAATCTGCGCGAATACGCCGACAAAGCCTTGTTCGGGCCGCTTCATATTACAAATTACGACTGGTTTGAACATGAAGTGACAGGCCAGTATTTAGGTTCATCCGGCTTATATCTCAGAACCCGTGATTTAGCCAAGCTCGGACAGCTTTATTTAAATCTTGGGGAGTGGCACGGGCAGCAGCTTTTGTCTCCGCAATGGGTGAAACAAAGTTTCATGCCGCGCGGGAAGTTCTGGTCGTGGAAATCCATCGAATATGGCTACAACTGGTGGCTGCCATTGATTCAGTCAAACGGAAAGCGGGTCTCGGTTGCAGCCATGCGCGGCAGCGGCGGGCAAGAGATGTTTGTAGTGCCCGAGTTGAATCTGGTGTTTGCCATGACATCAGGCGCTTATTTCAATCAGGATGAAGATTTTCCATTACAGTTGCTGGCTGACTACATCTTACCGGCAATCGGGATGGAAAAAGTGGCGTACATTCCGAATCGCTGAAGTCTGTTCAGGTCGCTTTGTAAGTGACTGAACAACCACTCACGCCATTGAACACGCAAATATCACTGATGAGTTTGATATTTAGGTATTTTTATTTGTAAATTATACCTTTGCGTGATGTTTCTGCTGATGCTGTTCCCCTTGCAGGAAGTCATGTATGTCACAAGAGCGCATGTCACAAGACAGATGCCACAAACGGAATGGCGCATGACAGGAAGTCATGCCACCAGAACCTTAGACGCATTCCGGCAGTTCAGAAGGATGGCTGATTTGAAAGGATTCGGATTTGATCTTCGTTCACTCGAAGTCTTTGTCGCCACGGCCCAGACCGGCAATATGACGATGGCTGCGACTCAGCTCGGGCTGACCCAGTCTTCAGTGTCGCAAACACTCTCAGCCTTAGAGCAGAATCTCAATGTGGCTCTGCTGGATCGCAGTGTCCGGCCTGTCGAGCTGACGGTTGCCGGGCGATATTTTTACGATCAGTCCTGCCATTTGCTGGCCGAAGCGGAGAAAACCCACGGGGTGATGACTCAGGGCAATTTTCAGAAGTTGCATCTGCTGCGAATTGCCATGGTTGATTCACTGGCAACCTCGCTCGGGCAACCCCTGGTTGAAGTGATCAAACGTCATACCGAGAACTGGCGCATCAGTACGGGCCGATCCCATATGCATGCCCAGTCGCTGTTGTCCCGCAGCGTCGATATCATTATTTCTGATGATGCGCTGGACAATCATGAACACCTCAGTCGCCACCGGATTCTGCGTGAACCCTTTGTCCTGGTAATCCCGAACTTGTTTACGGCTCAGTTTCAGCAGTTGCATCAGGTGGTGAATCGACTGGATTTTGTCCGCTACACCAGCGATTCGCTGATTGGGGTCACGATTGAACGCTATTTGCGGCGGCAGAACTTAAATGTGCCGGTCAGGATGCAGCTGGATAATACTTTTGCGGTGCTCACCAGTGTTGCTGCCGGTCTGGGCTGGACCATCACCACACCACTTTGTCTGTTTCAGTGCGGGCCGATCCGCGACAAACTCACCTGTCTGCCGTTGCCCGGCGATGAACCTTTCTTTCGGAATCTGACGCTGGTCAGCCGTCATCATGAGTTAGGAAATCTGCCGCAGATTCTGGCAAACGACAGCCGCCAGATTATCAATGAAAACTTTTTACCCAGGATCCGGGATGAACTGCCCTGGCTGGAACACGAGTTTTATGCCGGGTGATATGGTTTCCGACTGGAACGATTGAGGCGCAAAGCGTCTGCGCATTTTGCGCAGGCGGGAATCAGATACAGAGCCCGATGTCTTTGATGCTTGTTATGTTTTTGTCTGTTACTCAATGAATTTATTGGTTTTTTGAGTTGGCCGATCATCACTATTAAAAAAATTTATGCCGCACTGTTAGCAGAACTGATTCTTGTTGTCGGGGTTGTTCAATCGCATTTAAGTTAACAAAGTTGTAACAAGAGATGCGATTTGACTTTATTACCGTTGAAGAGGAACAGTGATGTCTGACAGCAATTATCAAGCAGTCGAAAATAACACCGTCTCTGACGATTACTTAAGTAAACGACAGCTCAAAAAAGGCGTTGCCGGGTGGGTGCTTCTGGCCAGTCTTGGGGTGTCTTATGTGATTTCCGGCGATTTTGCCGGCTGGAACTTTGGCCTGGAACGTGCTGGTTTCGGTGGCATGTTGCTGGCAACCATTGTGATGGGGCTGATGTATCTGTGCCTGATTCTCAGTCTGGCCGAAATGTCATCTTCCATTCCAACTGCCGGCGGCGGCTACAGTTTTGCCCGGCGGGCGATGGGGCCCTGGGGCGGTTTTCTGACCGGAACCGCGATTTTGCTGGAATATGCCATTGCACCGGCGGCGATTGCAATCTTCATTGGCGGCTACGTCAACGAACTGATTGGCATCGATGGCCCGGTGGTGTATGCCGTCTTCTACTGCGTCTTCGTTGGAATTCATCTCTGGGGCGCCGGTGAAGCACTGCGGATCATGATGGGTATCACGATTCTGGCCGTGATTGCGATTATCGTGTTTGCGCTGGGCATGCTGCCGCACTTCGACATCAACAACCTTTTTGATATCCCTGTTCAAGCTGATGTCGCGGGTGCCAGCGTATTTTTACCGGAAGGTTATCTCGGAATCTGGGCGGCACTGCCGTTTGCGATGTGGCTGTTTCTGGCGGTTGAAGGCGTCCCGCTGGCTGCAGAAGAAGCGACCAACCCGGCAAAAGACATGCCGCGCGGGATTATCGCTTCCATGCTGCTGCTGATTGTCTTTGCTGCTGTGGTGCTGATTCTGGTCCCGGGCGGAGCCGGTGCTGAGGCGATGAAATCTCACAGCGCGCCACTTGTTGGGGCTTTGCAGGCAGTTTACGGCACAGATTCTCTCGCTGCCAAATTTGTGAACGTTGTCGGTCTGTTCGGTCTTATTGCCAGCTTTTTCTCGATTATTTATGCGTATTCCCGTCAGGTGTTTGCCCTGTCCCGGGCCGGTTATCTGCCCCGTTTCCTGTCCCTGTCCGGTGAGCGAAAAGTGCCGGTCTGGGCGCTGATTGTCCCCGGTGTGATTGGTTTTCTGCTGTCCCTGTCCGGCGAGGGCGATCTGATGATCACCATGGCGGTATTCGGTGCGACCGTGTCTTATGCCCTGATGAGTCTGTCTCATATCTTGCTGCGCCGTAAAGAGCCGGAACTGGCGCGTCCTTACAAAACACCGGGGGGCACGCTGACGTCCGGTATTGCACTGGTGCTGTCGTTAGTGGCACTGGCATCCACCTTTGTGGTGAGCCTGCAGGCGGCGTTGTGGTCGGCACTCTTCTATGCCGTGATGCTGACTTACTTCGCCCTGTACAGCCGCCACCGGATTGTGGCGAATGCGCCGGAAGAAGAGTTTGACCTGATTTCCAGTGCTGAGTCTGAACTCAGCTAATTCACCGGATATCCGGACGCGTGACGAGCGAACGTGTCCGGACTGAATCATTGAGCACACGGCTCAGGTACGAGCCATCTTTATCAAGAGAGATCAAGAGAGGTACACATGGAAGCCAGAGAAGTGAAGACGATTGCGGACGCAATGGCCATTGTTGAGGAACGGGGTCTGACACATGTCAAAGTCGGGCTGTTCGATAATGACGGCATCATGCGCGGTAAATATATGGCGAAATCGAAATTCTTTTCCTCACTGGAAAAAGGGTTTGCTTTCTGTGATGTGGTTCTGGGCTGGGATTCCAAAGACCAGCTGTACGATAACGCGAGTTACACCGGCTGGCATACCGGCTACCCGGATGCGCCGGTGCGGATTCTGCCCCATACCTGCCGTGATGTGTATGGGGAAGACGGCATGCTGCTGTTTATTGCAGAGTTTACGGAAGAGGCCGAAAAAGTCTGCCCGCGCGGTACCCTGCGCCGGGTGCTGCAAAAAGCCGATGCTATGGGTTTCGATGTGTTTTCTGCGTTGGAGTACGAGTTCTTTGTGTTTAACGAAACACCGCATTCGGCCCGTGAAAAAGGCTTTCGCAATCTCGAACCCATTACGCCGGACTGGTTTGGCTATTCAATGATCCGCAATTCAGTCCATTCAGATTTGTATCACGCAATTCTGGAAATGGGGGAGCAGATGGACTTCCCGATCGAGGGCATTCACTCCGAAACCGGACCGGGCGTGCTGGAAGCCGCCATTGGCGTCGACGGTGCTGAAGCGGCCGCAGATAAAGCCGCGTTGTTCAAAACCTTCATGAAGGTGCTGGCACAGAAACGTGAGCTGATGGCGACATTCATGGCGAAATGGTCAGGCGACTATCCCGGACAAAGCGGGCATATCCACATTTCGCTGAAAAACAAAGACGGTTCTTCGGCTTTCTTCGACCCATCGCAAACCCACAACATGAGCAAGGTCCAACGTCATTTTCTGGCGGGACAGCAACGCCTGATGCCGGAGTTTCTGTGTCTGATTGCGCCGACCATTAATAGTTATACCCGCATGATCCCGGGCTTCTGGGCCCCGACCGATGCGACCTGGGGCGTGGAAAACCGCACCACGGCGCTGCGGGTGATCCCCGGCAGTGAGAAGTCGCAACGCATTGAGCACCGCCTCGGCGCGGCAGATGCCAACCCTTATCTGGCACTGGCGGCTGCGGTTGCTTCCGGTCTGTACGGCATCCTTCAGGAATGGGAACCCTTTGAACAGGTAAAAGGCAATGCCTATGAACAGCCTCATGCGCCGGAGCTGCAGCTGCCCCGTACTTTGTGGGAAGCCGCGCAGCGATTCAGGCAGTCGGAAGCGGCCCGTACTATGTTTGGAGATGAGTTTGTCGATCATTTTGCGGCCACCCGTGAGTGGGAAGAGCGTGAATTCAGAAAACATGTGACGGACTGGGAAATGGACCGCTACTTCGAAATTATCTAGGTCAACAAACCTGAGGAAGACTTGCAATGACAACCATGCAGCAAACAATTTCGCCGGTTGACGGCAGTGTGTATGTGACCCGGCCGCTCGCCTCACAGACGGAGATTCAGCAGGCGCTGAAGCTGGCACAACGCGCACAGAAAAACTGGGCCGGTACAGACCTGGCAGAGCGTCAGGCCATCTGCGCGAAAGCCGTCGAATGGTTTGAAGCCCATCAGGCGGATATCGGTCTGGAAATCAGCTGGCAGATGGGACGTCCGGTCCGTTATGCCAAAGGGGAAGTCGCCGGTCTGGCCGAGCGTGCCCGATATATGATTGAAGCCAGTGAGACAGCGCTGGCCCCGGTTACCTTGCCGGACAAGCCCGGATTTACCCGGTATATCCGACGTGAACCTGTGGGTGTGGTTGCGGTGATTGCACCCTGGAACTATCCGTATCTGACGGCAGTGAACAGCATCGTACCGGCCCTGCTGGCGGGTAACAGTGTCATCCTGAAGCACTCGGCCCAGACGCCGCTGTGTGCGGAGCGTCTGAAGGCCGCATTTGATGCCGCCGGACTGCCGGAAGGGGTGTTCCAGTATCTGCATCTCAGTCATGACGACACCACAGCGCTGATTCAATCAGCGCAGATCAGTCATGTCGCGTTCACCGGGTCGGTGCCTGCCGGTGCGCATGTCGAACAGGCGGTTGCCGGACGCTTTATCGGGGTCGGACTGGAGCTGGGCGGCAAGGACCCGGCATATATCCGCGCCGATGCCGATCTGGATTATGCCGCCGAAACGGCCATTGACGGCGCCTTCTTTAACAGCGGTCAGTCCTGCTGCGGTATTGAGCGGATTTATGTGCATGCATCGGTTTATGATGCCTTTGTTGAGAAAGCGGTCGCGATCGTCAACCAGTACACGCTGGGCCGATCTGATGATCCGGACACCACTCTCGGGCCGCTGGTCCGTGCCAGTGCAGCCGATTTTGTCCGGGGACAGATTGAAGACGCGGTTGCTCAGGGGGCCGTGGCCCATATCGACGAGAAAAACTTTCCGCTCAGTCTGGCCGGGACGCCTTATCTGGCACCGCAGATTCTGACGCAGGTGGATCATTCGATGCGGGTGATGCACGAAGAATCCTTTGGCCCTGTGGTGGGCATCATGAAGGTCAGCAGTGACGAAGAAGCCATCACCCTGATGAACGACAGCGATTTCGGCCTGACTGCCAGTATTTTCACACAGGACATCAACACTGGGATCACGCTGGGCGAACAGCTGGAGACCGGGACGTTCTTTATCAACCGGTGTGACTATCTGGATCCGGCGCTGGCCTGGACCGGGGTGAAACAATCCGGCCGCGGCTGCACGCTGTCCGTGCTCGGTTTTGAGGCGCTGACCCGTCCGAAGTCGTTCCATATCAAGACGCTGGGCTAATTCATCGTATTTCAGAAAATGTGCCGCTCTGTGCTTGGTGACGGAGTGGCCACAAGGAGAGCAAGATGGCATTACAAGGAAACTGGAATTACCCGACACCGATGACGGTCGGCGAAGGCTGTCTCTATCAGATTGCACAGGCGTGTCATGGCGCAGGGATCCGCAAAGCCCTGCTGGTGACGGACCCCGGTCTGGCGGAGTTGCCCATGGTGTCTGAAACGGTTGCGTTGTGCCGGGAAGCCGGGATTGCCTGTGAGGTGTTCAGCCGGATTCAGGGCAATCCGACCGGAGAAAACGTCGAAGATGGTCTGTCGGTGTATCGTCAGGGTGGTTTTGACGGGGTGATTGCATTTGGCGGTGGTTCCAGTCTGGATGCGGCCAAGGCCATTGCGCTGATGGCGGGACAGTCCCTGCCGCTGTGGGCGTTTGAGGATGTGGGTGATAACTGGCTTCAGGCCAATGCCGCTGCCATTGCACCAGTGATCGCAATTCCGACCACCGCCGGAACCGGTTCTGAAGTAGGACGCGCCTCGGTGATCACCGATACGGCCAATCATGTCAAAAAGATCATTTTCCATCCGAAGATGCTGCCGGTTCGTGTGTTGCTTGACCCGAAAGTGACCGTTGGTCTGCCGCCGCATATTACGGCCGCAACCGGGATGGATGCACTGTCCCATAATCTGGAAGCCTTCTGTGCCCCTGGCTATCACCCGATGGCAGAAGGAATTGCACTGGAAGGGATCCGGCTGATCAAAACCTATCTGCCGCAGGCCGTGGCGAATGGTGAAGATATTGAAGCCCGGACCCAGATGCTGGTGGCGTCTAGCATGGGAGCAACGGCTTTTCAGCGTGGGCTGGGCGGCATGCACGCCATCGCGCATACACTGGGCGCCTTGTATGACAAGCACCACGGTCTGCTGAATGCGATCCTGATGCCTTATGTGCTGGCGGCCAACCGCCATGCGATTGAAGACCGGATCACGGATCTGGCCCGTTATCTGGATCTGCCTGAGCCCGGTTTTGATGCTTTCCTTCACTGGGTGCTGGACTTCCGTGCCGAGCTGAAGATTCCGCAGACGCTGGCAGAAATCGACATCACCATTGAAGAAGCACAGCGGGTCGGGGAAATGGCCGTGCAGGATCCATCGGCCGGGGGTAATCCCGTTGCCTTCTCGGCGGAAGAATACAGCCAGATTTTTGTCGATGCCGTCACGGGCCGGCTTCCGTAAGCCTGACATCAAGGAGACACCATGCAGATGAAAATAGGCATTTTGCAGTGCGATGACGTCCGGCAGGATTTGCAGCCGGCACACGGGAATTATCCGGCGATGTTTGAGCAGTTACTGCATCATGCCGACAGCAAGCTGGAACTGGTGTTTTACCGGGCACTGGACGGTGAATTGCCTTCGGATACGGATGAATGTGATGCCTACATGACCACGGGCAGTCGCTTCAGCGTGAATGATGATTTGCCGTGGATCCCGCCGTTGCTGGATTTTATCTGGTCCCTGTATACACGCCACAAAAAGCTGGTGGGGATATGTTTCGGACATCAGCTGATTGCCAAAGCGCTGGGGGGCGATGTGATTCAGGCACCGCAGGGCTGGGGGGTTGGCGTAGCCACGCATTCGCTGCTGGCGTTACCCCGGGGCGTGAACGGTGCTGCGACGGTGCCTGAAAGTCTGTCGCTGGTGGTCAGCCATCAGGATCAGGTGGTTACACTGCCGCAAAACAGTGTGGTGCTGGCCGGAAGCGATTTTTGCCCGTATGCCATGATGCAGGTCGGCGATCATTTCCTCGGGATTCAGGGGCACCCGGAGTTCAGTAAGCCTTATTCCCGGGATCTGATGCTGGCAAGAAAAGACATCCTGCCTGCTGAAGTCCTGGATGACGGGCTGACGTCGCTGGAGAAAACGGTCGACAGTGAACGGGTCACCCGCTGGATGCTGGATTTTCTTCAGGCATCCTGAAAGTAATCCAAGCCTGACGTCACAGCCTGTCCTGCATTCTGCCGGGCAGGCTGTTTTTTGCCGGTATCACTGCCGTCGTCGCTGATCGGTTGTAACTTTTTTCTTGTGACTTATTCCTTGTGAATTAGCCGTCATAATTCTCCTGGTCATCACGTTTGATAACCTTATGACCATCCTCGGTGACGCCCGCCTTCCAGTAACTGCTGATATAGCAGGATTTGCGGTCGAATTCCGGCTGCTGGCTGAGATGCTGGCGAATGGCTCTCATATTGCTGAATTCACAGGCACACCAGATGGCCGGTTTTCCTGTCAGCCACGGCAGTGAAGCCACGCGTTCTGCCAGCGAAGGGGCAGTCTGGAGATCTCCGGTTCTGAGGATCAGTTCAACACCTGCGGGCAGCTTCAGGGCAGGCAGATCGGCATCACTGTGCAGATCCAGCACTACATAGCCTCTGGCATCTGCGGGCAGACTGGCGGCTTTGAGCTGAACCGATGGCAAGGCGGTCATATCGCCGATGATGAACACCCAGTCATAGTCTTCTGTCAGACCCTGAATCGAGTTCGGTCCGCCAATGGAAATCTGATCGCCTGCCTGGGCTTGGATGGCCCAGTGGCTGGCGTATCCGCCCTGCATCTGATCGACCGTGTCCCCATGATGATGTTTGACAAAGTCGATTGAAAACCGGCCCTGCACGGTATCAAATTCGCTGATGGTGTAGGTGCGCATCACCGGACGCTGACCTTCGGTCAGGGTATTCAGGTCCGTGCTGCCTTCCGGCGTGAACAGCAATTTGACGTATTGCCCGGCACTGTCTGCCGGAAGGTGCCGGATATCCTCACCGGTCAGCACGATACGGCGCATGTTCGGGCTGATATCGAATGTTTCTGAGACGGTGAATGTTTTGGGTTGAAGACGTTTTTGCATGTGTTGTGCCCTTTTATTGTTCTTTATTTATGGATTACAGGAGGAGGGGTCGTGGCGATCAAGGCCCGCTTGGTCCGGTTGCTGCATTTTGGCTTTGACGCGTTTGACCGTGGAAATGCTCACGCCTACTTCATCCGCCACACTTTGCAGCGTTTTCCCGGCTTGCAGCAGTTTAGCGATCTGCTGGTGTTGTGCCTGATTGGCCCGACGGCCCCGAAATTTTTCTTTCCAGGCCGACGGGTCTTGCCGGAGGATGCCGCGACTCGCTTCAGCGGCCCACAATCGTTGTTGGGTTTGCGAGCTGGCATAGCCTTTCAGCATCCGCAGCAAGGCGTCGGTGATCGGGCAATCCAGCTGAAATGTCAGGGGCTGATTCAGGGTATGGATGATCACGCCTTTGGCCAGCAAATTGCTGATAGTCAGATGACAGGCATCGAAATGAAAACCCAGATCAGTTACCCAGCGGACGACCAGTTCATCGCCCGGTTTGAGACGGTCAAACAAGGCACGGTACTGCGGACGATCTTCAGCGGGGACATTCCCGCGCATTCCTGTTTCCTGAAACAGATGGAGGTCCGGACTGGCATCGGTCATCTGTCGGATGAAAGCATCCGGATCCGTCATTTTCGGTGACAGCCGAATGTAGCCGTAAGTCGTCGGCATACGTTGTTCCTGTGTTGTGTCGGTGTGGTTTTTGCAGGACCACGAAAGAATGGTTCAAATGAATAAATGGTTCATTTGGTGTGGCTCATTTGATGGATATCATAGTGGCTCAAATTAAATTGATCAACACTAAATGAGCCATTCTGAAAACAAGAGAGCGATATCCGAAAAAGTTAGAAGGTGTACGGTGCGAACCGGAAACCCGCTTGCGCGGGAATGACCGGTTCAAATTGGCAGAGCAGGCGGGGATGACAGGAAAAGCGGGAAATTCAGACGAGCGCGGACTGCGCTTGAAAGTGTCTGACTTCATTGTGCAGCCAGTCGATGAAAGCCTGGGCCCGGGCGATCCGGGGTGAAGTCTGGCTGTAAAACAGGGTGAAGCGGACGCCGGGGGTCATGCCAATGTCGAAAGGCTTCACCAGCAGGCCGCGTTCAATAAAATCTCCCGCCAGACTGAGCGTGCCCAAACAGGCACCATGGCCGGCGATCACCGCATTCAGCCCCATATCGAATGTGCTGACTTCCATCCACTGGACGTTGTTTTTGGGCATGGTGACCCCGGCGATCTGGAACCATTTCTCCCAGGTGAAGCTATGGGTGTCCACACCATGGATGAGCCAGCAATCTAATAACTGTTCCGGTCGGGTCAGTTGAACGGATTCTGCCAGTTCAGGCGAGCAGATCGGGTAGACGGCCTCTTCATACAGCAGGGTTTTGGTCAGGTTATTGCCTAAATCGGTGTCATAACCCTGACGAATGGCAATATCGATATTGCCGTATTTCATCTCCGGTGATTCGGCGGTGGCGTACACACGGATCGGAATATTCGGATGACTCATGGTGAACTTCCAGAGTCTGGGCATCAGCCAGCGTGCCGCAAACGACGGGGTGGTATTGACGGTCAGCATGCCTTCCAGCGGCTCGGCCTGAATGGTATTCAGACCAGACAGAATATGTTCGAATCCTCTGGAGACGGCTGAAAACAGGCTGGTGCCCTGGCTGGTCAGCATCATATTGCGTCCCTGTCGGGTAAAAAGTTTGCAGCCGAGTGATTCTTCCAGCTGGCGGATCTTCTGGCTGACGGCGGCCTGACTGACATAAAGCTCTTCAGCGGCTTTGCTGTAGCTCTGTTGCCGGGCTGCGGCTTCAAAATAACGCAGCCCGGATAAATGACGTAAGCGATTGTCCATAATCTCAGCTTATAGGTGGTGTCATAAATCATCGTTCGTTGATAGGAAAGATTATACGCATAATTTCCGCAGACACAGTGACCGGAGAGAAGAAAAATGATCAAATTGATGTTGCACTGGGAAATGAAAAGTCAGCGTCTGAGCGCGAAGAAGCGCATTCTGGCGATGAACTCGGCCAGAAAGGCAGCTGTACAGCAAGACGGACTGACGCCGCATCTGAAACATGATCTCGGGCTCGATGAACCGTGCGTCACTTCTGCAGACTATCATCAGTACTTATAGGGAATGAAGGGGCCGGGGTCATTTGTTTTCAGACAGAGTCAGGATAATTTTTCACTGAGTTCTGTCTGTACATCCGATCTGATGCAAGGTTAAGATGCTGAAAAATGGAATAAAAAGAGTCTGAGAGATGGAAGTTTTTGTTCGTGCCTTAATCCCGGCTGATATCCCGGCTTATCGAGAGATTCGTCTGGAAAGCCTGCGTCTGCATCCGGACTGCTTTGGCGCCGATTATGAAGCGCAGCGGCGCATGTCCCAAATGTTTTTTGAACGTAATATTGAGGTGCAAAGCCCGCAGCACACCATGTTGGGCGCATATGACGGAGAAGTGCTGATAGGACTGTGCGGCCTTTCTGACATCGGAAACCAGACCGCTTTGATCACCCAGATGTATGTTCAGGGGGCGTATCATGGGCTGGGTGTGGGTCAGGCGTTAATCGAAGCTGCGAAACAAACGGCAGCCGCAACCCATCGGGCTCGTGTGCTTCAGCTGGATGTCTATCCGCAAAATCTGGCGGCAAAGCACAGTTACGAAAAAGCCGGTTTTCAGGTGACTGATCAGACTGAAGATGAGCTGATCATGACGCTGGTGCTCTCATGATCCGGATTCATCATGTTGATCCTGGACTGATCCCGATGGCGCTGCTGCTGGAAGCTGATCCGTCTGAAGCCTGTATTCAGCGGTACCTGAGCGGTGCATTCTGTCTGGCTGCGGTTCAGAATGATGAGATCATTGGTGTTTGTGTAGCGCAATCTATCGCGGAAGCGACTTATGAACTTTTTAATCTGGCGGTCTATCCGGCATACCAGCAACAGGGAATTGGCACACAACTGCTGACGGCTTTGTTTCCGAGACTGCGAAAGCAGGGTGCGACAGCACTGGTACTGGGCACCGGCACGTTTGGTTATCAGTTAACCTTCTATCAGAAACTGGGATTCCGGGTCGACGCTGTGATGAAAGATTTCTTTCTTGATCATTACGATGAGCCCATCTTCGAGCAGGGGCTGCAGCACCGGGATATGCTCAGACTTCGTCTGGATTTGACCGAAAATCAGGGTTAAAAGCCTGACCGGACGGCCGGATGCACAAGTGATCTCCACTCATTCGTTATTACTTCAGACTGGCCCGGTAGGCGTGGACTTCATCGGGCGTTTTTTCAGTTGCCCGGACTGTGGCGACGGCGGCATCGTCGAGTGGTGACATGTCTGCCGGGCGCAATGCATCGTTACCCCAGGCTTCACGGATGTAATTGATTACCGCAGCGACCTCCGTATCCGAAAGGTGTGCGAACGAAGGCATCTGAGCGTTGTAAGTTTTGCCTTCAACCGTGATTTTACCTTGCAGACCGTTGAGCACGACGAAGACCGGAAAGTGCGGGTCGAGCATCAGATCCGGGTTGCCAGCCAGCGGTGGAAACGTTCCGGGCTGCCCGGCACCATTGACCTGATGACAGCTGGAACATTGTTCGTTGAACAGCGTTTTACCGTCAGCCGGTGCTGCTGCAGAGGCTACGGCGGCAACGGACGATGCCGGTGGAGGGTTGGGACCGAGGTATGCGCCGAGATAACTGAGAATTCTGGCGCGCCGGTCCGGGGGAATGCGCAGGCCGTATTGCTTCATGCTATCCAGCAGATCGCTCCAGGCACTCTCTGGAATTCCGGCGGAGTCTTGCAGGTATTGCAGATCATGGCAGGTCCGGCAGGTACCATAAACAAGGTCCCGGTCGGGGCCGGGCGGCAGTTCGATTTCAGCCGATGCAGCACCTGCCAGCGAGGCAATCAACATTGCTCCGGCTGCATGCCAACATCTCCGGGAAGGGGTTCTGCGGTGATGCATCATCAGATTTCCATCGGCAGCATTGCGAGAGCACGGGGATCTTGCGGATGGTGCAGATCCCCGAACTATCGGTTCAGGAAAACTTCACAGCGCTCCGCTCGACACCGTTCCATTCGTAGCCGCGAGGGTTCCAGCGCGCCAGACCGTCGATGGGCTGGGTGCGGCCAAGCGCATCGGTGGCCCGTGACATCAGGGTTTGCTCACCGGCTCCGACCTGAAGTTTCACTGACCAGTAATGCCATGCCCAGGGACTTTCCGGCTTCTCAAGCGTCGCCGTATGCCATGACTTGCCGCTGTCAGTTGAAACTTCGACAGAAGTGATCGGCGCCATGCCGTCATTAAAGGCAACGCCGGTAATTTCGGTCATTCCGGACTTCGGACTGTCGCTGGGCAGCGGTGAGAAAATCACACTCTTGATCGCGTGGCCGTAGGTCGGCCGGCTGTTTTCCAGCGTATAGTCGTTGGCACCGAAAGTGTCCGGTTCGACCGGGGCCAGCGGCATCCGGTAGCCGACCGATTGGTAGGTGCTTGGCGATTGTTCGGCAGCGAACAGCAGTACCGTCAGCAGCTTGACGTTCATATTGCCGTAGAATCCCGGAATGATCAGGCGTACCGGACCACCGTGAATGGCAGGGATCGGTTCACCGTTCATTTTCAGCGCCAGAATTGCATGGTCGAGCGCTTCGTCGTCAATGAGGTAGCTTTTGGCGAAATCAGTGCCGGCGCGGGTTGCGGGCTGGTCCCAGCCTTCTGCCGTCAGCCAGCGGGCGCTCAGAGACGGTTCCATCTCCAGGCTCTCAAGGAATGGTTTGAGTGGCACACCTTCCCAGACCACGTTGCCCATTCCGCCGTTCTGCCACTGACCGCCGCTGACTTTCTGCTTGGCTGCGTAGAATGAGCGGCCGTTCCCGGCACATTGCAGGACCGAAATGCGTTGCTCCTGCGGCATCGCCTGCAGTTCAGCGATGGTTACCGTGCGCGGGCGCTTGACCAGACCGTCGATGCGGATTGTCCAGTTCTCGACCAGCTTGGCCGGTGGCGCCTCAGTGGTTCCGTACCATGCGGCTTCACCTTCGTGCGGGAAGTGATAGCGGGAGAACAGAATTTCCTTTGGTGTGTGTTTGTATTTCCGCAGCAGCTCAAGCGGTGTTTCAGTTACACCGAGCTTGGCATTGTGGATGATCATCTCAGAGGATTTTCCGTGGATGATCTTGTCGGCTGTCTCTTTGACCTGAGCGATCGCGCGGCTGAGCATGCCCGGCGCAAAACCGAATACCAGCCCGAGCAAACCGGTGAGGGCGCTAAACCGGCGACGTGTGATGGAAATATGACTCAGATCTTTGGGCATGGGAACCTCCCAATTTTTGTATTGTTTTCGCAGGAGTGCGAAGCAGTTTTTAGTTGCGTGTCCGGCTAATGGAGTATAGACAACTTTATCTGAGCCGATGGCGTTGGTGAGTATCCCGTTGAACAGGCAGCGATGTCGCAGTGCTGGTGTTTTCGGATCTTGTGGCAGAGGGGGGCTGACGACAGAGGGCCCTGATACCTTCGCTGCTTGGTTTATTTCAGAGAGGAACACTGTTAATTTACTGGTTTTGAAACGAAACTGTCACACACGATGCTGGCGAGGGAGACATGATGAGCAGCAGTTTACCGGATGAAAATCAAAAGCGTTTTGTCGTTGTCCTGAATAAGAAACTGGAACTGGGCAGGACGTTAAATGTGCTGGGACACATCAGTGTGGGCCTGTCTGCACAATTAGAACAAGGCATGGCGCATTATGTGGATTACACGGATAAAGATGGTCAGGTTCACCCTTCTTTATCTCACTATCCTTTTATCGTGCTGAAGGCCGATAACAGCAATAAAATCCGGAATGTCAGAGAAGCGGCGCTGGCGAAGGGCGTCACGTTTACTGATTTCACCCATACGATGACTGACGGCGGCTCGCTGCATCAGCAAGCGGTCACCGCAGAAACTGCGGAGGCTGATTTAGAGTACATGGGCATCGGACTGTTTGGTGATGCAGAGATGCTGAAAGAGATGACCAGAAAGTTCAGTTTATATCGTTAATTCTTGTAAGAGGTCTATGCGCAGTTGCGCAGTTTCATGGAATGCGCCTGCCTTTCCTTTGCTTTTTCTTCCCTTGGATATTGGTGATAAATCTATAAAATAACCCCTTCATTCATTGGGAGGAAAATCACTTTTCTCCCGTCACTCACGAGACGCAGTTCCCGGTCTTTGATGCCGTGAACACCGGGCTGATGAAGGAAGACTGCATGATCCTGAATGCTGATAACTGTCGTGCTGCATGCGGTGCATGGATCCGCAGGTTCGGGATCGGCATCGTTTTCCTCTCTTCGCTAAAGGTGTTTGCTGCTGATGCAGAACGGGTCATTATCGTCGGCGGTGACCATCACTACCCGCCTTATGAATTCATCAATGCAGACGGTGAACCTGACGGTTACAACACGGAGCTGACGCTGGCAATTGCCGAGGTCATGGGGATTGATGTGGAGATCCGTCTGGGGGCCTGGGATGACATTCGCCATCAGTTCGATCAGGGGCACATCGATATTGTTCAGGGGATTGTGCAGTCGAAAGCCCGGCAGCAGTATTATGCGTTTTCTCCGCCCCATGCCATTGTGCATCAGTCTGTCTTTGCCCGAAAAGGCGAACCGGTGGTCTCCGGGCTGGACGAGCTGAACGGCAAGTCGGTGATCGTTCAGAGCAGCGGCGCGATGCATGATTATCTGCGTCACCAGCAGCCGGGGGCGGATTTAGTGCTGGTAGACTCTCACGCAGATGCCCTGCGGTTGCTGGCATCCGGTCAATACGACTATGCGCTGGTGGCGAATCTGCCGGGGCTGTACACCGGTAAAGCGCTGGAGCTGTCGAATCTCATTCCGGTCGGAAAGCCACTGGGTGCTCAGCATTACGGTTACGCGGTGCTGAAAGGCAATGAAGATCTGCTGGCGCAGTTCAGCGAAGGGCTGGCGATTCTCAAAAATACCGGCCGGCAGCAGGCCATTTATGACAAATGGCTTGGTCCGCTGGAAAATCAGGGCTTCAGCTGGAAGCAGCTCGGTATGGCTGCGGCAATGGTATCCGGGATTCTCTTGCTGGTGCTGGGCGGGATTATGATCTGGAACCGCGCCCTGAGCCGTGAAGTGGCAAAACGCACGGAAGCGCAGCAGCTGCAGCAACAGCAGCTGATTCAGGCGGACAAAATGACCTCGCTGGGGATTCTGGTGTCGGGGATGGCACATGAAATCAATAACCCCAGCAGTTTACTGTTGCTGAACCTGCCGATCCTCAAAGAATCCTATCAGGACGCAGAGGAGATCCTCGACGCTTATTATCAGCAGCATGGTGATTTTATGATGGGCGGTTTGTCTTACAGCCGGATGCGGGATGAAATCCCTCCGATGCTGGATGATATGCTGGCCGGGACGCAGCGTATTCGCCGGATCGTGGAAGACTTACGGGATTTTGCCCGTCAGGAGCCGACAGACTTGAGCGATGTCGTCGATCTGAATGTTGTTACTGCGGCAGCAATCCGGCTGGTTGACCGGACCATTCATCAGTCGACCCAGCATTTTTCCGTGGATTACGGCGAGTCACTGCCCGCATTTGAAGGCAATGGTCAGCGGATTGAGCAGGTGATTATCAATCTGATGATTAATGCCTGCCAGGCACTGTCATCGTCCGATCAGGCGATTCGGGTCCGGACGTATTTCCACAGCGCGGAACAGCAGCTCCGGCTGGAGATTTGCGATCAGGGGCAGGGCATCGCACCAGAACATCTGCCCCGGCTGAGCGATCCTTTCTTTACCACCAAACGCGAGCAGGGCGGCACCGGACTGGGATTGTCCATCTCGTTCAGCATCGTGAATGAACATGGTGGCAATTTAACTTACGACTCTAATTTGCAACAAGGGACCTGCGTGACGCTCTCGCTGCCCGCCTTGAAAGGGACAACTGCTTCATGAATACCAATCCATATCCGGCTTTCGGTGTCCTGCTGGTCGATGATGAACCGGCTTTTCTGCGCAGCCTGAGCATTGTGCTGGAGCGGCGGGGTGGCATTAATCATCTCTTTCAGTGCCAGGACAGCCGGGAGGCCATGGCAATCATCAAGCAGGAAAATATCGGCTTAGTGTTGCTGGATCTGACCATGCCACATGTGTCCGGTGAAACTTTGCTGGCCCAGATCAAAGCGGAATATCCGGAAGTCGCGGTCATTATTATCAGTGGCCTGAATCAGGCGGAAACCGCGGTGAACTGCATCCGGCTCGGCGCCCATGACTATTTCGTGAAAACCACGGAAGAGAACCGGCTGGTGGAAGGAGTCAAACGGGTCATTCTGATGCAGGAAATGCAGGCTGAAAATCATGCCCTGCGGCGGCGGTTTCTGACGGATACTCTGGAGCGGCCGGAGGTTTTTTCCCGGATTATCACCCGGGATAAAGCGATGCGGTCAGTCTTTCAGTATCTGGAATCGGTGGCGCCCAGCAGCCAGCCGGTGATGATCTGCGGTGAAAGCGGCGTCGGCAAAGAGCTGATTGCACGCGCACTGCATACCCTGAGTCAGCGAAACGGCCCGTTGATCAGTGTGAATGTGGCCGGGCTGGATGATCATGTGTTTGCCGACACCCTGTTCGGGCATCACCGGGGCGCGTTTACCGGGGCAGACGCTGCCCGGGCCGGGCTGATTGAGCAGGCGGCCGGAGGCACGCTGTTTCTGGATGAGATTGGCGATCTGAGTCAGGCATCTCAGGTTAAATTGCTGAGGCTGATTCAGGAAGGCGAATATTACCCGCTTGGGAGTGACCGGCCCAAACGGCTGAAGGCCAGAATTGTGGTCGCGACGCATCAGGATCTGGTGCAAAAGCAGTTGAGCGGCGAGTTCCGTAAAGACTTGTACTATCGCCTGAAAACCCATCAGGTCGATATTCCTCCGCTGCGCAAACGGCGTCAGGATATTCCGTTGCTGCTGTCGCATTTTCTGCAGGAAGCGGCGGATGAACTGGGGAAAACCAAACCGACGATTCCCAAAGAACTGCCGGTTCTGCTGGCGAATTATGCGTTTCCCGGCAATGTCCGGGAATTACGTGCGCTGGCCTATGATGCGATGAGCCAGCATCGTTCCCGGATGCTGTCGATGGATGTCTTCCGCCGGGTGCTGGACAAGCATGCGGTGTCTGCAGATTTGCCCTCGCAGCCTGCTGTGTCGTTATTTGATCCGGACTTCCCTTTGCCTTCTCTGCAGGAGATTGGCGACTTACTGACTCAGGAGGCGATGCGGCGGGCGGAAGGCAACCAGTCTCTGGCTGCGAAGCTTTTGGGGATTTCACAGCCCGCACTGAGTAAACGGCTGAAGAAAGCACAGTCGGAGCCGGAATAAACCCCTATAACCAGGGGAACAGTTATAACTTTATGAATAAATGGTAACTGTTTGTTTATTATGGGAAAGTTTGGTCTTTGTTGTTGGGTTATTCTTCTGGTTATACCCCTTTTGATGCCCAAAGCTCAGAAGTTTTCATTTTTTATTAAATAAATCATGCAGATAGATGCTCGTGCAGAGTGGCATCATGCTTGCAGTGTTTATCCTCTTAAGGAATGGGATGGCCCGTTCTGGTCTTAGGGTCCACAAACCCTGAAAACAACAGCGAAACAGAAACAGGGAGATCCTGATTTCTGTCAATGGAAGAGGAAAAAACATGGAGCAAGCAAGCATGAAGTCGTCGCTAAAAGGCGTCTGGGGCAGACTCGCCTTATGGAAAAAGATACTGATCGGGATGATTCTGGGGGTGGTCGCCGGCAGTATTCTGGGCCCGGATGCTGAAATTCTGAAGCCAATCGGCACCTTATTTATTAATGCAATCAAAATGCTGATTGTCCCGCTGGTTTTCTGTTCGCTGGTCGTGGGTGTGACCTCAATGCAGGATACCCGCAAGATGGGCCGCATCGGTGCGAAAGCGATTGTGATTTACCTTTCCACCACTGCCGTTGCGATTAGTATCGGTCTGGGACTGGCAAGCCTGCTGGCACCGGGAGCCGGGTTGGAAATGACGGCGGCTGCGACAGCTGCGGAAGCCAAAGAAGCACCGACCCTGGTGCAGACTCTGCTCAGTTTAATTCCGAACAACCCTATCAGTGCACTGGCCGCGGGTAACATTCTGCAAATTATCGTTTTCGCTCTGGGTCTGGGTGTTGCACTGAATCTGTGTGGTGAAAAGAGTAAACCAGCCGTGCAGGTCTTCGAAAGCCTGGCCGAGGCGATGTACAAGCTGACTGAACTGGTGATGAAACTGGCTCCTTACGGCATCTTTGGTCTGATGGCCTGGGTTGCGGGTAAGTACGGTCTGGAGATTCTGCTGCCGCTGTTCAAAGTGATTGGCGTGGCTTATCTGGGCAGTCTGCTGCACGTTCTGCTGTTCTATCCTGCCGTGATCAAAGTGGTTGGTCGTCTGAATCCGGTGCCGTATATCAAAGGGATTCTGACCCCGGCAGCGGTGGCATTTACCACCACCAGCAGTTCAGGCACGCTGCCGGCGAGCATTAAATGTGCCCGCGAAGAGCTGGGTGTGTCGAAAGGCGTTTCCAGCTTTGTGCTGCCGCTGGGGGCGACCATCAATATGGATGGTACGGCGCTGTATCAGGGCGTTGCGGCGATTTTCGTTGCACAGGCCTTTGGTGTGGATCTGGAATTTGCGGATTACCTGACCATTGTGATGACGGCAACGCTGGCTTCGATCGGCACAGCTGGTGTTCCGGGTGCCGGCCTGATTATGCTGTCTCTGGTTCTGACCACAGTTGGTCTGCCAATGGAAGGTCTGGCTATCATTGCCGGGATTGACCGGATTCTGGATATGGCCCGTACTACAGTGAACGTTTGTGGTGACCTGATGGTGGCCGTCCTGGTCGGCCGCAGTGAAGGTGAGCTGGACAGCAACATCTATCACAGCACCGATAAACCGAATCTGATGGCGAGCGAAGAAGCCGCATAAATCTACTCAGATCTGAATGTGAACAGAAGGCCAGCCATTTGTGCTGGCCTTCTTGTTTTTATCTCTGGTCTCGCGGTTTTGAGAAAAGTGAGATAAATCTCCTTTTGGAACAAATGATTTAATTTACGATGTAAAAAATATACTTTCCTGCGGTGCCTTTTTTGCATGATTGTCCGGACGCCTGTCTGAGGCGGATATATTCATGCTGTTGAAACAGCAGGTTGTGACTAAATATCCAAAAGAAGAATATATGCTGTCATTCCGATATTCTTAACAACAAATGTCGGGTGAATGCAATCTCTTCAGCTATGCATTAATTGCATTGTGGCTTACTTTTCAGCATTTCCTTTCGAACAGGAAAAAGAACATTGTACTGACACCCAAGCACCTGAGGTGGCTTTGGTAAATCTTATTTCTGTCATGAGTCAAAGGTGACCACTATGCTAGACAATGCCCAAAAGGTACGTATTGAAGAAGACCTGCTCGGCAAACGTGAAGTTCCTGCTTCTGCTTACTATGGCATCCATACCCTGCGTGCCTACGAGAACTTTAACATTTCAACGATGCGCATTTCAGATATCCCTGAATTTGTTCGTGGCATGGTGTTCACCAAAAAAGCAGCGGCAAAAGCCAACATGGAACTTGGCGCGATTCCAGCGGATGTCGGTCACTACATTATTGAAGCCTGTGATCTGATTCTGGAAACCGGAAAGTGCATGGATCAGTTTATTTCTGATGTGTATCAGGGCGGTGCCGGTACTTCGGTCAACATGAATGCGAACGAAGTGATTGCCAACGTTGCACTGGAACTGAAAGGCCATGACAAAGGTGAATATCACATCATCAACCCGAATGATCATGTGAACAAGAGTCAGTCGACCAACTGTGCTTATCCAACCGGCTTCCGGGTTGCGGTTTACAACAGCATCATCAAGCTGATGGGCTCAATTGAACAGCTGCAGGCTGCATTTGATGCCAAGAGTGAAGAATTTAAAGACGTTCTGAAAATGGGCCGTACCCAGCTTCAGGACGCGGTTCCGATGACAGTCGGTCAGGAATTCCATGCGTTCAGTATTCTGCTGAAAGAAGAAATTAAGAACCTGCACTACGCGGCGACCCTGCTGCTGGAAGTGAATCTGGGTGCGACGGCTATCGGTACCGGTCTGAATGCTCCGGCAGGTTACCAGGCTCTGGCCGTGAAATATCTTGCGGATGTGACGGGCCTGAACTGCGTGCCGTCTGAAGACCTGATTGAAGCAACTTCTGACTGTGGTGCTTACGTGACGGTTCACGCGGCCCTGAAACGTCTGGCCGTGAAAATGTCGAAAGTCTGTAACGACCTGCGTCTGCTGTCTTCGGGTCCGCGCGCCGGTCTGAACGAAATTAATCTGCCGGAAATGCAGGCGGGTTCTTCAATCATGCCTGCCAAGGTGAATCCGGTCATTCCGGAAGTTGTGAATCAGGTCTGCTTCAAAGTGATCGGTAACGATACAACCGTCACGATGGCCGCTGAATCCGGTCAGCTGCAGCTGAACGTGATGGAACCTGTGATTGGCCAGGCGCTGTTTGAATCTATCAGCCTGCTGAGCAATGCCTGTATTAACCTGGCGGAGAAATGTGTTTCCGGAATTACGGTGAACCGTCAGGTCTGCGAAGACTTCGTCTTTAACTCAATCGGTATCGTAACTTACCTGAACCCTTATATTGGTCACCATGAAGGGGATATCGTCGGTAAGATTTGTGCCGAGACGGGTCGCAGCGTGAAGGAAGTTGCAATGGAGCGGGGTCTGCTGAGCGAAGAGGAACTGAACGATATCTTCTCCGCACAAAACCTGATGCGCCCGTCTTATAAAGCAAAAATGTATAACTAAGTTCAAGAATAATAACGAAAGGTCTGTACCTCGGTATCCCCGTGTCCTGAATGTGCCGGGGAAGAGGATTCACCTTCACCCTACACCCTCCCTGTTTCAGGGAGGGTTTTTTTATGCCTTCAGTATCTGGTTTTAATCTCTGCCCAGCAGTCCGTCAATCGGGCTCATTTTACTCATTGCACTCCAGATGGCTTCACAGGTTGCATGCAAGCGGGAGTGGTAACGGTAGACATATAAATCGAGCGGCACCGGTTCCCGTGCCGACAGAATTTGCAGACGCCCTGCAGCCAGCTCGTCTTTGATCGCATAGTCCGGCAGCCAGCTGATCCCTTTCCCCTGCATCACTAACGCTTTGATAAAGTCGGTCATGGAAGACGTACACACCGTATTCTGCGTCAGGACCCGGTTGGAGCGTTGTAAGGCGCGTCCCATGTAGCTTTCTGGGGTGTAATCCAGACAGGGAACGGCATCATTTTCAGCCGGATCAAACAGGGCTTTGCCATGTTCATCGACGGCAGAAACGCAGTACAGATAACTGCGGCCGAGGTGAATCGACCGGTAAGGCGCCACTTGGAGCCGGTCTTCATAAAACGAAAACAGGAAGTCACATTTTCCGTCAATCAGCAGTTTCACCGCTTCATCGACTTCATTGGCCACCACAGAAAGCTGGGTATTCAGCACCGGATTAAACAGGCAGGTATGTAATTTCGGTAACACACTGATGGCCATCGAATGGGATGAGCTGATCCGCACGGTATGGCGGCCCAGAAATGAGCTGCCGGACAGCCGGTTCACTTCATCATCCAGTTGCTGAAGGATCGACTGAGCCGTCGTTTTGAACTGTTTGCCATGCAGGGTGAGTTCAATCGGTGTTTTACCGCGATCAATCAGATTCAGACCCAGCTCAGCTTCCAGTGATTTGATCCGGCGGCTAAAAGCAGGCTGAGTGACGTTTCGTATGGCAGCTGCATGTGAAAAATTCCTGAGTTCCGCAAGGGTCAGGAAATCTTGCAACCATTTGGTTTCGATATTTTTCATTTAATCAAAGGCTGTTTTATCGAAGAGTAAAGGTCAGCAGACCTGGCTCAGAGCGAGCGATTTCCGGATAAGATTACCAAATCCCGCCCTTTTAATCCCATGCCACTTTGTAAAATAAATGCTTTGAATCAGCCAGCCACACCATTTTTGTTTGCCTGGAATGGGAAGGCAGATTCACTCGTCGGTCTGAAGCTGGATGCTTTTGGTCTCTGTCCTGCTGATTTCAGATTGTTGCGCAGCTTATTGCGTAATCGCACAGAATCAAATTTCCCATGATTTTTTGAGATGAAACAAAATGCATAAAAACGTAAGATGCATGTCATGCTAAGCGTTTGACTCACATGTTTGTGGGTTGGTCGGACAAAGACTGACAAAAACAGATAAAAACTAAAAGAGTCCCGGGACTGCAGGTTCTGCTCCGCTGGGTTTTCGTTTCAATTTACGGGGAGAGGGGCATGCCTGTGGAAATTAAGCCAGTTCACAAAGCGAGTTGTCATTGTGGTGCTGTCGTACTTGAACTGAAGATGCCGAATGGTCTGGAAGATCCGCGTCGTTGTTCCTGCTCAATGTGCCGGAAAAGAGGCGCGATTGCCGCTTCGGTACTGCTGGAAAATCTGACAATTGTCAAAGGGGAAGAGAACCTCTCGCTCTATCAGTTCAATACGATGACGGCGAAACATTACTTTTGTAAAACCTGCGGAATTTATACCCATCATCAGCGTCGCTCCAATCCCCACCAGTTCGCGATCAATGTGGCTTGCCTGGAAGGCGTGAATCCATATGAACTGGAGCCTGTCAAAATTTACGACGGGATTCACCACCCATCGGACCAAGAGTATGGGAACTGACGTGACCCTATCAGCAGCACAACTTCATGATTTTGAACGTCAGTTTCTGGCTTTCATTCAACGCGAAATGAAGCAGGATCTTGCCCATGACATGAATCATGTCAGCAGAGTTGTGCGTACCGCAAAAAGCCTGTGCCGGAAAGAACAGGCAATCGCAGAAGTTGTTGTGCCTGCTGCTTATCTGCATGACTGTTTTTCCTACGGGAAAGAACACCCGAAACGCCGAGAAAGTTCCAGCATTGCAGCGGGGAAAGCGGTTCATTTTCTGGAAGAAATCGGCTATCCGGTTCAGTACCTTAACGCCATTCACCACGCCATTGTTGCACACAGTTTCAGCGCCAATGTTCTGGCGCAAACACTGGAAGCTCAGATTGTGCAGGATGCCGATCGTTTGGATGCGCTCGGTGCAATTGGGATTGCACGCTGTGTTCAGGTCAGTTCCAGCTTAGGTCGTGCACTGTATGAGGCGGCAGACCCGTTTTGCGGTGCGCGGGAACCTGATGATGGCACTTATACCATCGACCATTTCTACCGCAAGCTTTTCAGGTTGTCTGCGCAGATGAATACGCCTTCAGGCCGGGAAGAAGCCACACGGCGAACACAATATATGCGGGATTTTTTGCAGCAGCTACAGGGCGAAATTGATAGCGAATTCGTTGTGCCGTCTGGCGAACACAAGTGAGGACAGTTGATGGAATTAAGGTTTAGAGAAGCCAGATCTGAAGATTTAGAACATCTGATCGGGATGCTGGCGGATGACATACTGGGCAGCCAGCGCGAAGACACCTCTGTACCACTGAACCCGGCGTATCTCTCTGCGTTTCAGGCGATTGAGTCGGATGCGAATAACAGTCTGGTTCTTGCCGAAAATGAAGGGCAGGTGATGGGTATGTTACAGCTGACCTATATTCCTTCGCTGACCTTGACGGGCAGCTGGCGTTGTCTGGTTGAGGGCGTGCGCATCCACTCGGCTTATCGCGGATTGGGATGTGGCGAAAAACTGTTTGAATACGCGATTGAAAGCGCGAAGCGCAAAGGATGCGCCATGATACAGCTCACCAGCGATAAATTACGGCCGGATGCAATCCGGTTTTATGAAAAACTGGGGTTTACGGCCAGTCATCAGGGAATGAAGATGAAACTGTAAATTCCCCGTCCGGATGAATCAGGAAAATACCTGAACGGAGCCAAAGGGAGACACATGAATAACATATTGCTCAATGAAGTCAGAAGCGCAGAAGAAAAATTAAAGCAAGCCATGCTTACCTCAGACACCGATGTCTTGACTGACTTACTCGCGGAAGATCTGATTTTTACCAACCATTTGGGACAGCGTTTAACCCGGGATGATGATCTGTCCGTGCATGCATCGGGCCAGCTGAATATTCAGTCAATTGAAGTGTCTGACGAGATGTTTTATCAGGTCGGTACTTTTACGATTGTGAATGTCAGAACCGATATTACCGGCACCTATGATGGTGAAGCGGCGAATGGACGCTTCAGGTTCACCCGGATCTGGCTGAAGAAAAACGGCAAGTTACAGGTCAAAGCAGCCCATTCCAGTTTGATTGTTTAACGGGAGTTCAAATGCGTCAGTTCTTGAGTTTCACCTTGTTGGGCATGCTCACTTTGTCTTCTGCCTTTTCCGGCCCGGCTGCCGGTGAAACGTTGCAGAGAGCTGACGGTTCGCCCATTACTTATTATCTGAAACAGACTGAGGGGGACAAGCTGCTGGTGCTTGTTCAGGGCTCAGACTGCAACAGCGTGTATCACAACGACAGGATCAATCGTCAGTTCAGTCAGGTCATTGATGATGCAGATATTCTTACGGTAGAAAAGTACGGCATTGATCAGCGGCTGGTCTGGCGCACGGACGCTGAGCGGGATGATTGTCCCGAACTTTATCTGAAACATGATTCCCCGCAGCAGCGCGTAAGTGATTATCGTCAGGTGATCAAGCAGTTGACCCAAAGCAAGCTGTACCGGCAAGTGATTGTACTTGGCGGCAGTGAAGGCGCGCTGGTAGCCCACCTGCTGGGGATTGACAATGAGCAGGTTGATGCGGTGGTGTCACTCAATGGCGGGGGGCGTTATTTCATTGATGATGTTCTCTATAACATGCGCTCTCAGATGCCGCCGGAAGCTTATCAGGAAGCGGAAGCCGGATTTCGGCAGTTTGCCCAGTCTGTGGTGCAGAATGAAGCTATGGATATCACCGTGAGCGGCCATGGTTTTCCGTGGTGGAAACAGATGCTGACCATCGATCAGCAATCTGTTCTGGCGAAAGTGACTGTGCCTTTGCTGCTGATTCAGGCCGGGCAGGATACCAATGTTGATCCTGCCTCTTTTACGGCCATGGTAAAGGCCTTGAAAGATACCCGGCCAAACCTTCAGCCGCGGAATTATGCCAGTCTGGATCACCGGTTTCAGGATCAGCAAGGGCACAGTCATACCGGGCAGGTGGTTCAGGACATCAGACTCTGGCTGGCGACCTTGCGTCAATAAAACAATGTTGATGGTTTAGACATGGAAATCGTGAAGTATTCAGCCGAGCATAAAGATGATTGTGTTCTGGCATTCAAGAGTAACCTGGACCAGTTTTTTGCCGCATCGGAACTGGATGAATTTATGGCGTTTCTGGATACCCAGGCACTGAATTCACCTTATTTTGTGTTGATGAAGGAAGGGCAGGTGATTGGCTGCGGCGGTGTCAGTGTTTATCAGGGCATCAGCTATTTATGCTGGGGGCTGGTGCACCGTGCACACCATCATTGCGGTCTGGGCGCCTTACTGACCGAATACCGGTTAGACTGGATCCGGTCTGAAAATTTATCCGACAGCGTCAAAATTGAAACTTCACAGCATACACAGGGTTTTTATGCCCGATACGGATTCGTAGTGACAAACGTGGTTCACAATGGTTTCGGAGAAGGCGTGGATCAGGTCACGATGGTGCTGGATTTATCTTCGGTTCACGCTTGAGTCCGGCCACGGAGAACGATTGAACTGATATTTGAAATTCATTTCACGAAAAGGAGATTCATCATGACGCTTCCTGCACAATCCGGCATGCATACACTGCTAAAAGACGCTTATTTCTTTGACAGTCATTCGACCACAATCCCTTATCGTAACCAGTCTGCGCTTGATGTTTATTTTGTGCTCGTCAAAGAGACACCTTCCTGGGTGAATCGATTAATGGCGTTACGCAATTATATTGTTGGCTTTCTGGGATTGAAAAATCTGGGTCACATGGCAGATATCGATGCCGCTAAACCGAATGCAGAGTACCGGGCCGGAGACAAAGTAGGCATTTTTTCAATTTATTCGGTTTCCGACCAGGAGATTATTTTAGAAGACCGGGATAAGCACCTGGATGTCAGAGTCTCTTTTTTTGTTGAGCCTGCTGGTGAAACAGCAACTGTTCATGCCAGTACTGTCGTTCAGGTGAAAAACTGGCTTGGTAAACTGTACATGTTTTTTGTTGCGCCAGTCCATCAAGTGATTGTGCCGACGTCCCTTAAAAAACTGCAACGCGCAGAAAATCAGCTGTAAAGAGAACTGCATGAACGTACATTTATTAGAAACGTCTGAATTCGAGAAGTCCCCTGATTTACCGGCCGTCTTGGATGTGTTGCTGCAACTCCGGCCTCAATACGACCGGACATCGCTGCTGGGTCAAATTCAAACACAGCTGGCACAGGGCTATCAGATCGTTTACGTGAAATCCGGCGTTCAGGTACTGGGTGTGGCGGGCTTTGTTGTCACTGAAAAACTGGCCTGGGGCAAGGCGATTTATGTGGATGATTTGGTCACGGATCAGCATCACCGCAGTCAGGGGGTAGGCGACTGCCTTATTCAATGGCTGAAAGATTATGGTCAGATGCAGGGATGCGGACAATTGCATCTCGACTCTGGCGTTCAGCGATTTGCCGCGCACCGGTTTTATCTGCGTCAAGGCTTCAACATTGCCAGCCATCATTTTTCGATCACCGATCTTGAGGGTGAATGATAGTACAGGTCAGGGGGAAAAAGCTCACTGCAAAAAAACGGAAGATTGCTCTTCCGTTTTTGAATGCAGCCGGTTTGAATTACAGGAGCTCGAGCAGTTTTTCTGCCTTGCTGACTTCAAATTCTTTCGGCGCTTCAATATTCAGTCGGGTCACCACACCATCGTCGAGCAGCATGGCGTAACGTTGTGAACGAATGCCACCAAATTTCTCGGTGTCCATTTCCAGGCCCAGCGCTTTGGTGAAACTGCCGTCACCGTCGGCCAGCATCATGATTTCAGATGCATTTTGTGCTTCGCCCCAGGCTTGCATCACAAAAGCATCGTTCACAGAAACACAGGCAATCAGATCAACGCCTTTGGCTTTCAACTGGTCGGCATGGACCACATAACCTGGCAGGTGAGACTCAGAACAAGTCGGTGTAAATGCGCCCGGTACGGCAAATAAAATGACTTTTTTGCCGGCGAACAGCTCGGTGACGTCATGATTGACCATGCCGTCTTTGGTCAGTTCACTGAGTGTAGCATTCGGGAGTTTCTGGCCTTGCTGGATCATGTTTGATTTCCTTTCTTCATCATCAATGAGATTCAATTCAGTCTAGTCTGATTTCACCGTAAGAAACACAGAAAAAAGATAGGGTTATCCATTTTTAACCTGATGAAACCCGCTTGATATGCACTGGCGCTCTATTATACTGATGCCTTCCCATATCCCTTGCGGGACACTTCGACAATTCATGGAAAGAATATGTTAGCCACCCCAAGAACCCGATTAGAAATCTTACCGGCTGATGACGCAGGATTGTTGCTGGCTTATTACCGGGAGAATCAGGCCCATTTAGCGCCATGGGAACCGATTCGGGACGAAAATTACCTGACCTTACCGAACTGGCAGACGCAGTTATCGAATGCGCAAGCGGCCTTTGACGCGGGCAGCGAATACCGTTTTGTTGCGCTAAATCCAGCGCGAACCGAAGTCGTGGGTGTTTGCAATTTTACCGGGGTGGCAAGAGGGCCGTTTCAGGCGTGCTATCTGGGTTATTCGATTGCGAAAAAGTATGAAGGGCAGGGATTCATGCAGGAAATTCTGGAAGCTGCCATGCGATATATGATCAATGACGTGGAGCTGAACCGGATTATGGCTAATTACATGCCTGCCAATGAACGCAGTGCACATGTTTTAGAAAAACTGGGATTTGAAAAAGAAGGTTACGCCAGACGATATCTGAAAATTGCCGGGCAATGGGAAGATCATGTCTTGACAGCCAGAGTCAGAGCATATCAGTAAATACTTGCTTTCATCTGAAAACAGACAGAATGAGTGGTTCTTTCAAGGAGGAGAACATGCAGGATTATGAAATCAGTACCGACCAATCCCGACTGGACTTTAGGGTTATACACGGTTTTCTGGCCAACAGCTATTGGGCAAAAAATATTCCGGAAACCGTGATGAAAAAAGCCATCGAACATTCCCTCTGTTTCGGGATTTATCAGGCCACTGGGGAACAGGTCGGTTTTGCCCGGATGATCACGGATAAAGCAACTTTTGCTTACTTAGCGGATGTGTTTATCAGTGATGCACACCGGGGCAAGGGGCTGAGCAAAAAGCTCATGGATGACATCGTTCGTCATCCGGATTTACAGGGGCTCAGACGGATGGTGTTAGCAACTCGCGACGCGCACGGTCTTTATGCGCAGTACGGATTCCGGCCAATTCAGCATCCGGAAAGTTTTATGGAAATCTGGCAGCCAGATGTGTATCAGGCTGCGGTGCCTGAATCCGTGTGATGCATGGTGGCGGTATGTGCTGAGCCGTACACATTAGCGATTTGGGATGAGGAAAATATGGATATTCACTTGAGAGCGGTGTCAGAAGATGAATTTGACTCACTCTTTTCTGTCGTAAAACAAAGTCTGTATGTTTATGTTGATTCAGTGTTTGGCTGGGATGATGATTTTCAGCGCCATCGCTTGAAAACGGACTATAAGCCAGATTGGTTTTACTGGATTGAACTTGCTTCTGAACGCGTTGGCTTATTCTGTTTTAAGCCGTACAAATGTGCCTACCATATCCACTTGCTGATTGTGCTGCCCGAATTTCAAAATCAGCAAATTGGTACAGTGATAATGCATGATCTTCATCATCGGGCTTATCGTGAAAACCGAAGCCGTGTGACATTATCCAGTTTTGCCTGTAATACAAATGCAATCCGTTTTTACCAATCATTAGGTTATCAGGTCGAAGCACGCGATGAGCATTTCTTCTCTTTGGCATTGAGGCTTGCTGATTTTCAGGTTTAAACAAAATACCGTGTATATAGCGCCCCTATGGCTACAAGGTTGTGGGTATATGATGGGATGTGTAGGGTGCTGCCATCCCCGTTCCCACCTGCTATTCCCATGAAGGTAGGGTTCGAAGTCAGCGCCTTCGTTCTACAGAAAAATCAGGTGGCCTGGTTGCAGCCTGATTTTTTATCCTTTCCTCAACTGCACACCTCACATGCATCCTGGTATCTATTCGTAATATTGAATGGGATGCATATTTTTTATTGTTGTAATTCAAAAGGTCGCTTTATTTGTTCGTTGGAAAATCCCATTTTCCTTTGAATCATTCCTTCAATGCTTGAGAGGAATGCCAGCGTTTAATTTCAGGAGAAACAGCGGATGGATTGGTTTCGACGCAGTGTTGTAATGCTTTTAATTGTCTCCCTGACAGGATGCAGTGGCCCACTCAGAACGGCGCTTTGGAAAGAACCTTATTACGATGAAACTATTTCAGGGTTTTATCTGAATCCGAAAGAAGGTGTTCTGCTGATTTCAGGGGAAAAATACAGCTATATCATTCAATGCGAAAGCTTACTTTGTGATTATGCGCAAGCGAGCCGTCAGTTGGAAATGAAGACCTCATTTTGGGATTTAACGCTCAATCCGGAAGGTAGGGTTCAAGGTCGGGTCATTTTTGCACCTGATATCGATCTCTCCCGACCCATAGATCCTGTTTTGGAAAAAAAATACATGGATATGGACCTGCTTTGGAAGCATAAGGGCAATTTACTGAAGGACAGTAAAGATTTTTTGTTTACAGCAAAACGATATGAAGTGGAAGGGCAATTGCCATTTCAAGTGTTGGAAAATCCGCTGAATATAAAAATCAAGACATTTGACACCAATTTAGAAAAAGTCGGTAAGATGGTTGTGACTCCTGCTGCGATTGTTTTAGATGGCGTCTATTTCGTCTCACTGACTTCTTTGTTCCTTGTCTTAATTGCGACTGGAAGTAACTTTAGTGTGCTTTAAGACCTTATTTTTCTGGGTATCAATCGCGAAGTGCGTTTTACATTATTTCTACTCACCCAGCCATACGTGAGCATGACAGGGTGAATTTAAGTTCGAGTGAATGTATCACTTTAAGTCACTTGACTGAGGAAAATCACCATGACATTAAAAAAGATTCCCAATGATCATCGCGATGCCGTGGAAGTCTGTCTTACTTATGTGGCTGAAAATGTCACCTCGTTTGATGATATCCTCACGTATCGACAGCAACTTCAGGAAACATATAAAGATCACACCATCTTGATTACCCTGGATGACTACCATCAAGCGCGCTACACATCTATGCATCGGACAATTTTATCTGATTTAGATGATTATGAAGCGCTGGCGGAGCCGTTTGGTGTCCAGTCCGATGAAGATTATGAAAATCTGTCCATTGATTTGAAATTTAAAATTCGGGAATTTAACTTCAAGAAAGCGTTTGTTCCAGAACACGTTGAATTTGAATCGTACAGGTTGGAATATGAACAATATGAGTTATTCAAGCAAGCGAATCTCAATCCAATTGAGGTTTTAGATAAAGATATTTACTTTATTGTTGTGCCGGTTGATCACAGTCCTTTGGCTTTAACAGCTTTGCCAAACGGGTATTTTGGCTGTGATATGGAGCCGAATGACATTTATGAAATGTCTGAGTATTTGCGTAAGACCTATGGCTTCGAGTTTTACGGGATTGGCGCATCGTTGCTCTGTTATCAAAAAACTAAGCTGTTGAGTCACACCGAAGTAAATCATTTCATTGATCATTTCTTCACCATCACAAGCATGGAAGATGATGCAATTGAATACACGGAAGATCCCGATATCAGACAAGAGCTGCAAGATATCATTGAGAGCCGTGATTACTTGTTTCTGATTTACACAGAATAAAGGCTGGGATTGATTCCACAGTCATGACTTCAACATCAAGGGAGGCAATCGCCTCCCTTGTCTTTTACATCCCTTTTTTACTGCTGCCAGGATTTCAGCAGTTCTGCATATTGTATGGTGACGCCTTTGGGCTTCTCGTTTGCCAGTTTAGCTTTGGGTGCGCCGGGTTGTGAGAGCCAGTACTCCGCATCTCTTGGCTTGTTGAGTTTCGGACCGCACTCACCCTGGACATTGGCCCGCTCCAGCCGTTGCAGGACGCGATCCTGCGCTTTTGCCAGACCGTCCAGTGCCTGCTGAGGCGTTTTCTCTCCGTTGGCGGCTTCTGCAATATACTGCCACCAGAGTTGCGCCAGTTTCGGATAATCCGGGACGTTGGTGCCGGTGGGGGTCCACTGAACCCGGGCCGGGCTGCGGTAGAATTCGACCAGCCCCCCCAGCTTCGGTGCTGCCTGCGTCATGATGTCGGTGTTGATATCCGATTCACGAATCGGCGTCAGGCCGACCAGGGTTTTCTTCAGCGACACAGTTTTCGACACCGTGAACTGCGCATACAGCCAGGCGGCTTTGCGGCGCATGGGATCGGTGGATTTCATCAGTGTCCAGGAACCGGCATCCTGATAGCCCAGTTTCATGCCTTCTTCCCAGTACGGGCCTTTGGGAGACGGTGCCATCCGCCATTTTGGCGTACCGTCCGGGTTTACCACGGGCAGCCCCGGTTTGGTCATATCGGCAGTGAAAGCGGTATACCAGAAAATTTGCTGAGCGATATTCCCCTGCGCCGGGACCGGACCTGCTTCAGAGAAGGTCATGCCCTGTGCCTCCGGTGGCGCGTACTTACGCAGCCAATCGACGTATTTGGTGGTCGCGTAAACGGCTGCCGGACCGTTGGTGGCTCCGCCCCGTTCAACGCTGGAACCGACCGGACGACAGCCATCGACGCGAATGCCCCATTCATCGACAGGTTTGCCGTTTGGCAGTCCTTTATCACCGGCACCAGCCATTGAGAACCAGGCATCGGTAAATCGCCAGCCTAATGACGGATCTTTCTTACCGTAATCCATATGGCCGTATACGCGCTGGCCGTCGATTGTTTTCACATGATCCGTAAAGAATTCCGCGATGTCTTCGTAGGCGGACCAGTTGACCGGTACACCCAGCTCATAACCGTAAAGGTCTTGAAACTGTTTCTGCAAATCTTTGCGTTCAAACCAGTCGGCCCGGAACCAGTACAGGTTGGCAAATTGCTGGTCGGGCAGCTGGTAAACTTTGCCGTCCGGGCCTGTGGTGAAACTCAGGCCGATGAAGTCTTTCAGATCCAGGGTCGGCAGGGTGACGTCTTTCCCTTCACCGGTGATGTAATCGCTGATGGGGATGACCTTACCGTAGCGGAAGTGGGTCCCGATCAGATCGGAATCGTTGATGTAGGCATCATAAATACTGCGGTTGGACTGCATCTCGGTTTGCAGTTTTTCCACCACATCCCCTTCCTGGATCAGGTCATGGGTGACTTTGATGCCGGTGATTTCCTCGAAGGCTTTGGTCAGCACTTTCGACTCATATTCGTGGGTGGTGATGGTTTCCGAGACGACTTTGATTGCCATGCCCCGAAACGGTTTGGCCGCTTCGGTAAACCAGGCCAGCTCTTTCATTTGCTCGTCCTGACTGAGCGACGATTGCGCAAATTCATCGTTGACCCATTTCTTTGCTGCATCGCTGTACTGGTCTGCCCAGGCTGCCGGGGACAGCAGCAGGGTCACGATCAGTCCAAGCGTGGTGGGTTTCGGTACAGGGTGTTTCCGGTTCATGATTGAACTCCTTTGTTTTGTCTTAACCCCAACGAAGCACAATCGCGAGCCACAGCACGGATAGCGTAAACGGTATCCAGATAGACAGGTCGGTTATGCCAATGAAGAGCAGGTGGATATAGGCACTGCTGAGCAGGCCGATGAACAGGCGATCGCCCCGGGTGGTGCTGATCGGCAGAAAGCCTTTCCGTTCGGTACAGGGCCGGAGGATCTCGAAGAGGGTCATCGTCAGCAAAATGCCGGCGATGGAAATAAAAAACAGTGCACTGGGCAGTGTCCAGGCCATCCACTTCATGGTTCTCTCCTTCTTGACGTCTGTTATACCCGACCCAATGCAAAGCCTTTGGCGACATGATTTCGCACAAACCAGATCACCAGCAGTCCGGGAAGAATGGTCAGTACTCCGGCCGCCGCCAGCACGCCCCAGTCTATGCCGGATGCACTGACGGTCCGGGTCATGGTGGCGACAATGGGCTTGGCGTTCACTGAGGTCAGGGTCCGGGCCAGCAACAGCTCGACCCAGCTGAACATGAAACAGAAAAAGGCAGTCACGCCAATGCCGGAACGGATCATCGGCAGAAAGATCCGGACAAAAAAGCGCGGAAAGCTGTAGCCGTCGATGTAGGCGGTTTCATCAATTTCTTTGGGCACGCCAGACATGAAGCCTTCCAGAATCCATACCGCCAGCGGAACGTTGAACAGGCAGTGTGCGAGTGCGACGGCGATATGGGTGTCAAACAGGCCGACAGAAGAATAGAGCTGGAAAAAAGGCAGCAGGAATACTGCCGGCGGAGACATCCGGTTGGTGAGCAGCCAGAAAAACATGTGTTTGTCGCCAATAAAGCGGTAGCGCGAAAAAGCATAAGCGGCTGGCAGCGCGACCAGCAAGGAAATCACCGTATTCATTGAGACGTAAGTCAGCGAGTTAAGATAGCCGCTGTACCAGGACGGATCGGTGAAGATCACGGCATAATTCGCAAAGGTAAAATCCTGCGGCCAGAATGACAGCCCGCCGAGGATCTCCTCATTGGTCTTGAACGACATCATGAGCAGCCAGTAAATCGGCAGCAACAGAAAAAGGATATAGAGCAGCAATCCGACAGTTTTCCGGGTTTGCATCTTATTTCTCCCTATTCAACTTAGTTCTCCTGATCCATCTTATTTATCCTTATCTATCAGGGTCATGGAGGTGTAGAACAGCCAGCACACCAGCAGGATGATCAGGAAATAAATGATGGAGAACGCTGCGGCCGGACCAATATCGAACTGACCGACCGCCATTTTGGTCAGCGCCTGAGAGAGGAACGTGGTTGCGTTACCGGGGCCGCCCCCGGTCAGCACAAAGGGCTCGGTATAGATCATGAAGCTGTCCATAAAGCGCAGCAGCACGCCGATCAGCAGGACGTTTTTCAGCTTTGGTAACTGGATATAGCGAAAAACGGCCCAGTTGGAGGCCCGGTCAATTTTGGCGGCCTGATAATAAACGTCGGGAATGGCGCGTAAGCCGGAATAACAGAGCAGGGCAACCAGAGAGGTCCAGTGCCAGACATCCATCACCAGCACCGTGACCCAGGCATCGACCGGATTCGAGGCGTAGTTGTAATCCACGCCCAGCGTATTGAGGAGCCAGCCCAGCAGCCCGATATCTGCACGGCCAAAAATTTGCCAGATTGTTCCCACCACATTCCAGGGAATCAGTAATGGTATCGCGAGCACGATGAGTACCAGCGAGGCTCTCATGCCGCGGCTGGGCATGGTCAGGGCCACCAGAATCCCCAGCGGAATTTCAATCAGCAGGACACAGGCAGAATAGATGAACTGGCGCAGCAGGGAATCATGCAGCCGGGAATCATTGAGGATTTCTTTGTACCATTCGGTGCCGACGAAATAAGCGGTGTTCTGATCGAAAATATCCTGAATGGAGTAGTTCACCACCGTCATCAGGGGCACGATGGCGGAAAAGGCCACCAGCAGAAAGACCGGGACAACCAGCCACCACGCTTTGTTGTTTTCAGTTTTATGCTGCATCGTCGCCTCCGGCATTGTTATTGCCACGACTCTCTCCCACCAGATATTCATCAGCGTAGAGTTTCAGCCACTGGCCGGGAAAACTGACCCAGGCCTCGCGGTCCGGCACCGGCGTTCCTTCCGCCAGACGGATTTTGAGCGGGGTCTCTGCCAGCAGTACAGTGACGATTTTATAGGTGCCGAGATCTTCGGTATGGGTCACGGTCACGGGAAAACTGTCTTCGCGTTGTGTGGCCCAAAGCTGCACAAACTCAGGACGAATCCCCAACTGAAGCTGAGTCGACTGCGTCTGATTCAGCGCCGCCTGCTGACTGGCCGAAACGGGGATCTTCAGCCCTTTGAAATTGAGATGTTCGCGAGACGGGTCCCGCTCAACCGCCAGCAGGTTCATGCCGGGACTGCCAATGAAATAGCCGACAAAGGTATGGTTCGGACGCTCGAACAGCTCTCGCGGTGTGCCGAACTGGACAATATTGCCGTCGTACATTACGGCGATTTTGTCTGCAAAGGTGGCGGCTTCCAGCTGATCATGGGTGACGTAAACCATGGTGAGATTGAACTGCTCATGAATTTGTTTGAGCTTTCGGCGCAGCTTCCATTTCAGCTGCGGGTCGATGACCGTCAGGGGTTCATCAAACAAAATGGCGGAGACATCATCCCGGACCAGCCCGCGGCCCATGGACACCTTTTGTTTCTCATCGGCATTGAGGTTGCGTGCCTTCTTATTCAGCACAGGTGTCAGCTCAAGAATCTCGGCAATTTCTTTCACTTTGCTGCGGATTTTGGCTTCCGGCGTTTTCATGTTGCGCAGCGGAAAGGCGAGGTTGTCGAATACCGTCATGGTGTCGTAGATCACCGGAAACTGGAATACCTGGGCGATGTTACGCTCCTGCGGGGCCAGTTCGTTGACGACTTCGCCATTGAATTTCACTGAACCTTCAGAAGGGGTCAGCAGGCCGGAAATAATGTTCAGCATGGTACTTTTGCCGCAACCGGACGGGCCGAGCAGCGCATACGCGCCCCCGTCTTCCCAGACATGATCCATCCGCCGGATCGCGTAGTCACTGTCGCGGGTGGGATGGGGGGTATAGCTGTGTGCCAGCGACTCAAGACGGATTTCAGCCATCAGCGGATCTCCCAGCCGGAGCGGGCAGCCTGAATCAGCTGCTTGTCCTGTGAAAAAACATAGAGTTTGTGGGTGGGGACATAGACATTGATCCGGGTATCCACGGTGTATTCATGAACGCCCGGTAAGTGCAGCACCAGGGTCAGTTCACGGTTGGAAACGTGCAGAAAGGTTTCGCTGCCACTGATTTCTGCCAGCTCAACATCCACGGCCAGTTCCAGATCATCATCGCGGTTCGGCACTAGCGTCAGGTGGTTGGGGCGAATGCCGAATACATAGTCTCCCGGGGGCAGATCGCCCAGATCGTTATTCAGCGCAAAATGGATATGATCCGAGAATGACACCGTGTGCTGGCTGACTTTGCCTGCTATCAGGTTAATCGGCGGCTCGCCAAACAGCTCAGCGCAGGCCACGGTGGCCGGGTTGTGATAGACCACCGGGGTCTGACCGGACTGGATAATCTCCCCTTTATGCATCAGCACCACATTGCCTCCCAGCGCCAGCGCTTCATTCGGTTCTGTGGTGGCGTAGACGGCAATGGTGTTGCGGGCCGAAAACAGTGCGCGCATTTCCTGCCGTAATTCTTCCCGCAGCTTGTAATCAAGGTTCACTAAAGGTTCGTCGAACAGAATGATATCTGCATTTTTGACCAGTGCCCGGGCCATGGCGGTGCGCTGCTGCTGTCCGCCGGAAAGCTCAAGCGGGTAACGTTTCAGATATTCTTCAATGTGCAGCATCCGGGCCGTCTGCATGACCCGTTCATCGATTTGTGCCTTGGGTAATTTTTCCAGTTTCAGGGGGGAGGCGATGTTGTCGTAGACCGTCATATTGGGGTAGTTGATGAATTGCTGATATACCATCGAGATATTGCGTTCCCGCACGGGAATACCAGTCACATCCTGACCGTTGAAGTAAATTCTCCCCTGACTGGGTCGGTCCAGCCCGGCCATCAGACGCATCAGGCTGGTTTTGCCCGCCAGCGTTCTGCCCAGCAGCACATTGAAAGAACCCGGTTCCAGCTCCAGGCTGGCATTTTTGATCCAGTACTCGCCATCGACTTTCCGGGAAATGTTCTCCAGTTTCAGCGACATCTTGCTGCGGGCTCCGTGATTCATCCTGCACAGCAACAAGCGAAAAATGTGCCACAATTATTTAACAATTGATCCGGGCGTTATCTGCCTGATTTTTCATGAACTTCATTTCTTCCCTGATTGATGCGGGCCAGACAGACCCGGTTTAGCGGTGTTGATTGTGAACGGTCTGTGAACAGTGTTGAGCGTTCAGTCAGCAGGAGACAGGGATGAAAGCCAGTGACGGGTTGCGACATGACGAAAGAAAAGCAGCGCAATGAACATCTGGTGGCCGAATCCTGGCAACGCTGCCGGGGTTACGGGCTCACCAGTCAGGATCAGCCTGCGGTTGTCCTGCCGGATGAATCGCAGTGGCAGCAGAAACTGGCGCAGGCCGATGTCATGTTGTCAGTCACGCGGGATAAAGTTCTGCCGGGCTATCACAGCATGCTGGCGAACGCGAACAGTCTGGTCTTGCTGACCGATCAGGACGGTTTCCTGCTGGCGCGTTGGGGGCATCCGTCTTTTATACAGCACATGCCGGGTGCGCTGCTTGAACCGGGGAGCTGGTGGCAGGAGCGTGCAATCGGTACTACAGCTATTGGGCTTGCGCTGCACACCCGGGAGATTATGGATATCCGCCGCGATGAACATTTTCTGGTGCAGAATCGTCTGATGAGCGGTTCAGCTGCGCCCGTATTCGACCCGCACCGCCAACTGGTGGGCATACTCAGTATCGCCAGCGATGCCTACCTGCCGACCACGCAGATCCACGGCATGGTCAAAGTGATGTCACAGGCGATTGAAAATCATCTGATGGGGGCTGCGTATGGGCAGCATTTCTGGCAGTGCGTTCTGAATACCAGCCCGGATAACCTCGACAGCCAGTGGGCCGGACTGCTGGTGTTTGATCATCAGGGGCAAATTGTGGCTGCCAACCGCCGTGCAGATTTGCTGCTGGGGCAGCCAATGGCCGGGATCACCATGGACATGCTGGCGGGCCTGCCGTTATCTGAGATGAAAACGACTGATCCGACCCGCGTGCTGCCCCTGAACGGCCTGGTGTCGATTCCTTTATTTGCCCGGATCAAATCACCTGCACAGCCTTGCGCCGAATCTGCTGCCGATCCCGATGCAGTATTAAAAGGTAAGACGGGACAGCAGCCAGGTGAGCGCATACTGACCGAACTGGATACCGGGGACAAGCAAATGGCGAAAGCCGTGAGCCTGGCGCAGAAAGTCGCCGACAGCGATATTCCTTTACTGATTCTGGGAGAAACCGGGGTGGGGAAAGAGGTGTTTGTCCGCGCCCTGCATGCATCGTCTTCGCGAGCGGCTGCCGACATGGTGGCCGTGAACTGTGCGGCGATTCCATCCGAGCTGGTGGAGTCAGAACTGTTTGGTTATGTGAAAGGCGCATTTACCGGCGCAAATCAGAAAGGCAACCCCGGCCTGATCCGCCGTGCCGATCGCGGGACCCTTTTTCTGGACGAGATTGGCGATATGCCGCTGTCGACTCAGGCAAGGCTGTTGCGGGTGCTTCAGGAAAAGCGCGTGACCCCGCTGGGAAGTAGTGAAAGTTATCCGGTCGATTTCCGGCTGGTCTGTGCCACGCATCAGTCGCTGCGCGATGCCATCAAACTGAGGGAATTCAGGGACGATCTTTATTACCGTATTAATGGCCTGACGGTGACGCTGCCGGCACTGCGGGAGCGTCAGGATATGGCGTCCGTCGTGCAAAGTGTGCTGGCTGAGCTGACCTCCGGCGGTGCGCCGGTTTCTGTCAGTGATGAGGTGATGCAGCTGTTCGCGTCCCACCTGTGGCCGGGCAATATCCGCCAGCTTCATAATGTGCTGCGTGTGGCCATCGCGCTCGCCGGTGACAAAACGATCGAAACGTCGCACTTACCTGATGACTTCTTCTGGGATCTGAAAGGCATTGTCCGCGAACAGGACGACATTGAACCCGAATTGCTGGAAGAAGACTGGCAGACGGCTTTGCCGAAAGTTTACCGGGCACTGGGACGAAATGTCAGCAAAACCGCGGAGGCCATGGGTGTGAGCCGTAATACCGTGTACAAGCGCCTGAAACAGCTGGGGTTGTGGCATGACGGGTGAGGAATGTGTGACAATCAGGCCGATGATGAACCAGAACGGGTGAAGCACAGTGTACATCGGCGAAGTATCAAAACAGACCGGGTTGTCGGTCAAAGCGATTCGGCTCTATGAAGACATGGGATTGATTCGGACCCCGCCAAGACTGGGTCGCTACCGGGTGTATACACAAGCTGATGTCGAGGTATTGCAGCTGATCTCAGAAGCAAAGCAACTGGGCGTGACGCTGAATCGCCTGAAAGGCGTGATTCACTATCATCAGGGCGAAATCGACTGGGGACGAATTCACTGTTTTTTACAGGATGTCAGGGAGCGCTTACTTGCGGAACAGGCGTTACTGGCCCGGAAGATTCAGCAGGTGGAGCAATGCATCCAATCGATTGATACCTGTCCTCGAACGTCTCCGCAGAACGCTTGACTCTGCCCTATAGGGCAGACGGTAGACTCATGATTGAATCTTGAAGAATGAGAGGAAATCATGTCGAAAAACATCCTGTTACTGAACGCCAATCCAAAAGCGGAGAGTCTGTCCCGTTTGCTTGCCGACCAATATCAGATTGAAGCCCGGGAACACTTTGACGTCCGGCGTTTTGATTTGCCGGAGATGGATTTCCAGCCCAGCCTGGAAAGCGGCTACGATGCCATTCAGCCGCTTGAACCCTGCCTGCAAGACTTCCAGGAGCAACTGAAACGGGCTGATCATATCGTGATTATCTCACCGATCTGGTGGGGCGGACTGCCCGCAAAATTCAAAGGACTGATCGACCGGACCATTCTGCCGGGATCTGCATTTCGGTTTGAGGCCGATCACCCGGCGCCGGTTCAGTTGCTACGGGGGAAAACGGCACGGATCATTCTGACGATGGATGCACCGCCGGAGATGCTCCGGGAGCAGGCCCAGCCGGTCCTTACACAGCTCGATCGCTTTACGCTGCAGTTTTGCGGCGTGACTCCTGCCGAAACCACGCTGTTCGGCTCGGTGATTTTCTCCACTGAAGCCGAGCGCGCAGGTTGGGTCAGCACAGTGAAAACTCTGGGTGCCGGGGGAATTTAAAGGTTTATCTAATTACGGTTCATCTATTCACGGTTCATTTTAGTCGTCAGGCTGGCAGTCATCTGCCAGCCTGTTTATGACTTGCTGTCTGCCTCAGTCGTCCGTTCAGTGAGCCATTGCCGGTAAAAATCAACAAAAGCTCTGACTTTGGCCGGAATAAAAGCGCCGGGCGGAAACACCGCGTAGATGCCGCCACGGGGCAATTGCCAGTCAGAAAACAGCGGCACCAGATCTGGCTCATCTTCGCCTAAATGCATGGCGATGACGGATAATCCGGCGTTGCTTTTGATCAGGCTTCGCATGGCACTGGTGTTGTCGACCCGGAAACTGCTCTGCATCTGAACCTGAACTCGTTCACCGGCTTTTTCAAAGGTCCAGGTCAGTGCGCTCGGCAGCGGAGAAAACTCAATCCACTGGTGATGTTTCAGCTCGCTGGGATGCTTCGGAGTGCCCATTTCATGTAAATAACCAGCCGAGGCCATGACACGCTGTTCGAACTCCCCCAGTTTCTGGGCACGCAGGCTGGAGTCTTTCAGCCAGCCCATCCGGATCGCCAGATCAATTCCTTCCCGCACCATATCCGATACTTTATCGCCGCTTCGAAGCTCAACCGTGAGTCCCGGATGGCGTTTGCCGAATGCAGCAGCCGCAGGGGCGAGCATCAGCGCCATGTGATCAACCGGCGCAGTAATCCGCAGTGTGCCGGATAAGGCCTGTGCGCTGGTACCCGCTTCACTGAGTGTCTCGCCCAGCTTTGCCAGCAGTGGCTGACAGGCCAGATAAAGCTGATGACCGGCATCGGTCAGGGTGACTTGCCGGGTCGTGCGGTTGAATAGCACTGCACCCAGATGATTTTCCAGCGCTTTGATATTCAGACTGATTTTGGTTTTAGTGCACCCCAGCTTATCGGCTGCTGCTGTGAAGGAACCAGCTTCCACGGTGGCAATGAAGAGTGGCAGAGTATTCAGATCGAGTTCGTTGTTCATGGCTTCACTGTTATGGATTTAATAACAGTGAATTATCGAATGGACTATTTTTCAAATCAATAATTGATCGCACAATGTGTTCATCAGCTAGACACAGTATCTATGAATAAGAAATAAATGAGGACAACACGATGAATATTGCGATTATTGGTGCCAGCGGTTTTATTGGTTCAGCACTGCGTGAAGAAGCGCTGAGCCGAGGTCATCAGGTGACGGCTCTGGTGAGTCGTCCGGAGCGACTGGCAACGCAGCCTGGTCTGACCGTCATGAAAGCCGACGTGCAGGATACTGATGCACTGACAGCACAACTGAAAGGGTTTGATGCCGTGCTGAGTGCATTCTCAGGCCATGCGCAGGCCGATGTGGGCGGTTACTTTGCAAAAGGTTTCGACAGCATTCTGGCAGCAGCGGCTTCAGCGGATGTGAAGCGTCTGATGGTCGTCGGCGGTGCAGGTTCTCTGGAAGTCGCACCGGGCGTGCTGCTGATTGATACGCCTGCGTTTCCGGATGAATATAAAGCGACTGCGGAAGGGGCACGATATGCACTGAACCAGCTGCGTGCTCAGCAGAACGTCAACTGGACGATGCTATCTCCGGCAGCCATGATTGCCCTGGGCGAGCGGAGCGGTCAGTACCAGCTGGGTACCGATCAGTTGCTGACGGATGCCAGCGGCAACAGCCAGATCTCTGTTGAAGATTACGCGAAAGCGATGATTGATGAGCTGGAATCTCCGGCGCATCTGAACCGCCGCTTTACTCTGGCTTACGCCTGATTCTGAAACTCACTGCCTTTGAGTTTAAAAACGCAGCTTCGGCTGCGTTTTTTGTCATTTCTCCTTCGTGATCAATCATTTCTGCCTATATTTCATTTACGTTTGGTGAAAAGCCATTGAATTCAACCAATGATTCATTCAGTCATGGAGGGGGTATGGCGCAACAACAGGACAGAATCGGGTTCGCTTTGCTGGCGGGCGGCATATTACTGGGACTGGTTTTTCTGGGTATTTTGCTCGGTCAGGCTGCGATGAATTACAAGCAGCTTGAGCGCAGTGTGACCGTCAAAGGGCTTTCGGAGCGGGAATATCCGGCAGATATTGTCATCTGGCCGATTCAGTTCAATGTCGCCAGTAACGATTTGGGTGAGCTGTACCAGATGCTGGATGGCCAGGCATCGCAAATTCGCGCTTACCTGCGCAGCAACGGGATTGGTGCCAGCGAAATTTCGGTGTCCACTCCGGCGATTACCGATAAATCAGCCCAGCAGTATGGCAATGACGCTCAGGTTGCTTACCGATATACCGCTCTTCAGACGGTGACGGTGTATTCCAGCGATATTGAGACTGTGCGCGCAGTCATGAGCTCATTATCTGAACTGGGCAAGCAGGGCATCGTCTTTACCGGAGATGCGTACCAGACCCAGACGGAATATCTGTTTACCCGGTTGAATGATATCAAACCGGACATGATTGAAGAGGCGACCCGCAATGCCCGAGAAGTGGCACAGAAGTTTGCTTCTGATTCTGACAGTACATTGGGGAAAATCCGCAAAGCGTCTCAGGGGCAGTTCTCCATTTCCGCCCGGGATAAAAATAATCCGCATATTAAGAAAGTCAGAGTGGTTTCAACCGTTGAATATTATCTGTCTGACTAATGAAATATTTGAAAAATGGAAGTTAAACATGGAGGTTATGTGAAAATTGCATTCGTTACCGGAGGCAGTCAGGGGATTGGACTGGAAACAGTCCGGCGTTTGGTTGCTGACGATTATCAGGTGATTACCTGTTCCAGACGGGAAAATATCTGGCAGCAGCAGGTTGAACGCTATCCCGAGCTGGCTGTCGTGGATTATCATCAGGTGGATATCAGTGATGAAATACAACTGAATCGCTTGTTTTGTGTGATCAGAGAGCGATACGGTAATCTCGATGTTGCCGTGAATAATGCGTCCCCAGCTTTGGCATCCGGCGGACAGTTTGCAGAGGTGGAGCCGTCAGCACTGCGGGATACACTCCAGCAGGATTTCTGGGCGCAGGCATATTGTCTGCAGCACGAACTTCGGTTGATGGGTGAAGGTGGTGCGATTGTCAATCTCAGCTCGGTCAACGGATTTCGTCCGACGCCTAATGCTGCAATGTACAGCGCTGCGAAGCATGCCATCGAAGGGTTGACGCGTTCCGTTGCGCTGGAAGTGATTGGGCAGGGCATTCGCATCAACGCCGTCGCGCCCGGCGTCACCTGGACACCACGCTGGGAAGCCCGTGAAGCCGAAGCTCCCGGTACTCGGGAAGAAGTGTCGGCGGTGGTTCCGGCCAAACGCTATGCAAAATCCAGTGAAATTGTGGATGCCATTACTTTTCTGTTGTCAGAGCAAGCCAGCTATATCGTCGGCCATACACTGGTGGTGGATGGCGGGTTGAGTTTGAATTAACGACTGTGCTCATGCGGTAATATTCATTATCATTGAACCGAACTCTAAACATGATGCTTTCAGCTCCGAAAGCATCATGTTGTTGTGTATTTTTGAATGAGAAAGAAAATGAAAAAAGCAATATGTCTGAGTTTTTTGCTTGCCGGATCTGCACTGATTCAAGGATGCGCTGCTGAACAGAAGATCGGACAAGAACAAAAAAAAGAACGAACCGGTGTTGTGGTCAGTTCGGATGATTTTTCAATGACCGCTGCCATCAATCAGAACGGTGAATTTTTTGAGACGCAAACCGAAAACCACCTGACACGAAGTATTTCAGGTCGGCTGCAAGCGTCTGAGGGGCAGAGCCTGGTTCATATTCGCTATGAAAGCAGCAATGAACAAGGTACTTCTCAACGGGAAATCAATTCGACTGTGCTGTTACAAAACGATGAGTCGGTGGTGATTGGCGGTGATGACGACAAGATGATTTACCTGCAAATCACAGGAAATTAGTTGTTTCCGTGTTTCAGAATTGGACAGATATTCTGTCCAATTCTGAGCGGGATCGATACAAAATCTGAGATTGAGGCAAGTGAATCGAAAGGAGGCGATGCTGGGGGGAATATTATTATTTTTATTTATTTATTTACTTTCGACCAAACCAGGGTGACACGCTCTTTTAATCCTTTGCCAGATAACCATAACCGACCATCCTCTAACAGCTTTATCTCACGTTCCATGCGTTCCCCGATTACAGATTGAACGCTTGACTGAAGTCCTGTATGAAAGACTCGATTATTGGCTAAATCTAACTCATAAGTAGCGGTATAGAAGTTTGACTCCCTCTTTCTATCTTCCTCTGTCGGGTTAGGAAGTGGTTCTCTGTTCTGCGCAACACTAACGAAACCATTGTCAGTATAAATTAGCGTACCATTTTGCTTTCCTGGCCAATGAAATAACTCTCCTGACTCTCGGTGAACGATAAATTCATCCAGGGACCACACACCAACTAGCACTTCTTTAGATATTTCCATTAACGTTTCCTAATTGTATCCGATCGTAACTTGAGAAATAAATTTATCTCTGATAATCGAAGGTGCCGCGAAAATTTCCTTGTGTTGTTAACGCCGAATTGAGGTGCGTGGAAATTTAAACACCAAACCAAAGCCATTGCTCCGTAACCACAATATCCAGCTTTGAACTGAGAATGGCTAGTCAAGAATCCCTCTTGAACGATTCGTTATATTTCTTTGTATTCACTACGAAGCAAACCAAAGCATTTAAGGTCATGAAATTGGTTCTTCCAGTAGCCACATTGCCGACGTAGTCCTTCCTCTTTGAAGCCTACTTTCTTTAGCACTAGCTCTGACCCGATATTACCCGGGACAGTATCAGCTTGAATACGATTCAACTCGCCACAAGGCAGACCCCCTCCAAATGCTTGCTTTACGATTTGATGAATAGCTTCAGTGATTATACCTCGCCCCCAAAAATGAGACCGTAAATCGTAACCGATTACAGCTGATTTCATATCTTTATTCCACGAATTGAAGCCACAAGTTCCAACCAATTCGTCTGTTTCTGCAATTCTAATTCCCCATCTTATACCTGTATTTGACTCAAATCGTTCTTGCATGAGATGAATTATCTGCTTCGCTTGAGATATATCAGAAAGTGCTTCCATATCGTAGTAAGTAATTACTAAACTGTCAGAAAATAGTTGAAAAATACCCTCTGCATCATCTTCAGTTAATTTCCTGAGTGTTAGCCTCTTTGTTTCATATTCTGGAAATTTCAACTTTTCACCTTCGAAATATTATGTGTATTCAGGGCGGAGGAATGCCCACCGCCTATTTGAAATGATTGTGCTATAAAAATTCGAACCGGAAATGCCAAGCGTGGTGAATGTTGTTCACCTGATTTTCTGCAGCCCAGCTTCATGAGCAAAACCACCAACCATCACCTTGACAATGGCCTGCTCCTTCAACTCAACTGACGCTGTAATGGTTGAAACACAGTCCATTGCTCTTCCTTGCTCGAAAGTAAAACAATTCGAATATTTACCAGAAAGGTGTTTGGTTAGATAACATGCTAATGCGCCACTCGCACTCCCCGTAGCTGACTCCTCAGGGATGCCAAACAAAGGAGCAAAATTCCGACAACTCGCGGTCATTCCACTGTCTTTCTCGTACAATTCAAAAGCATGAAGACTCACGAGATCATGTTTTTTACAAAAGTCACTGAGTAAATGTTCATTCACTTGGATTTTATCCAGATATCCATGTGGCACTGGAACAAGAAGATCAGGCAAGCCCGTTGAAATAATCTCGATAGGTAATTGCGTGGATTCTAGAACGGTTGATTCAATTCCAATTAACTCTGATATCACCTCATAATCGAACCTTCCAAGGTATTCAGGTAACTTCTGCTCCATAATTATATGGCCATTAGACTCTATCGCTACGGCAAGTAAACCTGCTTTCGTCCTTTGCACATACCGCCCTTCGGTTACAATTCCTTTCTGATACATTGTTGAAAATGCAGCTAACGTTGCGTGACCACAGAAATCAACTTCATCTGTTACGGTGAAAAAAGACAACTCAAAGTCAGCTTCCTCATCTTGAGACACAAACGCAGTTTCTGAATAGCCAACAGCTTGCGCTATTTCTAATTTTTCACCGTAAGACAATTTATCTGCGTGCAACACAACACCTGCAGGGTTTCCTCCAGTTCCATTGGCAGTAAAGGAATTCACCAAATAAGCTTCAATGTTCATCAATATTAATTTCTCCGTAAAATACTTCGCTTTGGAGCAAAAACATAGGGCAATAATTGCGAAATTGCCCTATGGTTATGTCCCAGAGAGTGTATAGTGACTGACTACAGCGGCATGTTCTATTTTTTATACACAAAGTGTCTGAATAATAAAGCTTGAGCTAGAATGAATGTGCCAAAGAATAGCCTGATACGTAAGTTTAATGCTAAACCTAATAAAACAGATATGAGAAATCCAGATAGAAAATAACGCATATAGCTTCTTTCAGAGTACCGTGACAATATGTAATGGATGGGAAGTCCGAGTAAAAACCAACCAAGCAAGGATATAACGAGATAGCTTGTCCCGTATAGTGTGATCAGCATCATGAATTCGTGGCGTTGATAACCATCAATGACCGCCAGAAGGGTGATGCATAAAAATGCCAAAGCACCGACAATTGCGATGCTCCGAAACATTGCCGAGTCCCATTTACCCAAAATCTCTCCCCAAAATAGAGCGCACATTCAGGTGTGAGCAAAGTTACCACAAAGTCTAAGGCATTGTATTTTAAGTGCCAAACCCAAGTTTGAACTGAAAATGCCAAGCGTTAGGCGTTACTAATAAAGTCTTCGTTATAGATTCAGCTTGCTGTTTAGAGCCCTCACTACAGCTCTGCGCGCATTATGCTTTTTGAAAATTGTTGGCACATGCAGCTGAAAATTGACCATGCATGATTTTTTATTTGTCTGTTATTCGAAGCAATAAAATCTCTAAGTTCTACCGTGTGATTCACGGTTTAATCCCCAAAGCATTTCACCTTTATAACAGATTGAATAAAAAGCATCTTCAGGCCAATTTAAAACGTACACTTTACGTGAAAAACAGTGTTCACAACACTATGCACTGACATCCGTTCCATGACGACATGATAAATATTTAGAATGATAACAGATCTCTGGGTCATTACCTTTTGGTAAATCTCTTAGCGTATTTACTGTACCGCCATGAAGATTGGAAAAATAGAGTGCTCCATACCACTTATGGCTGCAAGAATTTTGGAATATCCTGTACTCGAACAAGTCACTATGTTTAAAAAATTGAATATCATTTCTGATTTTAATCCGAACGACCTCTGCAAATTCAAAATTCAATGTTTACCACAAGATGGACAATGAATATCAACTTTATGTGACATCGGATTCCAATCATAAGTTCCTCATGAACGATTACGTCGAGGTAAGGGAGGAGCAAATCTTACACCTCACCTTAAACATTGCACCGTAAACAAGAAACCCAACTTTGAGACAAAAATGCCTTGCGTTGGGAATCACTATTAAATTATTTTATATATTATGCCAAGTCCGACCTACAGATTGTGACATTCTTTCGAGGCTTTTCTTTTCCATAAATAAGCTCCCAGAAAAAACACCAAGGCATTGCCAACTGATAATATTGTAATATGAGCTAAGCTATAGCTACCTGATAAAGAAAAGCATAGCCCGGCATTAATCAATGCCAATACAGCTACATTTCTATATTCATTTGTTCTAGAGGTCTTTGCACAAAAATACCCAGCATAGCAAGAGATGAAGCTCGCAAGAAAAATGCTAATTAAAAGAAAAGGTGACATCGGGTATATGTGATTAATTGCTTCAATTACTTCACTGTTTTTTAACCCACTGTTCTTTAGATAATATACATACGCAAAACCGCCTGCTATAAACACAATACTTGTGCCAATGAGATCAATCAAAAGTGCTAGGGTTATCGATTTAATCGGTCTGCCTTTTTGATTGGTTACTTTTTCCACTTTAGTTTCCATCTTCTATTACATAAATAAATTCATAAATTATGACGGCAGATAGTAACATAAAGTTTTTCAAAGGTGCAGTTAACTATCACGACACCCAAGAAAATCCACCGAAATCACTCTTAAATGTAAAAGAACAGACTACAAGTCTTACCCAAAGCTCTCGTACCATCGATTAAACCAATCCTGACGCCTCTCAAAAACCAGATTCATAGAGTCGAATCCAAGATTGCCTGTTGAATAGATACTTGCCCTGAATACCAAGTTAAATGATTTATTGCAGGGCATACCTGGTGTGTGGAAAATCGTCGTAGTTTCTCTGATTTGTCATGTTCCAGAGCTTGGTTATATCAGCATAAACAAGCCGCATCTTTCACTGGTGTCGCTCTTATCACCATAGAAAGTGGCCGATTCAAAGGTAAAAGAATCATTCAAGGTGGCATTCAAAGGTAAGGAGCGTGCTTTACATGACCATGATGTTTGCTATCCAAAGTAATCCTATATTAAGGCAACCTATGAATGCTTACTTGCAGCAGGCAAACCAAAAGTGCCACACGTTGGCTGTCGGTTTAGAGTTTTTGCTATGCGTTTCTTACCTATTTTATTGAACCAATATATACAGGAGCTGGAGCATTGCCATAAGTTCCTAAACTAGCGCACGATCCCTGTCCATCATAGTAAAATATTGCTTTCTTGTTATTGTTTTGTGTACTTTGAAGCATTCCTACCCACAAAGAACATGTAACGGTATCAATCCCCTTCCATGTTCCCTTTGTGTTACATATGTAAGTGAAATCATTTCGACCAGAGTGTAAAACGTTTACACCACCATCTCCGTAAACCAAGACTCGCTCGACTTCAACTTCACAATTAAACGCTGCAAACGCATTTGTTGATAACACCAAAGATGCCAATAAAAGTAACCTTCTCATTTAACCTCCACATTTTGAATGATGTATAACATTTTATTCGACGACATAATGTCGTATATCTTAACTCTGCACACGGCTCTATGTAACTGTTCTATCAAGATTTTCACGATTTCTACTCACTGCATCGAAAATCAGCGGCATGTGATTCGAAATCGAAAATGCGACATACGATAGTCCCGGTTCTGTTCAACTGTTTTTGTGAAATGATGACCGATATACCACCACCGATTGAACAACATTCACACAAGTGCCTTTAGCCGTTGCGTGCTGATATCCAGTGATGTCCACACAAGCACGCTACCGCCCCTGACAATCAAGTCACGTGCTGTAAATTGCCGTACATGATAGGCAGATAAGAATCACGTTTCACTAAGTGATGCGTTTGGGGTTGTATATCTGTGGGTAAGCGCAAGGTTGCATGATAAGAAGGGAAATGAGCGCGGGCAGACCTTGGAAGGATGCTTCAACCGATTGATGAAGCAAGCACTGGAAACCATTAAAATCAGCAACATAGTTTTAATGGGATGGGATTAGGGCTGTATTGGCTCTCTGGAGCCCTTCGTCTTTTCATCGTATCGAAAATTGAAAAATATAGCGTTGCAATTCATCAAGAAGGAGTTCTTTGATGAGTATCTGAGATTTTTCTTTTTTCAGTGATGATTCCAGTAAAGATAATCCGATTGTCGGTAATTTGGGTAGCTCATGATGAATCACGGCTAATGAGTTTGGGATGCCTAAGTCTGCACGGACGGTGATACCAAGACCGGCATTGACTGCTCCCCAGATTCCGGAGAGGCTGCCTCCGGAGACGGCAATTTTCCAGGGAATATTTTCTTGGTCTAATGTCTTTATTGCGGCATCACGAATAATACATGGCGCTTCTAATAAAATCAGCGGGAGAGGTTTCCCTGAACTCAAATAGGATGACAGGTCAAATGATGGACTGGCAATCCAATGCTGAGGGACTTCCGTGATGAGTCGTTCCTGATTCATTTCAAGCGGATTTTCCCAACATAAAGCAAAGTCAATTTTATTGTGAAGGCTCTCTTCTTTGAGCGTGTTGTTTCGGCCACATTGCGCATAAATCTGAATGTTTGGGAAACTTCTGGCGATCCGACCTAATAAATTAGGCAGTAGTCGCTCACTAAAGTCTTCTTGTAATCCAATACTGACAGCGCCATGAATGGTTTGCTGCTGAATCGCCTGAAGAGCTTCATCATTGATTGATAACATTTTCTTTCCGTAGCTCAACAATAACTCACCTGATTCGGTTAACCGCAAATTTCTGCCACTTTTAGACAGAAGTTTGACCCCACATTGCTGCTCCAATTTTTTCAATTGTGCGCTGACTGCTGAAGTCGATCGGCAGAGTTGATTGGCTGCAAGGGTAAAGTTGCCTAAGTCGATACCGACGACGAACGTTCTCAATGCATCTAAATCAATGGATTCAGGACGCTTCATAATATTCCTGTTTTTCGGGAAGATTGCTTCAGAATGTTTTGATTTTATAAGGCTTTTGGTTCGGTAACAATCGCTGTCATGTTCTGAAAACATGCAATGATTGAATTGAACCGAAGGAGAAACACATGGGCAAAACGCTTGATAAAGACTCATTAGGTAAAGTCGCACCGAAACTGGCAGAGCTAACAACGAATACATTATTTGGCGATCTTTGGCAGAGAGAAGAACTGACATTCAGAGAACGCAGCCTGATTACGATGAGTGCTTTGGTTGCGATGAATAAATACGAACAGTTACGTTGGCATATCAATTTTGCCCGGGAAAATGGACTGACTGAAGACGATATCATTGAAGTGTTTACACATCTTGCTTTTTATGTCGGTTGGCCCAGTGCGGTGACTGCTTTGCAAACATTGAATGATGGAGATGAATAATGCCTTTTTCCAGAATTATGGTTCAGACCGGCCGATCTGAAGAAGAATTGAAAATCATCTCAGATACACTGCACCAAACACTTGTCGATGAATTCAATGTCCCACCAGAGGATCGTTTTCAGGTCATTGATGAATATCCAGAAGGCCGATTGATATATGATGAGACCTATTTGTCCGGCAAAAGAACATCGAACTATATTTTATTTTTGATTATCGCGGGAAAGCCCAGAGATAAGGGAACGAAAGCGCGTTTTTATCAAGTGCTTTCGCAAAGAATCTCCGAAAAGACAGGGATCTCTCAGGACGATGTCATGGTTGTGATTCAGTTTACAAACCCGGACGACTGGAGCTTTAGTGGCGGCAACCTTTATACCATTCAGGAAGCCTTAGACAAAGGGAACTGAAACCACAGCTTTGAACCAGCCAGCCTGTGCGCTGGCTGGTTGGCAGATTTTCCTAGCACAAAGTCAACACTGCTATCAAGGAGCAGATCGCTCAGGGTTGATGAATTTCACTGCTCCTGTGGACTAAATCCACCAGTACACCGATACATTTCTCAGCAGCATCCAGATCTTTTCCGACAAATGCCGACACAATGGCGCCTTCTTTCATCAGACAGATGGTGTCCAGCAACCTTTCGTTTCGACTGTGCAGATGCTGTTCGATTAAGGCTCTGACTTTGTGTTTGTGGTCGCTGCAATAGGCTGTGATGGCAGCGTTTTCTTCGCTGAATTCTGCCGAGGTGTTGATGAAAAAGCAGCCGCGGAACGGACTGAGAGCTGGCACGCGGTTGTGGAACCAGTCACTGAGGCCATTGAACAGACGAGTGATGAGTTCGATGTCATCCTGCGCCGGCGACAGCAATGTTTCCAGCCAGCTCATGAAAATGTCATCACGTGCTGCCAGTGCGGCAAGGACCAGCTCGTCTTTGCTGGCGAAATGGCTGTAGAGCGTTTTCTTCGCCACCCCTGAAACTTTCAGAACTTCATTGATTCCGACCGCATGAATGCCCTGGCGGTAAAACAGGGTCAGCGCCGTTTCAATGAGCAGCTGTTTTTTGTCTGTCTTTGCTGGCGTTTGCTGAACCGGTGTTTGTTTCACCGATGGTTGTTTCTCAGATGTCTGGCTCATCACGATTCCTCTTCCGTTGAAAAGATGTTGACACAGGTAGACCGATTTGTCTACTCTGTTTGCGGGGTAGACAAATCGGTCTACTTTGTCTGTTCAAGGAGAAACAAATGAATCAATATAGTTTTGCACTGATATCGGGTTTGGGCGCTGCGGTCGCGATTGGATTACTGTCACTGGCAGACAGCATGACGACGTCAGGGTTGTGGCTGATGGCGCCTTTCGGTGCGACGGCAGTACTGGTATTTGGTGTACCGGACAGCCCGCTGGCCCAGCCGAAGAATGTCATTTTCGGACATTTGCTGACTGCATTTATCGGTGTGTTTTTCGTGAGTTTTGTCGGGGTAACGCCATTGACGATGGCTGTAGCTTCCGGCCTTGCGGTGTCTGCGATGCTGGTGACGAAAACAACCCATCCGCCTGCCGGAGCAAACCCGTTACTGATCATGCTGACCGGACAAAGCTGGTCATTTCTCTTCACGCCGGTGCTTCTGGGGGCTGTCGTGATGGTACTGATCGGTCAGCTGCTCAAGTTGCAGCGCAGGGCGGTGAGTCAGTAAGTTCAGTTGTCGCCAACGGTCTCTTCACCCTGTAAGCATTTCAATCTGTGAGCTTTTTAACCCATTATCGTGCCAAGCAGTAATCATGGTGCCGTCTGTACTTTACTGATATGTCACTTTTCTGGTGAAAAAATGTCACTTTTTAACCTATGAAATTGATTCAGTGCTTAATAAGATTGAATCCGTTTTCTTCTTCGGGTTTATTCCCATGCTTACAGGGACTTATTGTGGCTGAACCTTTATCTTATGTACTGATTCATCGCGTTGATCTGTTTTATGAATATCAGCAGCAACTGATTGAGTTGCTGAAATTAAGTTCTACTGATGATGCGATATTAGGTTTTGATACAACGTTTGATGATCAAAAAGCAATTCAGTACTTAGTTTCACTGGAAAAAGAGATTGCCAGTCAGAGCCTTCAAATCCTGGTCGGTCAGCATCAGGAAACTTTGGTTGTCTGTTGTTTCTTCAAGAGAAGTCATCAGCAGACAACCAGACATCTCTGTGATCTTCAAAAAGGTATGATTCACCCGCATTTTCGCAGTCAGGGGTTGCTTGAGCAAACCCTGGCAGCCATCGCCTGTGAGTGCATGGCACAAGGCGTAGAGCTGCTGACGCTGGATGTTCGGGGCGGCACAAAAGCTCACCGGATCTGGGAAAAATGCGGATTTGAAACATACGGCATCCTGAATGACTACAGCCGTTTTCAGGGCAAGTCCTTTGACGGCTATTTCATGAAACAACGAACCCAGGATCTCTGGAATCGATTCAAAATATTCTACACACAAGGAAGTGAAAAAATGTCAGTTGGCACTGAACTTATCCCTAAAAAAGAATTTCGCACACAGATGCGAGAAACATTAGAAAAACATCTGACTTTAGGTCATCCCTTATTTAAATATCTGCTGGATGAAAAGCATCCGAATTCTGATTTATTAAAATTCACCACGCTTCAGGGTTATCAGCTTACGAAGAACTTTCTGACTTATATCGAGCATTTATTTTTTCACTGTCCGCTGCCAAAACATAAACGTGCACTGCTGCACAATATGTATGAAGAAGAAACCGGCCGCTTATCCAACACCAAAAATCATGTGGAACTGATGCAGGATTTTGTGCGTGCATTGGGGATTTCCGATGCAGAGCGCGATGCTGCGACCGCTTTGCCACAGACGCAGGCGTTGATTGATTACCGGATGATTGCCTGCAAAAACCCCGACCTGTACCACATTGGAGCGGCGGCGGTCATGGTGGCCAGCGAAGGGCAGAATCTGGAAAGTGTCGGGGACGAAGCCCGGCACAATATTCTGGGCAAAGTTTATGATCTGAAAGAGGCAGATCTGCTGTTCTTCTCCGTGCATCAGGAAGAGGATGTCGGTCATGTTCAGCAGGGGCTGGCCTTGCTGGCGGATCTATGTGATACGCCGAAGCGGCAACAGGAAGCCATTGAAGCGATTGAGACCACCTGTGAGCTTTTCTATCAGATGTATCAGGGTGTATATGAATACTTTGGATACGATAAGCAAGATCAGGCTGCGAAGGCGGAGCTGATTGGGGAGGTCTGATGGAAATCTCACGGAATAAGCAGATCATCGCCATCTCGGTTGGCGTGCTGGTGACATTCTGGGCGTCATCAATTAAAGGCAGCTATCAGGTTTATTTTCTGGATTTAGCCAGCATGTGTGGACTAGGGCGAGGTGTGTTCTCGCTCACCAGCGCGCTGTTTGGCCTGTCGATCGGGTTGCTTTCACCTGTGGTGGGCTGGATCTGTGACCGGATTGGCCCGGCGCTGACGATTTTATCCGGCGCCGTCGTGGCAACCTTTGTATATATGCTGATGATGCTGTCGTTCAATTTCTGGCTGTTTCTGGTGTTGTTCGGTGTGCTGGCTGCATACGCTTTAACCGCAATGACCTTTGTACCGCTGGCCTTGCTGGTTGACCGGATTTTTGATCACCAGCAGAAAGGGATGGCTTATGCGGCCATCACGAACGGCACGGCGATTGGGTTTATGGTGCTGTCGCCATTCTGGGTCTGGCTGAATACGTTTTTGATCTGGCAGGACGTCAGTCTGATTATTTTCGGGGTCTTTACACTGGTCATTCTGCCTGCCTGTATCTGGCTGTGCAGTGTTTTTCCGCGGCGGGAATTCGTGACTGAGGCGGCGGACGTAGCTGACGATGATCTGAAGTGGCACCAGCACCTGAGAAAACCGCTTTTTCTGTTACTCGCTTTGTCATTTGGCGGCTGTGGCGCATCCATGGCTTACATTGATGTGCATCTGGTGCCCATGCTGCAAGAGCGATTTACCGAGGGTGAGGGCGGAGCCGCTCTGGTTGCATCATCGCTGAGTGTGCTGGGTGCTGCGGAACTGATTGGTGCTTTTGTGGTGGGCTATTTGCTGCGGTTTTCCGCGCCCGCGCTGATGCTTGCCCTGCTGTATGCGGTACGCGGTGCATCACTCCTGATTGTGCTGGCCGCCGATAACTTCATCATGTGCATGATCTTCGCTGTTCTGTTCGGGCTGACGTACATGGGCACCGTGATTGTCACCTCGCTGATGTGTCTCAAAGCTTACGGAGAGAAAGTGAAAGGTAAGATTTTCGGTTGCCTGTTCACAGTCCACCAGGTCTTTGTGTTCGGCACGGTCTGGCTGGGCGGGTTGTCTTTTGATGCGACACAAAGTTATTCATTGATCACGCTGGCGGTAACCGGGCTGTGTTTTGTGTCTGTGGCAACCGGGCTGGTTTTCTACTTCTCTGATGTGTTGAAAGAGAAGCCGCAATCTCAGATGGCTTCGCCATCTTAATCACCTTTTCAAGGATGAAAGGACTATTACGCATGGAACAAACCACCCGAGCAATTCACATGGGGTTTCCGTCGCTGGAAGATTCGCATGCCGCTGCCATTGCCATGACGTCGGCATATGATTTTAACTCCGCGCAGGAAGCCAGTGACCGGTTCAATGGGGTCACAGAAGGCAACATTTACAGCCGGTTTACGAATCCATCCGTGGAATATTTTGAACAGAAGCTAGCATCCCTGGAAAATGCAGAAGCTGCGGTTGCCTTTGCCTCGGGTATGGCTGCCTATCTGGCACTGGCAATCACGTTTCTCAAACAGGGCGATCATGTCCTGCTGGCGAGCGGTATTTTCGGCACCACGACGCATCTGTTCCGACAGTATTTCGGACAGTTCGGTATTACGGCTACCTGTGTGGATTTGGATGACCCGCATGCCTGGCAGGATGCGATGCAGCTGAATACCCGGATGATTTTGGTGGAATCGCCCACCAATCCCTTGCTGAAGGTGGCGGATTTATCCTGGCTGTCCACCCTGGCGAAGCATCATGATGCCCTGTTGGTGGTGGACAATACGTTGCTGTCTCCGGTGAACCAGCGTCCACTGGCCCATGGCGCGGATCTGGTACTGCATTCAACCGGGAAATTCATTGACGGGCAGGGCCGGACCGTCGGCGGAGTCATTGCGGGCCGCAAAGCGATGATTCAGCCGCTGAAAGGCTATCTGCGCAGCTCAGGCACCTGCATGAATGCATTTACCGCCTGGGTCCTCAGTCATGGGCTGGATACTCTGAAAGCCAGAATGACGCTGCATGAGCAAAATGCCAGAACGGTGGCGGCATGGTTGCGCGAGCAGTCTTGTGTGCGGCAGGTTTTCGCCACATTCAGTGACGATCATCCGCAGGCCGCGGTGATCGCCAGACAGCAAAGCGGACACAGTCCGGTCCTGAGTTTTGTGGTCGATGGCGGACAGGAAGCGGCCTGGCGATGTATCGATGCTTTGCAGCTGGTGTCGCGCTGTACCAACATCGGCGATACCAAGTCGATGGTCACGCATCCTGCATCGACAACGCACTGCCGCTATTCGTCTGAAGAGAAAGCACAATACGGGATCTGTGGCGGCCTCGTCAGGATATGTGTCGGGCTGGAAGCCAGTGAAGATATCATCGCCGATCTGCAACAGGCACTGGCCGCCTCTCAGAATCAGCAATCCTCAAAAGACCCGTCACCCAAGGAAGTGGTATTGCAGTCATGATGAACCGTATTTTATACACCTCGTTTTGGATCGCCGGTCTGCTGGTTGCGAATCTTGCCAATGCCGGACCGAAACTGGATCCGCAAACTGTACTAAAACAGAACTATGTCGCGTTCCCGTCAGTCTCCGGGACCACGGCACCGCTGACCATCGCCGCCCGGTTTACCAGACCGGCAGGGATTCAGGCGCCGGTGCCGGCGGTGATTATCGTGCATGGTTCCGGTGGCGTAGATGAGCGCGGGACGCTTTACAGTCAGGCGCTAAGCAGCCGGGGGCTTGCGACACTGGAAATCGATATGTGGGCGGCCCGCGGTCTGGACGGCGGTCTCTCCCGGCCCAAGCATGTCAAAGACACGCTGCCGGATGTTTATGCGGCGATTGATTATCTGAAATCACGTCAGGATATTGATGCCGACCATATCGGTCTGATCGGGTTTTCCTGGGGTGGGGTCGTCGCGATGCTGATGGCCGGAGAACAACAGACCGCGCCACTCAAAGCAATGGTCGCGAATTATCCGGTCTGCTGGGCGTATAACAAGGTACCGGGGTATCCGTTTACCCGGATTGCGGCAGGCCGCCAGCTGATGATTCTGTCCGGCGCCGAGGATAAATATGATGGGCCGGACGATTGTGAGCATCTGGTGCAGCAATTACCCACCGACAGCCAGTCCCGGGTGACACTGGAAACGCTGGCCGGGGCAACCCATGCCTTTGAACTGCCCAGAGCCGACAGTCTTTTCTTTGACCCGTACGCTTTCAGAGGGAAGGGCGGTAATGTTCCGATCCGCTATAACCCGGAAGCAACCCAGCATGCACTCCAACTGGCATCTCAGTTTTTTGTCAGTCGGTTGAGCGACTAAACAGGTATCTCCCTGTACTTTCGGCCGCCGCGTGCCCCTTAGCGGCGGATTCTTTTGGCAGGGACTGATACTTTTTCTTCCAGGCCGCCCGAAGAGAACTGGCCTGCGGAAAACCGGATTTGAACGCTGCCACTTCAACGGTTTCACCGTGTTCCAGATAGCTTTTTGCTTCTTCCAGCCGGAGTTCAACCAGATAGTCCCGAATCGTCACGCCGGTGGCATTTTTAAATTCCCGCTGCATATGGCGGGAAGAAACCCGAAACACCTCGGCAATATCGTTTAATGTCAGTTTCTCGTTTAACCGGGCTTGCAGATAATCCTGAATTGAATGCACCAGGGGCGAGATGTGGCTGCGGTAACACAATTGCTGGGAAATTTGCGGGTCATTGGCCATTCTGCGCCGGTAGACTACCAGTTCACGTGCCACCTCGAGAGCCAACGGGCTGCCGTTCAGTTCTTCAATGAGCTGGAGCGCCAGATCGATCCCGGCCGTGACACCTGCCGTGGTGTAAATCTGGTCGTCGCGGACAAAAATACGTTCCGGAATCACCTTGGCCGCCGGGAATTGATCTGAAAGCGCCTGCGTCAGTTTGTGATGGGTTGTGCATTCCCGCTCATCCAGCCATCCGGCCAGTCCGAGCAGGAAAGCGCCGGTACAAATCCCCAAAATACGCGTGTTGTCTTTCGGCATCCGCCGGAGCCATTCAATACAGGTCTGACTGGCCTGATTCTGATAGATCGCTTTGTGATACTTCGAAGCACAGACGATGACGATGGCATGGTCCGGCAAGGCAGATGGCAGCGGCTGAATACCGCCAATGGTTAATCCCTGAAAGCTGCTGAAAGAAGACTGATCGCCAATGAAATGTAAGTTCAGCTTCATGCCGTAGTTCATGGCTTCGTGGAATGCCTGACAGGGGCCCGCCAGATCGAGCAGGTGCACTTCCGGCGTCAGCAGGAAATAAATATCTCTCGGTGATTCATTGAGGTTGGCAGTATCCATTGCCACTGAGTCCCTTGAAATTAAGTCTTCACTCAATGTATCACCCCGTTTGTCTCAGAGGCTAGTGCAATAAAATGAGTATGTTAGATTAAGGGCGGTAGTTGACTGATTTTATTCAGAATAAAGCGGATTGATTGAAAAGGAGAAAGGATGGAAATCGTCCAGGCAGCCATGCGGCATGAGCAGATGTATGTTCCCTATGTGAAAGCGTGTGCCGAAAGTGGCATCAAACACTATCAGTCCGCTGCGGATGCACCGGAAGCGTATCTCAGAAACTGGGTCGATTATGCAGAGGGGCGAAATTTGCCTGAAGGCTGGGTACCTGTAACCACCTATTTCTGCATCCGGGATGGCGAAATTCTGGGAACGATCCGGGTCAGGACCGGTACGAATGAACGTGTCGAGAATATTCTGGGCCATATCGGGTATGAAACCCAGCCGAACGCCAGGCGTCAGGGAGTGGCCAGTCAGATGCTGCAATGGGTTTGCAGGCATGTGATCAAAGCACCTGTGCGTATTACCTGTGATGCGGAAAACACCTTTTCCCGTCAGGTGATCGAGCGGAACGGAGGACGTTTGCTGAAGCACTATTTTAATGAAGAAACCCAGACAAACTTTTTGTGCTTTGAGTTATCACCCTTGGTTGGCTGATATGTCCGACAGTAAGGGTCGGATGTCCGGTTAGAGATATGTATTTCTTAGCTGTCCTGAGACAATGAATACATACGTTCAGCGTATTTTTCTACGAGCTTAATCTAAGGCAGCGCATGATCTACTTATTACCCTTATTGACCGTTTCAATTTGGGCAGGGAATGCCATTGTAAACAAACTTTCTCACAGCGTAATCGATCCGGGAGCGATCGCATTTTATCGCTGGTTTTTTGCCATGCTGGCACTGACCCCTTTTGTCCTGAAATCTGTGATTCGTCACTGGGCCAGTATCAGACCTTATTTGTCCAAACTGGCATTTCTAGCCTTGCTGGGCATGGTGCTCAACCAGTCGCTGGGCTATTTTGCTGCTTCGACAACAACGGCCACCAATATGGCGCTGATCACCTCGCTGGTGCCGCTGATGAGCATGTTCCTGAGCGTGCCGATTCTGAAGCAAAAGTTATCGCCTATGGCGGTGATCGGTGCGGTGTTCTCGCTGGGCGGTTTAGTGCTGATGCTCAGCCACGGGGATCCGGCCCGCCTGATGGCGCAGGGGATCAATCAGGGGGATGGCTTGCTGTTGCTGGCGGCCTTCGTGTATGCGCTGTACTGCGTGCTGCTCAAGCACTGGGACATGCCGCTGAGTAACTGGCAGTCGGTGTATGTTCAGGGCGTGTTTGCCGTGTTGTTCCTGATGCCGATGCTGTTTATCAGCCAGCGGATTTCAGTCACCCGCGAGTCGCTGCCACTGATTATGTTTGCTGCAATTCCGGCTTCCGTGGTTGCGCCCTGGTGCTGGATGAAAGCCATCAAAATGCTGGGTGCAGACAAAACGGCGATGTTCATGAACCTGATGCCGGTGATTACCGCAACCATCGCAAGCATCACACTGAACGAACAGCTGGAAGCGGTGCATCTGATCGGCGGCGCCATGGTGCTCTGTGGTGTTGCGGTTGCGCAGCTTAAACTGAAAGCGCGCCGCAGCAAGCTGGTGGCGGCTTAAGTCAAAACGAATCTAAACATTTTTCATATTTTAAGGCAGCGGAGACGCTGCCTTTTTTGTTTTTCTGTCCTTGAAAGCCCAGACCGTCAGATGAGATCAGTACGATAATTTCTAAAGAGGGATCGGGTGAGATATCGCTTTGCGCAAGCTGCTCGAATTGATTCCGCCCCTGTTGTTGCTCGCACAGAGCAGAAGGAACGAAACCATGAAACACAATGGGAAACACGAAAAGCAGTACGACACCCTGACCAGCAAAGGGCATGTGCCGATTCAATCCTGGACCCGGGGCGTGCCTTTTGACCCCAAGGCGCAGGAACAGCTGAAGCACATTGCGGCCATGGATATCGTGCATCACCATATTGCGGTGATGCCGGATGTTCACCTGGGCAAAGGCGCCACCATTGGCAGTGTGATTCCTTCCGTGAACGCGGTGATCCCGGCGGCGGTGGGTGTCGATATCGGTTGCGGCATGGTGGCAGCCAAAACCAGCCTGAAGGCCAGCGACTTACCCGATAACTTAAAAGGCGTGCGCAGTGCTTTTGAAGCCGCGGTACCGCATGGCCGCACCATCGGACGCGGACGAAAAGATATCGGTGCGTGGGACAAAATTCCTGATCGGGTCGCCAGTGAGTGGCTGACCCTGCAAAGCCGGTTTGAACGCATCTGTGACAAACACCCGGCGATCCGCAAAACCAACAACGTTCATCATCTGGGCACTATGGGCACAGGGAACCACTTTCTGGAGCTGTGTTTAGATGAGTACGACAGCGCCTGGATCATGCTGCACTCCGGCAGCCGGGGCGTCGGTAACCGTATCGGGACTTACTTTATCGAACTGGCGAAGCAAGAAATGACCCGGCATCAGATCCACCTGCCGGATCAGGACTTAGCCTACTTAAAAGAGGGCAGCCGGTACTTTGACGATTATGTCGAAGCCGTCGAATGGGCGCAGGATTACGCCAGTAAGAACCGGGAAATCATGATGATGAACGCCATCAGCGCGCTGAAACAGGCACTGGGTGTGCATTTCTCTGCGGCTGAACTGGCGGTGAACTGTCATCACAACTACGTCTCGCGGGAACATCACTTCGGGAAAGATTGCTATGTCACCCGAAAAGGCGCCGTGCGCGCTCAGAAAGGGGAGATGGGGATCATTCCGGGCAGTATGGGCGCCAAATCCTTCATTGTCCGCGGGCTGGGCAATGCCGACAGCTTCAACAGCTGCAGCCACGGCGCAGGCCGCGTGATGTCCCGGACACAAGCCAAGAAGGTGTACAAAATCGCCGATCAGGTTGCGGCGACCCAAGGCGTGGAATGCCGCAAAGATGCAGGCGTGATCGACGAAATTCCCATGGCCTATAAAGACATTGATTGCGTCATGGCCGCCCAGAAAGATCTGGTCGAAGTGGTGCACACCCTCAAGCAGATCGTCTGCGTGAAAGGCTAATCAAAACAATGCAGTCGCAACCATTTGTAGCTTGAAGTCACACTGTGACGGATTGAATGCAGTCACCCTGAAACCCTGTTCTAGCATTGATGACAGTAAGGTTTCAGGGGCTCGTTTGGACGCTTCGGCGGTAGCGTGGAATGCAATCTTTGGGAGACGCTGCATGTCGCGCTTTCAATTCGGAATGTCCTTCAGCATTTTCTGATGCCCGCCAGACAGGTTTTGTTGGCCCAAAGCGTATCCAGGAATGCCTTTTGATTCTTTGGTGGTGTCCGGGCCGGTTGCAGGTGCTCCCTGCGCCGACAACCTAAAATTTCGTCCTGAATTTTTCCCCTGGGGTTGGGGATAATTAGGCTGAAATTCACAATTCCCTCATACGTTTTTTAGAAAACAGTTCAAAAATCGTGATATTACCATTTTCTAATTTTCACTATTAATGGAAGTTTTAAATTTTGGTAAATGTTAATAAAAAGGTGCAATCGTGGTGATACGTAGATTGAAAAAGGACAGTTTCTCAGAAATGGTTGTAAGAAGTTCTTTATATTGGATGTCCCCTTTAACTCATTGGAAATTAAATGAAGAAAATGAAGAGTGGTTAATTACATTCTCTTCAGAGGACGAATCAGTTCTGTTTGAATTTGAACGGCTTATAAATGACTATGTGCTCAGGGAAAAGATTTCTGGTAAAACGGGTGTTCATTTAGATGCAATTTCTCGCGCAGTACTTCAGTCAGTTGAGAGGAAGCTATCACAATGAATATTCTTCCTTTTAACTTCGAGTTTATTGATAAAGATTTGGCTTTTTTGAGTAATCAATCGGGATTTTATGAATACCTTAGTAGAGAAGAATTAGAGAATCTTATTTGTGAAAATTCTACAGGTTGTCGTATTAAAGATGATTCACTTGAGCGGAAACTTTTCATAACTGACCCTGAATATAATATGGTAGCAAGTAGTGCATTGGCTTCTGGTATTTCAAAACGATTGATGAATGCACTACGATTCAATCCAATATTTATGATTGTGCCTACATTAAGATGCGATCATACATGCCGATATTGCCAAGTTAGTCGAGCATCTGTTAATGCAAGTAATTATGATTTAGATGAACGCTTGATTCCGTTAATAATGAAACAAATAAAGTCACTTTCTTCCCCACCTTATAAGTTAGAAATTCAGGGAGGGGAACCTCTGCTAAGGTTCGATCTCGTTCAGCGAATATATGCAGAAGCATCGGATATACTTGGTGTTAATCAATTTGAATTTGTAATAGCAACAAGCTTATCGCTTTTGAGTGATGATGTGTTGATTTGGGGGAAGGACAAGTCTGTTCACTTTTCAACATCTCTTGATGGTAGCCAGTTTGTTCATAACGCTAACAGGTTGCTAAAAAATGGGAATTCATTTGAACTAGTTAAAAAGGGGATTGAGAAAATTCAGCGTCAACTTGGGAATAACCGCATCGCAACAGTAACAACAGTAACAAATAAATTGCTAAGCAATCCAGAAGATATTGTTGAAGCTCACATTTCACTTGGTTTGTCAGATATGTTTATCAGACCAATAAGTCCTTACGGTTTTGCTTATCCCGAAATAGAATCAAATTATAAAATTCAAGATTACATAGCATTTTATGAAAAGCTTCTGTATGTCTTGTATAAGAAATCTCGTGTTGGAGAAAAGATAATTGAGCATTCTGCATTGATACACATAAAAAGGGTACTAAGCGCGGGTTATAATGGATACGCTGACTTAAAATCACCTAGTGGACTGATATTGAATAGCATTCTCTATAATTATGATGGCCGTATTTACGGGAGTGATGAAGCTAGGATGCTTCAAAAATCTAATCCTAATATGGACTTTTCTTTAGGGACTATTGAAACCCCTAAATTTACAACAAACGAATTGTATCAACGAGTGCTGTCACAATCCTTTTCATCAATACATCCTGGTTGTTCTTCATGTGCTTATCAACCTTATTGCGGATCTGACCCCTGCCAAAATATTAGCATTTTTGGTGAGCCGATAGGAGACAAAAGTCTTTCGCGTTTCTGCCAATACCATAAAGCTATGTTTACTTTAATACTCCGGCATCTTTATAAGAATGATGGTATTGGTTTGATGATGAGGGAGTGGATGTATGAGTGATGTGCTTAGACCTGATACCTTTTCACTGAATGATGATGATTTTACACAATCAGGATATTATCAACTTCGTAAATCAGAACGGATAATTGAGACGAGATTTTTAGAACAGATTTTATTGGTCGATGATAAGAAAATAATTTCAGAACAGCTATCTGATAATTTTGTTGGTGTAATAACGAATAATTCCTTGTACAACTCCATAGAAGATGGTGATATCGTCACTATTAATAACTTTGGACAATTGAGAGTCATTCTATCTAGACGGGCAAATCACAATACTTTATTGGTGACAGAGCGATGCAACAATCGCTGTTTGTTTTGTTCTCAGCCACCCCGGGAAGAACGAGACGATTGGCTATTAACTTACAGCGCACAAGCATTAGCTGCATTCGATTTTGATGGCGAAGTCGGAATTAGTGGAGGTGAGCCGCTTTTATATGGAAATGAATTTTTGAATTTCTTGGAATTTATCGCGAAATACGCCCCTAAAACAAAGTTACACATTCTAACTAATGGACGTGCATTTTCTGATTTATCATTCACTAAGCAAATAGCTATACGTTCACGTCAAATGCAGATTACATTTGGAGTTCCTTTATATTCAGTAAAACCTAGTGTTCATGATGGATTGGTTGGCGCAAGTGGTGCTTATTCTGAAACAGTTTTAGGGATTGTGAATGCTGGTAATTCAGGGATTGGGATGGAAGTTCGTTTTATTCCAACTCAACTGAATGCATTTGAGTTACCAATGGTTGTTGAGTTTATTAGTAGAGTTTTCTCATCAGTAGTGCAGCTCTCAATAATGAACTTAGAGGCTACAGGGTGGGCGAAAAGAAATTGGCTCAAATTACAATGCGACACAGAGCAGTATGTTGAAAAACTTAAGGAGGGAGTGCTATCCGCAGATATTATGGGTCTAAACCCTACATTGTTTAACTTCCCTCTTTGTCATTTGCCTGATAGTTTGAGGTCTTATGCAGTGAAATCAATATCAGACTGGAAAAATTATTATCCTGATGAATGCTCACTATGTCAGTTGAAAAATAGCTGTGGTGGGTATTTTTCTTCGTCCAGAGGAAAGTATCATCAAAACCCTAGGAGAATAATATGAAAAGAAAATTTAATTTAGCTGCATTGCTTCCAGGTTTTTTTGCAATGAATTCTAGTGCTGAAGCAAGTGGAGTAACAAATAATGACTATAACATTAATGATGAGCTTTCTTTAGACAGTATTGTTTTAGCTCCGCTCAACGAAGAGATTCCGTTATATATTGCAGCGCACAGAAGCCATAGTAGTCACAGAAGTCATAGTTCTCACCGTTCTTCTTCTGGAGGCACTTACCAAATTCCCACAAAAAAATATAATTCTCAGCCTTTAAGTGAGCCAGTAAAACCGAGTTATTCTAATCCACCAGTAAAATCATCTACAGTGACATCCACAGATCAAGCAAAGCGAAAGGATTTAATTCTTAGGGTTCAGTTTGCGCTTTATACTAACGGTTACTACAAAGGAAACATTGACGGAATAATGGGCAGCCAAACTCGTGTAGCATTAAATGCTTATCGTCGTGCTAACAATATCCCAGTGTCTCAGACTCTCGATGCCCAGACCCTTAACTCGTTGGGAATATTAGCTCGATGAAACATATGTTTATCTTGGTTATCACTGTCTTCTGTATAGTATGGCTAGGAATTAATTTTATAGCACCTGTATCTGCATATTTCTATTATAAGAAGCAGTTTATGGATCAAACGGCTGAATGTTCTTTAGCTATGGATGAAACTTGGTACATTGAGCAAGTAGGTTCAGAAAAATTAGAAAAAACCACGAAAGTTCATCTAATGGCCTGTCACGAGTATGATAAGACAAGAAAAATTATGTTGTCATTGCGAGTACCAGAACCTGTTTTGGAATATCTTGGTTTGGAAGCAATAGAATTGCATCAACGTTCAATTGAGGCGTTAACAGAACAGCATAGGTTTAGGGAGCGGTAAATGAGAGCGTGGTATTTTTTACTTTTTGTAGCTTTTCAGGCTAATGCTTTAAATATTGATGATTCACTTAAGGTTGCTATTGATGCATTTCAGCTTAAAGGAAATGTTTGCGATAAAAATAAATTAACCAAGTTTTCTCCATTAGCATCAATTGGTGAAGTTATATTTGAACGTCCCGTATTAAGCGGTGATAAAGATACGGCTTGTGCCAATTGTCACATCGACAACAAAGCATTGGCTGATGGTCTTTCACTGGCTATTGGAGTTGGTGGTAAAGGAGAAGGTTCCGAGCGTTTAGCGAGTGGAGGGGCTGTGGTTCCAAGGAATGCATTTACTGTATTTGCGCGAGGTGATAATCGATTTACTACTTTTTTTTGGGACGGAAAAGTTCAGAGAGTAGATAACGAGATTTACTCTCCTATAGGTGAAGGATTCTCAATGGGCTTTGACTCTGCATTGTCTGTCGCCTCTGTTTTGCCTTTGCTTGCTCGTGATGAATTTTTAGGGACGAGTAAACTGTATGATTCTAACCGCCATGTAGAACTAGTTGAAAATCAGTATTATCACGATAAAGTTTCTGCACAGAACATTTTTATTCAGGAAAGGTTGAAAGAAATCGATGATAAAGATGTATTAAAATTATTAAATGCTCTAAAAAATATAGGAATGCCTAAAGAAGATTTGACGTTACCTACAGTCGGTAATGCATTAGCTAGCTTCATTAGGAAAAAAACTCAAGATCTTTGTCAGCAGTCTGCTTGGGAGAAGTATATTTTAGGAAAAACATCCGCTTTATCTTTGAGACAAAAAAGAGGTGCTTTGCTATTTTATGGAAAAGCACGATGTGCTTCTTGTCATTCTGGTGATTTAATGAGCGACATGTCTTTTCATTCGATTGGTATTCCACAAGGACTACAAGGTCCTCATATGTTTGGACAAGATCTCGGTCGAGCTATGGTTACTTTAGATACCAAGGACAGATATAAGTTTAGAACCCCTTCATTAGTTAGCGTTTCTCAGACTGAACCTTATGGACATAATGGAATTTTTTCTACGTTAGAAGGCGTTGTAAAATATCATATTAGCCCAATTTTTTATTTTAGAAATTCAGAGGTTTCAGAAAATATGATACTTAAAAATAACGAGTCATTTGCAAGTAGAAGTGATTTGCTTCGATGGATAAGGATTGATGAATCTGAGTTGAAAGACTTAATAGAGTTTCTGCAAGCGTTGTGAGTTAATGATTATTAAATGTATTTTATTAAAGAAATAAGCAGTGCGGATGATAATCCCGCACTGCCTTCGTTGTTAGCCGACGTGTTTTTTGATGACTTCTACAGTCAGTACACCAATGGCGCCTGAATTCATCGAGCCACCAGTCACAGAGACAACATAGTTGCGGTTCTGAGACGTTTGAGACCAGCTGTTCGATTTACTGCCCCACGGACAATCCCACACTAAAGTGACAACTTTTGTCGAACCGTCGTACAGGTCGAAAGAACCTTGTGTGCCTGAAGACGCGTCAGAACGACCGCAAGAGCTGACGATGTTAAAACCTTCCTGACCAATCTCGACAATCTGACCATCCACTTCCTCTGGAGAAAGCTCATGATCTTTATTGTCGTATAAATAGAATTTGCCCCAGCTGTGTTGTGCGTTTTTCACTTGCAGGGTGCAATTATCTGCGATGACGGTATAGCTGACCCATTGTGCGTAAGCCATTGAAGAGCTCCTTAAATTGCAATTGAGTGAAGAGCCTAGAGGTATCGCTGACATCTCAGAAGCACTGACTGGCGATGAATCTAAGCGAGTCAGCGTAAAGTTAGTACAGGAAAATCAAGAAACAACAGCATGTTTGTGAACTGTGATTTTGGGATAAAATTCGGGTAATTCGTCACTAGCGTATTTACACATTGGCTGTTACAGCTCACTCATTTTTTCTCGCTCAAGATCAATCAAAGTATTTAGAATACGTAACAGAAGTAGATTGAGATAACGAATTCAACGCTAAACTTTTCCACCTTCCCAGGGGAAAAATTCATGGATGAATTTTTAAGTTGTCGGCGCCGGGAGCGTCTGCAACCGGCCCGGCCGACACCAGAGAACAAAAGGCATTTCTGGTTACTCTTTGTGCCAGAAAAGCGTATCTGGCGCGCATCAAAGATGTTGAGATTAGTACTGAACACAAGCGCGACATACCAACCCTATCTTAATCAATACCCTTATTAATGATCTTGTGAATCCATGCGCAAAGCACTAGTATGCTCGCGCAACCAAGGATACTGAAACGAATGCGCCCAGGGAATTCATTGCACAGAATGATGATCATCGCCAGCCTGTTGAGCTGGCTATTGATCGTTGCGATGCCGGTGGTGAATGCTCATAACCAACCGGCCGGCACCTGGGCAAGCCTTTGTACACTCGGTGGTTTCAAACTGGTCAAACTGGCCGATGGCAAGGATCAGCTTAAGCATGATCCTCAGGGGCACTGTCCCATCGGAATGTTCAGCCTGGCTCATACTGATGACCGATGGCTGGGGCTGGGCACTCAACTTCGCGAACACCCGCTCAGCGCCTATCAGTTCTCGCCACGCCAGTGGGACTACTTTCTTCTTCCTTCCCGTGCGCCGCCGCTGGCGTTAACGGTTTTCGCCCGCGCGTAAACCGTCCCTGCATTTCTCAGAATCGTAAGAAATCATATTGTTGCCTCTGTCTGCGGACAGCGGCTTTTTGTTTGTGCGCGTGATTTGCGCACCGGAAGGAAGATCATGAAACATCAGAACCATTCAATATCGCAGCAGGATCAGCTGCCAAAACAGTGCACGGAACAGCGGGCCTGGTATATGACGGCCTGGCGCTGGCACTTTTATGCGGGCCTGTATGTGGTGCCTTTTTTAATCATGCTGGCGGTGACCGGCCTGATGATGATGTATGCCGGATCTCTCGATCAAATCCGTTTGAAAGACCTCCTGTTTGTGGAACCGGCGGGTGAGTCAGTCTCTGTCACGCAGCAGTTCAACGCCGTACAGCAGGCGTATCCCGATGCCACCATCAAGCAATATCTGACGCCGAAACAACCCGAAGAGGCCAGTCGTTTTGCGGTAGTCACCGCTGAAGGACAGGGACTTTTCGTGACCGTCAATCCTTACACCGCAGCGGTGCTGGGCAGTCTGGACCGGGATAACAACCTGTATGCGTGGGCAGAGTCGATCCATGGCACGCTGCTGATGGGAGATGCTGGCGATCGCCTGATTGAACTGGCGGCCAGTTTTGCTGTGATCCTGATTGTCAGTGGTGCCTACCTGTGGTGGCCGCGGGACCATGCCAGTCAAGCCGGGATGTTCCGGATTCGTCTGGCGAGCGGAAAACGCACGTTCTGGCGCGACCTTCATGCCAATCTGGGCGTGGTCACGGCGGTGTTTCTGTTGCTGTTTTTGCTGTCCGGTCTGTCCTGGTCCGGTGTCTGGGGCAGTAAAATGGTGCAGGCGTGGAACACGTTCCCGACCGGTGTCTTTGGCGATGTGCCTTTGTCTGATGTCAAACATGCTGAGATGAACCATGGCAATCTGAAAGAAGTGCCGTGGAATCTGGAACAGACAGCGATGCCGGTTTCACAACCGATGTCCGGTTCGCATGCAGGGCATCATGGGGCTCCAGCACAGATTCAGGGCACGGAGATTCAAAAAACAGGAATTCAGGGCAAGGTGAATCTGGATTCCGTAGTGGCGTTTGCCAAGCAGCAGGGTTTCACCGCCTTTCGGGTGAATCTGCCCAAAGGAGAGCTGGGTTCCTACAGCATTCTGCAAAGCACCATGGGGAATGACACCACGGATGCAACGCAGGATCGCACCCTGCACATCGACCAGTACACAGGCAAAGTGCTGGCGGACATCAAATACAGTCAGTATTCGCCCATGGCGAAAGCGATGGCCTGGGGGATTGCGCTGCACGAGGGTGACTTTGGTGGCTGGAACAAAGCGGTGAATACCGTGCTTTGCCTGTCCTTTATTCTGATCAGTGTCAGTGGGGTGGTGATGTGGTGGCTGCGCCGTCCGAAAGGAAAAGTAGTGCTTTCCGCACCGCCGGCACCGAAAAATATGGCCTTGTGGAAGGGCGCGACGGTCGTGATTGCTGTGCTGGGAGTGTGTTTCCCGCTGGCGGGTATCGCGATGGTGACGGTGTTGCTGGCCGACCGTCTGGTCCTGACCCGGGTACCGACGCTGGCCCGATTTTTCAGTTAACGGCTGGTCATTGTTGGTGATTGATAAAGCCTCCGTTCGGAGGCTTTTTACTAGTCTGTACCCAGCCCAGAATTCAGGATCGGTGTGTTTCTGTTTCAGACGGTTCCACTGCCATCAAGACTCGGCCCGCCCCGACCCGGGCTTATTCCCTTTTTGTTTCGGATTCATTTTGATCCGTCATCCAGTCACCCACACCTTCGTCGACGATGGCTGCGACTTGTTTCATCTGCTCGGGGGCGGCGGCTGTGACGGAATCCAGCAATCCCGTGACACAGTGTTCGATATTGACATCTTCCCGGTCCGGGGCGCGCAGGCTCGCAAGATTTTCAGCCATTGAGTCGACATATTCCTGGCTAAATGCCTGTATTTTTTCCGGGCTGGTTTGGGCAAGGGCGTCGACAACTTTTGCCTGTTGCTCTTGCGCGATGAAGGCAATATTCGCCAGCAGGGTTAAAGCATTCTCGGGCTCTTTGTCGAGTAGCCAGTCCACCAGAGCTTCGGCCTGTTCCGGTGTTCCCTGAGCAAGACGGCTGGCGATATCAACGGCCAGCTCAGAATTGAGCATGGTCAGCGCACGAAACAGCAGCACCGTATCAATATCAGGGAACTGAGTGGCTTTCTCTGCCAGCATGGCTGCCCAGTCCGGATGGGCTGCTGATATTGCGCGGACAAAGGCAATGGCATTGTTCGGATGTTCGGCAGCCAGTTTTTCGAACTCACTCATGGCGTGTTCGAAGTCTGCGGATGTTTCCCGGTATGCTGTTCGCGGATCCAGCTCTTCATAGATCATATTGGGGGTGTGCATCACAAAGGTTTCTTGCGCTTCCACCGCAATAGGGGGCGCGACTCTCATCCGGTACAGGGTAAAGCCGATCAGGAGCAGCTCTATGGCCAGCATGAATCCGAATACCGCTACTTCTCCCTGATGCTGCATTGCCACGGTCGCGGTATAGGGCGCGATCATTGCACCTGCGGCATAGATACCGAGCAGCCCGGACAGCACGGAAAGCAGTTGTCCTTTCTGAGCCTGGTCGAAGGTCTCTGAGATACTGAGCGGATAGAGGCAGGCGATGATCCCCATGGTGAATGCACTGCAGATAAGCATGGCGCCAAATTGCCCTGTTGTGACGGTCACCGGCAAAGCAATGGTCGTCAGTGACAGGAGCAGGCAGCAGCCCAGAATCACTTTTCTGCGCTCGAACCGATCGGATAAATAGCCGATGGGAAATTGTAGCACTATGCCACCCACCATCGCGGCGCCCATGAACAGGGAGAGCCTGAGTCCGGTGATGTGTTCACTGCTCGCATACAAGGGCAGCAAGTTGACCATCGATGAGTAGAGCATGCCGCATAAAAATCCGGTGACTACCCCCAGAGGGGATAAGGCGAACAGTTGTCGGAGCGGGAGGTGCGGGGTCTGCTCAATGCTGGGTTCGTAATGAGATACAAACACCAGCGGTGTAATCGACAGGCTGAACAGGATGCCGCACAGGACAAACAGGGTGCTCTCGGTTGGGGGCGCGATGAGCAGGGCAAACTGGCCCAGGGTGATTGCAGATAAGATCACGACCTGATTGATACCCAGTATCCGTCCGCGGTTTTCCTCCGTAGAAACACTGCCGAACCAGGAATCCAGGGTCACGCAGGCACAGGCAATACAGAATCCCATCAGGCCACGCATCAATGCCCAGATGAACATGTCATCACGCAATCCCATCAGCAAAATCGCGGTGGCTGTCAGGCTGCCACACATGGCAAAGGTGCGCACCTGGCCAATCTGTTTCAGGATGCGTTTGGCAACCGTTGCCCCGAGCAGGAATCCGAAGGAGTACATGGATAAAATGAAGCCGGAGACGGGCAGGCTGATGTTGTCGGTTGCGAGTCGAACCGGCAGCAAAATGCCGCTCAATCCATGACCTGTCATCAGGATTAAAGAGCTGATGATCAGGAGTATCAGCGGTTGCAGTGTCGCGGTAATGGACAAAATGTCGTCTCCTCCGATGCCGGACAATAATGAATGAACATCTCATGATTGCTTCTAAGCATAATCAAGTGTGCAGTCTTTCCATTGAAACCCATGTTTTTTTTCACTTGCCTATACTGATATGGGCTCCTGTCGCGCCAGAACCGCAATTCAAAGATGTTTGCCGGCAAAGCGTATGGCGAACAGCCCCGGAGAGCCCATTTCAACTTTCAGTCTGGATCGTGGTGTTATGGAATATCGTGATTATTACGCCATTCTTGGGATTCCCCGCGATGCGACGCAGGCGGATATCAAACGTGCTTATAAAAAAAGTGCGCGGAAATTTCATCCGGATGTGTCGAAGGAAACGGATGCTCACCAGAAGTTTATTCAGGTCAAAGAAGCTTACGAAGTGCTTAAAGATCCCCAGAAGCGGGCTGCTTATGATCAGTTGGGCAAAGACTGGCACACCGGGGAGAGCTTTGATGTGCCGCCAGACTGGGAGCGTGAGTTTCAGTTTTCCGGTGACAGCTTCACCCGGGGTGATGCAGGTGCGTTTTCAGATTTTTTTGAATCGCTGTTTGGCAGTCACTTTGGTCACCGGTCCGATCGGGCACAGCGCGCTCACAGGGCTCACGGCGCAAACCCACATTTCAAGGCTAAGGGCGAAGATATACACGCTCAGGTGCTGATTGATATTGAAGACAGCTTTCATGGCGCGGTGCGTTCACTCACCCTGCCGTCATCTCGAATGGACGGCACGCAACCTCAGACGGTGAATTTAAAAATCCCAAAAGGCGTCAGAGAAGGCCAGCACATTCGTCTACGCGGAAAGGGCATGCCTGGTCACTCAGGCGGTGAAGCAGGCGATCTTTATCTCGAAGTCAGTTTTCGTCCGCATGCGCTCTATCGTCTCGAACAGAAAAATCTGTGCATGACGCTTCCGGTCACGCCATGGGAGGCGGCCCTGGGCGCTAAAATAAAGATACCGTCTCCCACGGGGCCTATTGAGGTGAAGGTGCCGGCCAATTCAGATTCTGAAAAAACACTCCGGCTTCGCGGACGGGGCCTTCCCGGAACCACCCCCGGGGATATGTTGATCACCCTGAATATTGTCCAACCGAAGGTGGAAACTGAGCAGGAAAAAGCACTGTACCGTCAGATGCAGGAGCTGATGTCCTTTAACCCCCGCAGCCAATTTGGTTTTGAGTCATGAAGAAGAAAGTTACTTCAGATCAGCTGAGCATTACTGTGATTTCAGAGCATGAGCCAACGCTGAGTATGGCTGAGTTTTGCCGGGCCTGTGACCAGCCTGCTGAATGGGTCATCACGCTTGTTGAAGAAGGCGTCCTCGACCCTGAGGGAGATCGGCCCATTCACTGGCGATTTGCAACCGTCAACCTGCGCCGGGCACTGCGCGCTGGTCGCATGCAGCAAGATTTAGGGTTGAATGTGGCTGGCATTGCTGTGGCGCTTGATCTGTTGGATGAAATCGAGCGATTGCGGCGTCAGTTGGAACGCCGAGAATAACTCACTCTGATCCGATTGCAGATGCTGATCGTTGCAATTCAAAGTCTCCGTCCGGGGGCTTTTTGATATCTGGTGTTCAGTCGTGAAGTCAGAGGTAACTGCTGTGCGTTTTGAGCCATGCAGGAAACACCTGTCGGAACCAGTTGAGATAGGTCTCAGTATCGGGTTTGTTTCTGTCTTTCAGAATATTGACCACGTCGACCACGATCCAGGCTTTCGCCAGAATGAGGTGTCGGAGCAGGGTCTGTTTCGGTAACAGAGACGAATGCGCCAGATAGCGATCTGCGATGGCTTGATAAGACATCCGATCGCCCATGCCTTTGACCAGGGGTGCAAGATCAATGGCCGGGCTGCCTTCGCCGAACCGTTCCCAGTCGAATAACACCAGGTCACCGTTGTCCCGAATTCCCCAGTTGCCAGCGTTACTGTCACCCGACAGGCAGGCATGCGGATAAAACAGCCCTTCGGACTGTTCTCTGAGCTGGTGCAGATGTGCTTCTGCATTGCCCGACAGTTGCAGATGGTTCCGGGCCTGAATGGTGTGTTGTTCTGTCCATTGGTGAGCGCATCTGGGATGATCTGAATGCCGTGAAAAGTGGTGAATCGCGGCTAACTGTTGAAAACAGCGTGGATCCTCATGCAACGCTTCCAGTGTGACTGGCGTCGGGATGTATTCAAGATGCAGCACGTGATTTTTCGTGTCGCAATGATAGAGCCGTGGGGTATGTACGCCCACCATGGTCAGTTGAGGCGCGATGTTGCGGTAAAAATGCATCTCGACATCTGTCGCGTTGCTTTTTTCGATATAGGGCAAGCCGCGGGTCTCTTTCAGAAAGACCTGCGCATGACCCATTTGCGTGAGTTCTGTCATGAGCGCATGGCCTCTTAATGATTCAGGATTTCCCGAATGACAGGTAAAACTGAAACGACAAGAAGCCCTGACATGGTGTAATTAAACCACTGGCGGTATTTTGCCTGGGTCAGCGCTTTTTTCAGCAGGGATCCGAACATCAACCACACGCCGACACAGGGAAAAGACACCACCAGAAACGTGATTGCGAGCATCATGTTCTGGTTGTGGAAGTCGGCACCCACGGTGGTAAATGCGGCGATGGCCCCGGTTGCGACCACCCAGGCTTTGGCGTTAATCCATTGAAAGAGGGCGCCTTTCATGAAGCCCATCGGTTTTGCCTGCGCATCTGATGATCCAATGTCGCCGGAACGGGCAATCAGCCAGGCGAGATACAGTAAGTACAACACACCTAAACATTTAATGATGAAATGCAGGCTGGGGAACAGTTCGAACAGCTGTCCGAACCCCACGCCAACCAGCAACAGCATGATGGCAAAGCCCATACAAATGCCGCTCAGCAACGGCAGACTCTTTCTGACGCCGAAATTCAGACCCGAAGTCATCACCATGATGTTGTTCGGGCCCGGGGTGACAGAGGATGAAACGGCGAACAGTATCATCGCGTAGAGGTAATCCATGTGAGAGCGCTCCTTGGGTTCGGTTGTCAGCGAATGTCTCTCAGCGATACTGTGAATGCATAACGGGTTGGCATAAAAACGCAGCTGAGACTGCTCAGAGAATGAACATCATTCTGATATGAAGATGATTGCGAATATTATCAAGAGGCAGGCGAGCGATTTGCCGAGAAATATATCAGTCAATCTCATCGGGCTGAATCATGACTGACGATGAAATCATGAATTTGTTTTGCACTGTCATACGGGGAACAGTCGTCTGTATGAATGAGAAGATCATATTCAATGCCGCAATGCACCCGGGATGCCTGTTCAATGGCCGAGCCGATGTGTCTGTCTCCCCGTTGCTGTTCGCGCTGAATCAGGGTTTCTGCTGAACAGGTCACGCCGACATACAGACAGTTTTTGCCAGCCAGCACCGATTGCCAGACAGTCATTTCTTCCGAACCATTCAGCACATCATCCACGATCACTTTCAGTCCGGCATCAACCAGATGCCTGACTGTGGTGCGATAGGCATCATTGACAGCCTTGCCGTACGGACCCGAGGAAATGCGATTGACGGGCTGCTGATTGAGCAGGGTGGTCCGCCAGTAAAAGCCATGAGCCGGTGTGTCGGATTCATTCAGGGTATTGGCTTTGGCAGGCATCATTGCGATGAAAGTATCAATCCCGATATGAAGGTAATCGTCCGCCATCACGTCTTGTAACGCTTTGGCAATTGCACTTTTGCCTGAGCTGCTGGGGCCGTTGAGAAAGATGATGTCCATGCGTTTTTATATATCCTTTACACAGTTGAATGCGCTCCATCGTATCGGTTTCTGTAAATATTGTCTTTTTGCTTTTACGGGAAGTGATGGGTTATCAGTGACTCATTTAAAAAGAGAGCTTTTCTTTTTCGAAAAATAAACGGATGCCGGATGTTTGTGTTGCTATACCTGCTGTTCAGTATGACATCCGAATGAATTTTCAATGGTTTAAAAATCCTTTTAATCATTATATTTCCCGGGTTTTACCTGAAAGACATTTCAAGTGATTGATTCCCTTGTTACTGAATTGAATATCAATAAAAAGCATGGAAAGTTAAATTTTTCAGGACTGTGAAGTGTCTCGAGGTTTTATAATTAGTGCGTTGTTTGGCAATAAACTGTTAGATACTTTGCGTGCAGGTCATATGTATGTTGTTGCATTGTGATTCTTTTGTTACATAAGTGACTTTCAAAATTTTGTTTTTGAAAGTGGTAACTTTTATTACAAATAGTGAGCATGATCATGTTTATCAATGAAAATGTTATTAAAAGCTTAGAAAATAAAGTCAATGAACTTCTGGAGAAAGAGTTTGAAAAAGACTCTGTAACGGGTGAGTTTCATAAAAGCGATTGGTTTAACAAAGAATATTATAAACGTCATATTCTTGAATGTGTCATCCGCATTAATATGAATAATGAGCTGGATGCGAGAGCAATTGCGATTGCATGTAAGGGTAATATTCCAGCGGCAAAGAAATTGTCTTATTATCTGTATGATGAGTTAGGTCATGATGAGATGTTTGCTCAGGACCTGATCAAATATGGCTATACAATGGCAGATGTAAAAGATGAAAATGCTTTTCCATCAACAATTAAATTAATGGGTTATCTGACCTATAGTGTCGAGCGTTTTGGCCCGTTAGCCGCGATTATCTGGGATTGGTTCCTGGAGTATTATGGCGATAATTATAATCCATTCATCACTCAAAAAGCTGGCTCTTATTTGGGGCAGGAAGAAGTCAGTGGTGCTGCTTCTCACGTTGCCTTTGATGAAGCAGAAGATCATAGCGGTATGATGACAGAGATGCTGTCAACTGTGATTAAAAACGATCATGATGTAAAACTGGCAATTCAACATATTGAAGCCTTTATTCCTATGGTCGGTGAATATTTCACAGAGCTAAGAGCAAATACGCTATAGTTGTTAATCAATAGTGATGTAATATGCCTGAGATAAAAATTAAAATATCTGACATCGAGATATTTTCTGACATTGAAGATAATTTAATCAATAATATCCCAAGTGATTACATCACAAAGGGGTGTTTAAATGGTGTATGCCGGGTCTGTCGCTGTAAGCTGGTTGCTGGACAAGTGATGGAAAACGGTAAGATGGTAAACACCCCAAACATGTTTTTACCCTGTGTCAGCAAAGCCTTGACTGATATAACGATTGAACCTTATGTCAGTAATTATTCAATTGGTACTATTCGTCAGATTGAATATTTGGATAAATCAATCATAGAAATTCAGATAAAAATAAAAAAACAATTCTTCACGTCTAAATCTATCGTGAATATTTTTAGTCATGATTTGAAAGTCACCCGAAGTTATTCTCTGGTCACTATGTATAAAGATGGATTTGATCTTTTACGTATCCATGTGAAGTTAAAAGAAGACGGCGTTTTTTCGAACTGGTTCTTAACATTAAATCCCGGTGATGAAGTTCGATATCAAATCGTGAATATTCCTGTGCCAAGGTATGAGGAAATGAGTCGATCTATCAATGTTATATCCGGTGGGAGTGGGATGGGGGCCGCTCTCTCCAGAGCATTAGAACTCTCAGAGAAACACGCACTGGAAGGCATCAATGTGATTGCAATCAACAGATCGTCATTGAGTTTTTATCATGAAAATTGCATTCGCGAGTTCACAAGCAGAGTTGATTGCAGTGTTCATGTTCAGAATGTCCGTTTTCCTGACTGGGATGCTAATGATATTGATAGATTTATCTCGAAAGACTTTTTTACAGTTTCTGTCGGCTCAACGGCTGTGACAGAGAAAGTTTCAATACTTGATAATAAAGAAATCGAATATTTTGGTTAGCAGGAAGGTCATGTGAGTATTGTCGTCATAGATCCAGTATCATCTGGAACCGCATATATCCATGCGGCAGCAGAAATGGGAATCGATTTACATATCCTTTGTATTGATGAAGGAGAAAGAAAGCTAAGCCACGATTTAAGAAGCCTGGTTCAATCGGTTATTAAAGTCGACTCCAGGGATATGAATGCGCTGGTGGACGTCATTGAAGAACTTGGCAATGTTGAAGCCATTTTCCCTGGTTCTGAATATACAGTTCCGGTCTGTTCTCAGTTAGCAAAATATTTTGGTTTACCACATCTGGACGAAGCTGTGATTGATTTCGTTCGGGATAAGTATGCTTTCAGAACTAAATTGAAAGAAACTCAGCTGAGCCATATTCATTACTTTTCAATCGATAAAGAGACGGAGCTTCAGCCGCTTGAATTGCCGGATGGTTTTACTTTTCCTGCGGTTATCAAGCCGGTTGATATGTCGGGAAGTACCGAAGTCAGACGAGTGGACAATATTGATGAGTTCGTTGCAGTGGTCACAAGGTTGTCTCAGTCTGCGCTTAACGATCTGGATTTTGTATCGTCCGGAAAATTCATTATTGAAGAATATATTCCGGGGCATGAATTCAGTGTTGAAGGTGTCGTCATTGATAATCAGGTAGAAATTGTATCCATTACTGAAAAAGTACTGGGACAAGAGCCTTACTTTGTCGAGTTTGGCCATATTGTCGGGCATGACATCTGTGAATCAATCGCGAGTACAATTCGCCAGTATGCGGAAGCGGTTGTGAACGCTATCGGTGTCAATATTGGTCCTTTCCATCTGGAACTGAGAGTTCGCCCAGAAGGTCAGCCTGTGGCTATCGAAATGGCGGCGAGGATGCCTGGCGACAAGATTGTCGAGTTAATCAAGCAGTCTTATGGTGTCGACTTAGCACAGATGACCATTGCAGCCTATACAAACCGGAATATTACCCGATCTGATTTGCCGAAAGTGGTTTCTGCAATTTCATTTATTCCAAGAGGGAACAAAGAGGTTTTCACTGAGCTGAGTTCGATTGAAAAGTATATGAGTCATAAGTTTTTCAAAAAGCATGAAATATACTTTAATCATGGGGATGTATTAGGTAGTCATCAGGATTGGACCTCACGCGTTGGTTACTTTATTTTCTCCGGCGATGATTATCATGAAATCAAAAGTGTCGTACATGAAGTGAATACTGAGGTGGGATTATTATGAAACATGTCTTAGTTATCAATCGTTATGATGATATGTTTTCAGATTACAAAAAATATATTGATCACAATGATTTTCAAGTGTCATTCGTGACTCTGAAGAATAAAACAAAATATATCGATCCGAAGACTTGTTTGCATGTTAAGGCGCTGGACGCATTAAAGAGTGAAGATGTTTTATCCGCTGCGATTGAAATGAATCAGGTTGATCGGATTGATTTGGTTATCGCACATTCAGAGTATGATCTGGATAGTGCTTCCATGATCAGGGACGCATTAGGGATACCAGGCGCTAAAGTTGAAGATAATGATCTGTATCGAAATAAGGTACTGATGAAATCTGCACTCATGCAGTCGGATATTCTGTTCCCGATGTTTCAGGCGGTGAAGCGGCATGAGGATATCACGGATTTCATCTCGAAATATGGTTATCCCTGCATCATCAAACCGGAAGTCGGTGCTGCATCTGAAGGTGTTCAGAAGATTTTTTCAAGCGAAGATATTCCATCTCTGGAGCGCTTTGAAGGGTATCAGATTGAACAGTTTATAGAAGGTGAGATATATCATGTTGATGCCGTTCTTTCTCATGATGAGATGCCATATTTCAAAGTTTCCAAATATATCAATACCTGCCTTGATTTTAGAAATAAAATCCCGCTTGGCTCATTTACCATTGACGATAAATCCGTCAATGAAAAATTAAAACGATTTACGTATCAAGTCGCGGACTTACTGAACATAAGAAATCAAGCCGTCCATTTAGAAGTCATTGAAAATGGTGATGATTTTTACTTTTTGGAAATTGGTGGAAGAGTGGGCGGTGGTGAAATACCATTTGTTGCCTACAATAATGAGGGTGTAGATCTCTTCGATTTGTGGACGAAGGCTTCACTTGGAGAGACCGTGAAAGCGGTAGAAACGAAAGTAACCGGATTTCTGATGGTTCCGAATCCGTTTGAATCCGGATATCAGTTGGCCGATGGATTTCAGTTAGAACATCCGAATGTTACATTCCAGGAATTTAATTCAAGTGGTGAAAGTACGGAGTTCTCCTATGATGAGATACCCGCAAGAGTTCACTTCGAAGGAGAGAATTCTATTGAAGTCCGGGACGCAATTGTTCAATGTATGTCTCTGGTAAGCTCATCAATTACTCCACTCGCAGTAACAGGAAATTCTAATGGATAAGAAACACATATTTGGTGTCGTTCTGGCATTACTGGCGGCATTTTTTAACGGCATGGTTGGTATTTTGAGTGTTAATCTGTTTCAGTCTGGCCTGCCCTCTGAAGCGGTTGCGTTTTATAAATGCGTGGTTGCATTTGTGATCATTCTTCTGGTGCTTGGCGTGACCGGAAAATTACCGACGTTGATGACGTATTTGAAATCGAAATGGAAATCCCTGGCCGTGTGCAGCTTCTTCGGCTTTTTTATGTTGTATTTTTTCGAAACGGCTTCTTATGAAACGCTCAATGTTGCTGTGGTCGTCTTCTTACTGTTTGGTGTTTCGACGCTGGTGACTTTTTTTGCGAACGCGTTGTTTGAAAAACGAAACCTGACAGGTCAGGAATGGATGTCGGTACTGTTTGCTGTTTTGGGTCTGTATTTAATCTTTCTGGAAAATGAAAATATTGCCAATTCAGATCAAACCGGTTTCCTGTTTGCGGTGCTGGCGGGTGTCGGTTACGGACTGTTCCTGGTGCTGAACAAAAAGCTGGATATTGGCGGCGGATTGATTCCGGTTTGTGGTTTGCTGATGTTTGGTCTGGTTTATTTGATGATTCCATTCTCCATGTCTGGTGTTGTCGGTGTGGAAAATGATGTCTGGCTGACACTGTTGCTGTTGGCTTTGCTGCCGACGATTGGCGGCTTCTGGTGTACCACTAAATCACTGACCATTTTGAAAAGCCAGACCGTCCAGCTGGTCGAATTATCAGAGCCAATTTTTGCCTTAATTCTGGGTTTTGTGTTTTTGGGGCAGTTGGTCACGTCCATGCAGATGCTGGGTGGTGCCTGCATTCTGGCCGCGATTCTGATTCATGAAGTGAAATTGTCGAAATTGAAATCATGGCGGAAAAATAAGCTGGCTTCTGAATCAGTGAAATAAGCTTGCGAGTGTGCCATCGTTTGAAGCCAGCCTGCGGGCTGGCTTTTTTGTCTCTTTCTTTATCGGCGGCATCACAGAATCGGCACTTTCACATGTTGTTTACCTGGCATTAGAGTAAAAGCTTAAAGGCAGCGGACACTCAAGTAACAGTAAACGCTATGGAGGATGCATGAAGACACTGGAAGAGCAATTGACGAATTACGCGCGCTATCACCGTTCCAGGCGGAATATTCTGACCCATTTTGTCGGGATTCCTGCCATCGTATTTGCGGCAATTTGCCTCTTGGCCAGAACCGAGTTTGTTCTCGGTACCGTGGTGCTGAATGGCGCCTATATTGCTGTGGCACTGTGCGTGATTTTTTATCTCCGTCTCAGCGGGTCGCTGGGAGCCATCATGGCTGCCATTTTGATTGTCATGACGGTAGCAGCGATGCCTGTTGCGTCGCTGCCAATGTCGGGCTGGCTGGGGATCAGTCTGAGCCTGTTCATTGTCGGCTGGGTGTTTCAGTTTATCGGGCACTATTTTGAAGGCCGGAAACCGGCGTTTGTGGATGATCTTGTCGGACTGATCATTGGTCCGTTGTTTGTACTGGCCGAGGCTCTGTTTCTTTTGGGTTATTACCAGTCTTTAGCAGATTATATTGATCAGCATGCAGGTCCTGTTCAGCCATGATCAAGGATAAAGGCTAGGGTCATCAGACCCTGAAACTCTGAATAGCAAATCAAGACAAGGAGATGTCATGCTGTTTAAGAATAAAACCGTCTGGATCACCGGTGCTTCTTCCGGAATCGGACGCGAGTTAGCGGTGCAGTTTGCTCAGGAAGGGGCAAATGTCATTCTTTCGGCCCGGAATGCAGAGAAGTTAGCGGCGATCAAAGCCGATCTTGCGCCGGGTAATCACAAAGTCGTGCCGCTGGATATGGCGCAGCCGGAAAGGCTGATGCAGGACATTCCGGCGGTGCTGGACGAGGTGGGTCGTGTCGACATTCTGGTGAACAATGCCGGGATTTCACAACGCAGCCTGTTTCTGGAAAATGAATTCAAAGTGTACCGCCAGCTGATGGAGGTGAACTACTTCGGTCTGGTGGCAATGACCAAAGCCGTGTTGCCGCGGATGATCGAAACCGGGGGCGGCAGTGTCGTGGCAATCAGCAGTGTGGCCGGAAAAGTCGGATCGAAATTCAGGACGGGCTATTCCGGTTCGAAATATGCCGTGGTCGGTTTTATGGATTGCTTGCGGGCTGAGGTGAGTCAGCACGGTATTCATTGCCTGACGATTTGCCCGGGCTCCGTGAAAACGGCGATTGGTCATAATTCGCTGAACGGACAGGGCGTTGCGCAAAACAAGCCGGAAGCCTCCATTGAAAATGGCATGGATCCGGCGGATGCAGCTCGCCAGATGCTGAAAGCCATTGCCGCCCGGAAAGATGAGGTGGTGATCGGCAAAGGGATCAGTGGCTGGGCACCGACCATCAAACGATTTTTCCCGCAGTTGTTTAACATGATTACTGCAAAAACGAGCTACCGTTAATCGATCCGGGGGCGTGCATGCCCCCGGATATCGCGAACCTCCCCTTCTGAAATCCTTCTTAAGTTTTTCTCAATTCTTTCTCGATGTCTGTCACATTGTCGACAATCTCAATGCCAGCAATTCATTTTTTGTAAACAATCAACTTGTTGGATTGCGCCTTCCGGTCTATTTTTGCTCTATTAACATCTAATTGTTAACAATGTGTGGGTTTGAGCTTTTTATAGCCTGGTGGTAAGTGCAGTGAGTATTGATATTGTCGACAATGTGAAGGTCGTTTCGGTGGGTGCTTCAGGAAAAGCCGAGAACACCAAAGAGCCAACCAAATCGGACAGCCTGCTGGAAGTGCTGGTAGAGCGGATTGTCACGGGCGTATTCCCGGCAGGCAGCAAAATTTCTGAGCCTGAACTGGCGCGGCAGTTTGCCGTCAGTCGCGGGCCGCTGCGTGAAGCCATGATGCGGGTGGAAGCACTGGGGCTGGTTGAACGGATACCGCATGTGGGGGCCCGAGTGGTGGCGCTCAGCCCGGGCAAACTGGCAGAGATTTATGCGGTTCGTGAAGCGCTGGAAGGCATGGCTGCCCGTCAGGCATGCGCCCATATCACGGAAGAAGAACTGGACGGGCTGGATTATCTGCTCAGACAGCATCAGGAGTATATCGAAGAAGTGGATGGCGCTTCTTATTTTCATCAGCATGGCGATTTTGATTTTCACTACCGAATCATCAAGGCCAGCCGCAACAGCAAGCTGATCAGTCTGCTGTGTGATGAGCTCTATCATCTGCTGCGCATGTACCGGTATCAGTCGCCCCGCTCACATGCCCGCCCCGAGCGCGCACTCAACGAACACGTTCAGATCTTGTCTGCGATCCGAGACCGTGATGGCGAACTGGCTGAAATGCTGATGCGTCGCCACATCATGCGCAGCCGGACACTGATTGAAAGCCAGCTGAGAAAGGATGAATCGTCAGCGCGCTGAATGAACCAAATCAAACAAGGAGTTACTCATGAAACCAGGACAGCGTTTTCGTCAGGCGGTGGCCGACAATCACCCGTTGCAGGTGGTCGGCACCATTAATCCCTACTGTGCCATGATGGCTCAGCAGGTGGGACATCAGGCGATATATCTCTCCGGCGGCGGCATTGCCAATGCATCTTACGGGCTGCCGGATCTGGGCATTACCACCCTCAACGATGTGACGGAAGATGTCCGTCGGATCACCGCAGCCTGTGAATTACCGCTATTGGTGGATATTGATACCGGTTTTGGCGGCGCATTTAATATTGCCCGAACGATTCGGGAGATGGAGCGCTCAGGTGCTGCCGCGGTGCACATGGAAGATCAGGTGGCTCAAAAACGCTGCGGCCATCGCCCGAATAAAGCGATTGTGTCTCAGAGTGAGATGGTGGATCGCATCAAAGCTGCGGTGGATGCCCGTCAGGATGAGAGCTTTGTCATTATGGCCCGGACCGATGCACTGGCGGTCGAAGGGATGGATGCGGCGATTGAACGGGCGATTGCCTGTGTCGAAGCGGGTGCCGACATGATTTTTCCGGAAGCAATGAACACCCTGGAGCAGTACCGCCAGTTTGTCGATGCGGTCAAAGTTCCGGTACTGGCGAATATCACCGAGTTTGGCCAGACACCACTGTTTTCCTGTGATGAGCTCGCAGAACAGGGCGTGGAGATGGTGTTGTATCCGCTGTCAGCTTTCCGGGCCATGAATCAGGCGGCACTGAATGTATATCAGCATTTGCTGACAGACGGACATCAGCGCAACGTCGTGGACCAAATGCAAACCCGTGAGGAGCTGTATCAATATCTTGGCTACCATGAATATGAGCAAAAACTGGATCAATTGTTCAGTGGCCGGTAAGGCCTGAGACATGCCGCTTCGCCGTTCACGGGGTGTGAGAAGCGGGCAACATCAGCGGCAAAGCATTTGCGAAAGAACATCAGCGAATAAACAACAGAGAAAGAACATCATCATGAGAAGGCGTATGACGTAAGCGTCTCTGCCCGGAACCGGGCCAAATCCATAACGTGACACAACGTGAAGAAAGGAGCCTGTAATGACTGCGACACATTCAGTGACAGCGGATAATCAACACACGGCAGACAAGGACAGTTCACACAATCAACCCCTGGGCGGCGCAGGACTGCGCGGTCAGAGTGCCGGCAGTACGGCGCTGTGCACCGTCGGCAAAACCGGCACCGGCCTGACTTACCGCGGCTACGACATTACGGATCTGGCGAACCATGCGCAGTTTGAAGAAGTCGCTTATCTGTTGCTGAAAGGCAAGCTGCCGACACAGGCCGAGCTGGATCAGTACAAAGCAACGCTGAAAGCCAAACGCGGTTTACCGGATGCGCTGAAAACTGTGCTGGAAGCGATTCCGGCAGATGCCCATCCGATGGACGTGATGCGTACCGGCTGTTCAATGCTGGGCAATCTGGATCAGGAAACGGATTTCAGTCAGCAGGCAGAGAAAACCGACTCGATTTTGGCCTTGCTGCCGGCCATCATCTGCTACTGGTACCGCTTCAGCCATGACGGCGTCCGGATTGATACTGCCGGCTCTGATCAGGACTGCACCGGCGGCTACTTCCTGGAAATGCTGACCGGGAAAGCGCCTTCTGAACTGCACAAGCAGGTGATGCACTGCTCGCTGATTCTTTACGCTGAGCACGAATTTAATGCCTCGACTTTCACGGCCCGGGTTTGTGCGTCGACGTTATCGGATTTGCATTCCTGCATTACTGCGGCGATTGGCAGTCTGCGTGGTCCGCTGCACGGCGGGGCCAATGAAGCGGCGATGGCGATGATCGAACACTGGCAAACGCCGGATGAAGCGGAAGCCAATATTATGAAGATGCTGGCGCATAAAGAAAAAATCATGGGCTTCGGCCATGCGATTTACCGCGAATCTGACCCGCGCAATGCGCTGATCAAAGCCTGGTCGCACAAGCTGTCTCAGGATGTGGGTGACACCCGTCTGTATGCCGTTTCTGAACGGGTGGAAGCCGTAATGAAACGCGAAAAAGGACTGTTTGCCAATGCCGATTTTTTCCATGCCTCGGCTTATCACTTTATGGGCATTCCGACCAAGCTGTTTACCCCGATCTTCGTGATGAGCCGGGTCACGGGATGGGCGGCCCATGTGTACGAACAGCGCGCCAATAACCGGATTATCCGTCCGAGTGCCGATTATATCGGTCCGGATCATCAGGAATGGCTGCCGATTGATAAACGCAAATAAGCTAGACCCTAATTTAAGACTCTGAAGTAAAAGGAAAGATGAATGAGCCTCAACGTTGAACTGAATGAACGCCCGCAACCTGATGAACTACTGGTTAAAATTGCCGATTATGTCGCGCAGACCGAGATCACCTCAGCGGAAGCTTATAACACGGCGCGGAACTGTCTGATGGATACCTTAGGCTGCGGTCTGCTGGCACTGCGTTTCCCGGAGTGTACCAAGCATCTGGGGCCGACGGTTCCGGGCACGACTGTGCGCCACGGCGCGCGGGTACCGGGGACGTCGCATGAGCTGGATCCGGTGACCGCGGCGTTTAATATCGGCTGTATCATTCGCTGGCTGGATTTCAACGACACCTGGCTGGCAGCGGAATGGGGTCATCCGTCGGATAATTTGGGCGGTATCCTGGCCACGGCAGATTACCTCAGCCGTGTTGCGGTCGCAGAAGGCAAAGCGCCGCTGACGATGCGCGATGTACTGACAGCGATGATCAAAGCCCACGAAATTCAGGGCGTACTGGCACTGGAAAACAGTTACAACCGGGTCGGTCTGGACCATGTGCTGCTGGTGCGTGTGGCCTCAACGGCTGTGGTCACCAAAATGCTGGGCGGCACCCGGGATCAGATCATTGATGCGGTGTCTCAGGCCTGGATCGACGGTTGTTCGCTGCGGACTTACCGTCACGCACCGAATGCCGGTTCCCGGAAATCATGGGCTGCAGGGGATGCGACGTCCCGTGCGGTGCGTCTGGCGATGATCACGATGAAAGGTGAAATGGGACTGCCGTCTGTACTGACCGCGCCGAAATGGGGTTATTACGACGTGCTGTTTAACGGGCAGCCGTTCAAGGTGAATCAGGATTTCAGCAGCTATGTGATGGAAAACGTGCTGTTCAAGATATCTTTCCCGGCAGAATTTCACGCTCAGACAGCGGTTGAATGTGCCGTTGCACTGCATCATCAGGTTAAAGATCGTCTGGATGATATCGAGCGGATTGAAGTGACCACGCATGAATCTGCCATCCGGATTATTTCCAAATCCGGCGATCTGGCGAACCCGGCCGACCGTGACCACTGTCTGCAGTACATGATTGCGGTGCCGCTGATTCACGGTGATCTGATTGCCGAGCACTATGAGGACGAATTCCACCGGGGTGACAGTCGCATTGATGTGCTGCGCAGCAAGATGGAAGTGATTGAAGACAAACGCTACAGCGCGGAGTATCTGGAAGCTGACAAGCGTTCGATCGCGAATTCAATTCAGATCTTCTTTAACGATGGCACCAGCACGGAAAAAGTGTCGGTTGAGTATCCGATTGGTCACCGCCGTCGCCGTGAAGAAGGGATTCCGGTACTGGAACGTAAATTTAAACGGAATCTGCAAACCCGCTTCCCGCAGGGCAGCTGCGACAAGATTTTCGAACTTTGCAGCGATCAGGCCAAACTGGAAGCCACCCCGGTTCATGAGTTTATGTCACTGTTTGTGATTAACTGAGCCGATTCCGGCTGAGTCCGGATTCAGAACTTTCAAATTGACACCGGCGCATGATGCGCCGGTTTTTTATGGCTTTGATCCGGCAGCAGCACGCTGAACGTTTTCTCCTGAAACCAGAGTCGTTCATTGTGCGAATTGTTAATGAAGCACAGGCGGTTGACTGTTCAGTGGTTTCAGTTGCTCCGTCTCGCGTTTTACAGCAATGACCATGACAAATTGTACCCGGGGCAGACGAAATGTGCTGTCATTGACCGGTCTTGCCGGAAAGGTCTGACATGCGGGCCAAGCACGTTGACTGAGTATGGGTAGACCAGCCGGGTTGAATGTCTGGCGGCTTTCTGTCAGTTCCAGATGCAGCCTTGGAAATTGCATCAGCATGCTCACTTCTGTCATCAGGCAGGAACCCTGTTCCTGTTATCCCTAAAAAAATAAACGGGCTGAAAATGGGGGCTTTCTGATCAGGGATATAAGGACGATGAAAAAAACTTCAAGATTCCGGGACACACTATTTATTCCCTCCGGAAATACGGCCAACTTTGATCTGGTTCAGCCCTGTAACTTTCTCTGTGAATAGAATGCAGGGATGGATCGGTCGGATTATCTGTTCAGCGAGGTCAAGATGTTTCACTTCTGTCAGGCTACGGCCACATTGATTGAACGTATCAAAAGGGCTTCTGCAGACGTCGTACGTCTGGTTGAGCCTGTGGGTGAACGATCCCGGACGGGCGACTCGGTCAATCCTTGCATTGACTGGTTTGATGCGCAGCCGGTTTACCCGAAACTGTACTGGCATTCCCGGGATGGCGTCGAAGAAGTGGTCGCGCTGGGGCAGCAAGCAACGTTTTCAGACCCGGTGCCCGCCTATGCGCTGCTGCAGGGAGATCAGCGCATCTGGGGATGCCGGGCATTTGATGGTCAGGCTGACAACCCTGATCCTGCGAAGTCTTCTTTCTTTTTTCTGCCGCATCTTGAGTTGATCCGGTCGGGTGAGCAATGGTCGCTGGCGGTGAACCTGCACGCGGGCAAAGACGCAGCAATCAAGGTATTACAGCAACTGGTCAGTGAGTACCCGTCGGTACCGCCGATTGTCTCGCAGATTGTGTCGGTTCGGCACGCACCCGCTCAAGACGACTGGCACAAACTGGTCAGGGGGGCGCTGAGCGACATCCGGGCACAGTTCATGGATAAAGTGGTCCTGGCGCGTCAGACCACAGTCGGATTCGATTCGGCCTGCTCCGCAGCTCAGGTTCTGAAAGCCAGCCAGCAGGAAAATCGCGACAGTTTTCACTTCCTGCTGGCATTCGATGCAAGACGGGCATTTCTCGGTTCGACGCCGGAGCGTTTGTACCGCCGGGAAGATCGTGCTCTGCAGACCGAAGCGCTGGCCGGGACCATTGGCCGGGGCAAAAGCGGAGCCCATGATCAGCGGCTGGGCCGGTGGCTTTGTCTGGATGCCAAGAATCTGCAAGAAAATCAGTATGTCGTTGACGATATTCTTGATCGTCTGCGCCCTTATACCGATTCACTGTCCGCCGAGGATGCGGTCAGTCTGGTCAGGCTGCGTCAGGTGCAGCACCTCAAGCGGCACATCAGCGGCGTTCTGAAACCTGACGTCTGCGGCGTCAGACTGCTGCATGCCCTGCAACCGACCGCAGCTGTCGCGGGGTTACCGCGTCACAAATCAATGCAGTTTATTCTGAAGCATGAGCCATTTGAGCGGGGCTGGTATGCCGGTTCGCTGGGTTATGTCAGCCTGCCCAAAGCAGAATTCTGTGTCGCCCTGCGCAGTGCGTACCTGATTGACGAAAAACTTCAATTATTTGCCGGGGCTGGCATTGTGCAGGGTTCGGATCCGGCCAGCGAATGGCAGGAAGTGGATAAGAAAATGTCGACCCTGCTGGCGCTTTTCACGGATGTACGATCTGATCTAACTGTATCGGAGGTGGCCTGATGGTGGCAGAAGTTTCAGGCGATAAACCAATCGCGCAGGCTGAGTTGAACCGCCTCTGGTCCAGAATCCTGCTGGAAGAACTGACCCGGCAGGGCGTTGCCCATATTTGTATTGCGCCGGGATCGCGCTCGACGCCGCTGACACTGGAAGCTGATGCGAACCCGAAGCTGACCTTGCATACCCACTTTGATGAACGCGGACTGGGTTTTCTGGCACTTGGTCTGGCGAAGGCCAGCGGTCAGCCCGTGGCGGTGGTGGTCACGTCCGGCACGGCTGTCGCCAATCTGTTACCTGCCGTTGTTGAAGCCGGACTGACCGGGGAAAAACTGGTGCTGCTGACCGCAGACCGCCCGGTTGAACTGGTTGGCTGTGGTGCCAATCAGGCCATTTATCAGCCGGGGCTGTTCTCCAGTCATGTGACGGCCAGCCTGGAACTGCCCAGTCCGTCGCAAAACGTGCCGCTGAGCTGGTTGCTGACTTCAGTGGATGCGCTGATGCATCGACAGCGGTGTGAAGGCGGTGCGCTGCATCTCAACTGTCCTTTCCCGGAACCGCTTTACGGAGATGCCCGGCTGACAGAAGACAGCGCTTATGGGCGTGCACTGGGCGACTGGCTGACACAGGCCGCGCCTTATGTGCAGTATGACATGGGCAAAGCCGCGCCTGCGTTGCCGCCGGATTGCTCTGCACTGGCGGACGGAAATGTGGTGATGATTGCCGGTGATTTGTCCGCCAGTGATGCCCGGGCTGTGGCGGAACTGGCACAAAAACTGGGTTGTCCACTGCTGTGTGATCCGCAATCCGGGATCAGCAGTGACTGGGCTCATTACGATCTCTGGCTGCAGCACCCTGAGCTGGCAGCGCCGCTGAATGATTGCCGGCTGATCCTGCAATTTGGTCCGCGGCTGATTTCCAAGCGTCTGAATCAGTGGCTGGCCGGTCAGGTGAGAAAAGGCACCTGTGATTACTGGTATGTGTCGCCGGATAGCAACAGGAATAATCAGAGTCACCTGCCGCAGCGACAGATGGTTGCGGAGATCCCCGACTGGATCCGCGCAGCTCTGGCGGAATTACCGGCGGATATTTCTTCACAACACACAAATGCCGCCCGAAACAGCTGGAGCGGGCTGACCCAAAGTGCTGCCCGGAAAATCCGCTCGCTGCTGGATGAGGATCGTACAGAACAGCCGGGTCTCACTGAAATGGCACTGGCGATGGATCTGAGTCAGCGCGGGCAGCAGGCCAGTCTGTTTCTCGGCAACAGCCTGATCGCCCGGCTGGTGGACATGCTGACCGTTTTCGGGGGACGCGCGGTTTATTCCAATCGCGGTGCATCAGGGATCGACGGGCTGGTCGCCACAGCGGCTGGTGTGCAGCGGGCCACCGGTACGCCCCTGATGCTGATGCTGGGAGATACCGCGCTGCTGCACGATCTCAACTCACTGGCATTACTGAGCCATTGTACGGTTCCTGTCGTGATTGTGGTTACCAACAATGACGGAGGGGCAATTTTTGATTTGCTGCCGGTACCGGAAGACGATAAGCAGCGGTTATATCAGATGCCCCATGGCTATGCATTTGGGCATGCTGCCCGCCAGTTTGGTTTAGGTTACTGCAAAGCAGAGACGCTGGCGGAGTACCAGTCGGTTGTCAGCGAACACCTCAGTTCGGGGACAGGCAGTTCAGGAACAGGGGCTTTGCTGGTCGAGGTGCAAACGCCGCCGGGACAGGCAGCCGGACAGCTCAGTCAGTTGATCCGAAGGCTGCATGCTCTTTAGCCGTTTTCATGCTGAAGGCAGTGACCCGGAACAGCCGGTTCTGGTATTTCTGCATGGTCTGCTGGGAAATGGCGATGACTGGCGTTCCTGCACGGCGTATCTGCAGACGCACACGTGTGTGGCGGTGGATTTACCCGGTCATGGTCAGAGCCATGGCGTGTGGTGTGGCTCGTTCGATGAGGCAGTCCTTCAGGTCAGGGAAACGCTGCTTGCGGGCAATTTATCGGGCCGTCCTGTCGTGCTGGTCGGCTATTCACTGGGGGGCCGGATTGCGATGCACGGGGTCGCCAACGGGCTGTTTGCGCCGCTGGATATCCGGGGGCTGGTGGTCGAAGGCGGGCACTTCGGGCTGGCTTCAGCGGGTTGCAGAGCCTTACGCTGGCGGCATGATCAACGCTGGGCACGCCGTTTCAGGCGGGAGCCCGTGAGTACGGTATTAAAGGACTGGTATCAGCAGCCCGTGTTTGCTTCTCTTCAGGCGACACAAAAACAGCATCTGGTGATTCAGCGAAGTGAGAATCGTGGCGACAGCGTTGCGCACATGCTGCTGGCAACCTCTCTGGCCCGGCAGGATGACCTGCTGGCACTGCTGAAAGCACAGCCGGTGCCGGTACATTACCTGTTTGGCGCGCAGGACCGTAAATTTACCCGGCTGGCGCGGGAGAGCGGGTTACCGTCGACCCGGATTCCAGAGGCGGGGCACAATGTCCATCATGAACAGCCGCAGGTGTTTGCCCGGGTGCTCCGGGACCTTATCGACCGGCGGATTCTGCTGCCGCAATCTGAACAGGCATAAGCCAGAGGTGTCGTGACATGTACCCGTGTTTGGGTGATGTCACGACACATGATGGTCACTTTGCCATGCATACAAATGGTCATGCATACAAATAGTCACGCGTACGTATGGTCAGGCATGGACCTGATGGAAGGGCACTCCGCCGTCTTCATCAATCATGGATTCAGTCAGTTGTGCGGCCTGTAACTGCACCAACGCAAATCCGTTTTTCACGCGCAGCGGGATGTTCGGGTCGTTGGCATTCCGGGTTTCGTACCAGGCAATGTCCGGATTCCCTTGCAGCATTCTGGCGTTACCGTAGGGAATTGCGCCATGGCCGACACAACGACCCAGCATGCCAGCCTGCGACTGATAAACAATCCCGTTGTGCAGATGTCCCCAGAACCAGAAGGTGGGAGCACGTCCCAGTGCATCGACCACCGGCTGGTAACAGGAGCCGTGATTCCGGCCATCGATCGCCAGCCCTTCATGGTGCGATAGCACAATGACCTTTTTATCTTTGGGCAGCTGTGCCAGCCAGGTCAGCTGAGTTTGGTTGACTTTGCCTTTCAGGTAGAAATCAAAGGTATCGGCGTCATACGCTGTATCCAGACCAACAATCAGCCAGTGGCTGTTCTCCAGACAGAAAAAGCTGCAGCCGCGTTGCTGTACAAATTTCTTCTGCAAAGCGATTTCAAAATAAGAATGCGCACCATTGTACATTTCGTGATTTGAATTGAGCGTGAAGCCGCCCATGCTGCCCATGGGCCAGCATTCAACTAAGTTGTCCGTTTCTTCCTGAGCTGTACCGGCGTAATAAACATCGCCCAGATGGATCGTGAGCTGCGGGGCACATTTCACGATTTGTGTGGCAACTTTTGTACTCGGGGCATCCGGTTTCCATGGCCCGGTTCCCCAGTCGCCGCAAATCGCAATATCAATATCATCGGGAATAGGAATCCGTTGTGGCTGGTCTTGAAATGAGGCTTTGTCGTCAATGTGGATCAGCCATTGTTCGAATGAAATAGCCCAGTCCGGATCCAGTAATTCCCATTGACCGACCCCGAGCAGTTCACCATCGGATTCGACTCGTGTCGGGAACAGACTTTTGTCGGTTGGCAGCTTGTGCCCCCCTTCCGGCACCAGATCCAGTAAACTCAGGACATGTGCGAACTCATGCCCCTCAAGTTTTCCGTCCTGGCCATCAACCAGTCTCTGTGCTTGCATGTGGATGTCGGTCAGTTTTTGCATGACTGCATCATGAACTTCAACCGAGACCCTATTTTTAAAGTTCTGATAAGCGGTTTTCAGGCGCTGTTTTAATGCTGATTCGTCCATCATTGTCCCCGTTATGAGTGCTGAATAAAGTATGTTCAGACAGTTTTCATGCAGTCTGATCCAGGTGCTTCACGATGAGCGGGTAGACATCCCGGCTGGCATTGCGCCCGAAAATACAATCAATGTGTCCGTAATCGGGAATCACATGCCGTGTGTAGTGCGCCGGTCCGAACCGGTTCACCAGCGTCTGATAGGTGAGCGCCGTACTTTCGGGCAGGTAGCATTCGTTCATGGCCCCGTGAATAAAACAGATCGGCAGCCGCAGCCGCTCCAGATGAGGGAGGTAACGATTATGTCCTTCGGCATCCGTCAGGAAACCGGCCCGGCAGCATTCGGCGAGATGCTGAAACGCGCCGATATTGGCCTCGGCAAACAATTCATGCAGATTGCGGTGCAGTGCTTCGTTTAATTGAGCGTGTCTGTACAAAGGGGCATAGTTGAAGGTCACCCGGTGGCAGACCGGATTGTTACATTGCCCCTGGGCTTCAGCCAGCGCATAAACCGCCAGCGCTTTATCCCAGAGCCGCTCGCTCCACCCTTCGTGACTGTCGACATAGGCGGTGAGCGAATCCACTCCGAGTTTTTCCAGAAATGCAGGGATATGCAGTCCCGTTTTGACCTGTGTGGCCGTGGGAACCACGACGTCGGTTGCAATTTGCGAGCAAACAACGGAGCGAATGCCGGTTAACCCGCTGAGTAAAGCCATGAAAAAGGTTGAAGCGCCCCAGCAATGCACAACGGCCTGAATGGAATCTTTGCCGGTCTCTTCCTGAATTTTTCGCACTGCGGCCGGAAAGTCATACTGCGCGACCTGATCACCATTCGACTGCTGACGGGCGGCCGGAAGATCAATACTGACCCTGAAATCCAGTAACCACACATCGTATTGATGTGCACAGAGGAACTCTAACAGGTTGGTGTCGATTAGATCGGTCGAAAAAATATCTGAACTCACCCCCAGTCCATGCACCAGCATGACCGGTCCTTTGCTGCCTGCAGGGTAGCGGGTCAGGCGCAGGGTGACGTTATCTTCCGTGTTGAAGAAATGCACCTGAGGTGCCGGCGCGTTCAGCGGCCGTTTTTGTCGCGGGGGTGCTTCGGGGTTAAACCGATATGGTTTCGCAAAAATGCTGCCGTAACTTTCCCATAAGGCGCCTGCGAAATGCTTGCCAAATTTCGTCAGTGCACGGAGCCGGGACTGCTTGTCCGGGGCATTGAGCACTTTCATCGTCGTCATCTGTTTCAGAAAATCGGCGGCTTCAAGTTGCATGACGCCTGTCGCGATCACCGGGGAATCCTTCTGTGTCCCCCGCCGGATGGTGACGTACAGGGTGGAGGTGTCCTGCCAGATGTCCAGCGAGTCCGGGTCATCTCGGATCATTTTGTAGCCGCTGAAGAGAAAACGCTCCTCTGTTTCGCTGCACATGATCATTGAATACACCATGTGTTTGGCATTCGGCATTTTCGGATAAGTCACGAACAGCTGGAAGGAGCCCTGCTCCACCGTCAGGGGGTTCTCTGATAAGAGAGGTATGATGACCGTCCCGGTGATGCCAGCTTTGTGTGCTGAAGTGGCAATCATTTCCTTCAGGTTGTCCGAGCGAATGGTGAGGGTAAACGTGATGGGCTGTTGTTGCTGTTTTCCAAGCTGATAAGCATCGTGGTAGAGCGATGTGTTTTCCTCATCTATGTCACCGGATATTTCGGCGGAGAGGTACCCTTTCATGGTCTCAGTAAATTCGATGCCAGGGGTTTGTGCCGCAGTTGGGAAATCCCGCGAAACGGGCGGGCGCTGTGGCTGATCTGAAAAGTCATATTGAATGCTCTGGCCGTAGTCCGCGGCAATGTACTGACAGCAACGCTCTGTGATCGCAGAAATGGTCAGCAGCGGGTTCACGGCAATCGACATGGGGATCACTGAACCATCGGAGATGTACAGGCCGCGGTGCACGGAAGTGCCGTGGCTTGAGTCAAAGACTTGCCCTTTATGATTGACCACACCCTGTTCAGCCGAATCCGCCATGTTGCATCCGCCCAGCGGATGCACGGTCACCAGACTGTGGCGCAGTAATTTGGTCCAGATCGGGTTCTGAATGTAATCGCCTCCCAGGGCTTGGGTGGCCTGATGCAAGTTCTGATTCCCTTTGAGGACGTTGGGCTGTTCACCCACATTTTTCCACTTGATGCGCAGTCTGTTGTCTTTCAGCCGGAGTTCACCGGCGGCATTGTCATGGCTCATGATCAGATAGGTCTGCAACCGGTTCATCGCTCCCCGGTACGGGCCGAACAGCTGGCTGTTCAGTTTTTGTCCTTCTTTCTTCAGCCACTCCGCCACGCTCCGGTGCGGGTCTTTGCCCATAAATACATCCGCACCCGCTAAAACCGGCGTCATGAATTTGCCGAGTGCCCCCGGGATTGAACCTTCTTCAATCACCATCCGGCTTGTCCTGTCATCGCCGTGACGCATGTCGATGACACTGGTAATACAAGGGCCCACCGGAGCCATCTCGCTGGGGTCGCGGTCGCCAAAGCCGATACCATTGATGATGTCATCGCAGTTATAACCGAATCCCAGAATATCGCCGTTGCCGGAAAAACCTTTGCCTAAGTGACCGGAAACACTGAGTCCCCGGTGTTTGCTGCGCAGCATGATTTCGTTGCTGCCCATGGTACCCGCTGCAACAATCACGATATCCGCTCCGATGGTGCGGGTTTCCGGTTCAAATTTGTCTTTGTTGTTTTCAAGCAGATGATAGTGCACGAGCCAGCCTTGTTCGCTTTTCTCGATATGGCTGACGGAAATCTCACAGTAAATGTCTGCTTGATGGTTGAAAGCATCGGGCAGGTAATTCATTTGCGTTGTATTTTTGGCGCCGGTATTACAGCCTGAAACACAGTCTCCGCAATTGTTGCAGGCTTGCTGGGGAACCCCGACGTGATTGGTGCCGTTTTCCGGTGTGGCAAAGGTGACATTAATCGGCGCGCGGTAGAACTGCTGAGCCATCGCGTCGGCACTCTTTTGATGTGCAGTCATTTTCCTGAGCTTCGGGTAATCGTCCGGATAAACCGTTGGTTTCAGCATGTCTCTGGCTAAATCGAAGCCTTCTTTTAAGCGCGTGTCTTTGTCGGCTCTGAGGGCTTGCGGCCATCTGGGATCGTCGAAAATTTCCGGCTGAGGTTCCAATGACACGTTGGCATTGATCAGTGAGGTGCCGCCCAATCCGCACCCCACCACGACATTCTGCTCCCGATTCACATGGATGTTGTACAGGCCGGTTGCGGAGCCTATTTTGCCGTCCGGGGTATCAAACTGTAATGCTTCGAGTGCTTGTTCTCTGGTCTCGGGAAACTCTCCCGGAAGTATTTCTTTACCGCGTTCCAGCAGGCAGACCGACATGCCGGCCCGGGCGAGCCGTGAGGCAGAAATTGCACCGCCATAACCAGAACCAATGACGATGACTTGATAACGGTGCTTTTCTTTCAGTTGAGTATTCGGAAGTGAGATGCGGTTCATCCTGAATGTTCTCCGTCGGCGTTCGGGGTTCATGCTGTTCACGCCTTCATCAGATTGTGCGTGTTACCGAACGGCATCATCGGCAGGTTCTGTTTGCTGAAATTGCGACCGTTGAACCTGTGTCTTCCGGCAAGACCAGATTGAACCCGCAATGTGATTCATCCTGCGGCGGGACAGAGTGTGAACCTGTTGATACAGAGAGCAGAATGCACCACAAAGTGAGTGTAGTTGAGTATGCGAAGGGCGCTTATCAGGCCGATCACAAAACTCGTACAAAGGCTGTGCCTTAATTGGAACAGGCAGAAAAAGATGTGGTGGATACAGTCAGACTTACGAACTGGTTCTAACTATGCGCAAAAACAAAGTTTGGGGATTGGTGGCAGTGCTATGCTCACCACCAGTATCGCCGTACAGGGACAGGCGAATTTAAAAATTTTCTTTGTTTTTGGAGTACATATGACAATCACCACAGGCATTTCAGAACAAGCCTTGTATGCACCGATTGAATGGATCAACTGTGGTCATGAGTATGCGGATATCCAGTACCACAAATCTGACGATGGGATTGCCAGGATCACGATTGCCCGGCCACAGGTACGCAATGCCTTCCGGCCCCAGACCGTGAAAGAAATGATGCATGCACTGGCAGATGCCCGGTATGACGACAAAGTCGGGGCGATCATTCTGACGGGATTGGGTGAAGATGCGTTCTGTTCCGGCGGCGATCAGAAAGTGCGGGGCGATTACGGCGGTTATCAGGATGACGCAGGCACGCATCATCTGAATGTGCTGGATTTTCAGCGTCAGATCCGCACCTGTCCGAAACCGGTTGTGGCGTCCGTGGCAGGCTGGGCCGTGGGCGGCGGTCATGTACTGCACATGATGTGTGACCTGACCATTGCGGCGGAGAATGCCAAATTCGGCCAGACGGGCCCGAAAGTCGGTTCTTTTGACGGTGGCTGGGGCGCGTCTTACATGGCCCGGATCGTCGGCCAGAAAAAAGCACGTGAAATCTGGTTCCTGTGTCGTTTCTATGATGCGCAGGAAGCGCTGGATATGGGCCTGGTCAATACCGTGGTCCCGCTTGCTGAACTGGAAAGAGAAACCGTTCGCTGGTGCCGCGAAATGCTTCAGCACAGCCCGATGGCGCTGCGCTGCCTGAAAGCAGCGCTGAACGCCGACTGCGATGGTCAGGCCGGGTTACAGGAGCTGGCCGGGAATGCCACCATGATGTTCTACATGACGGAAGAAGGTCAGGAAGGTCGGAACGCTTTTAATGAAAAGCGTCAGCCGGATTTCAACAAATTTAAACGAAACCCGTAACTGCACGGGAAGAAGACATGATGAAGCGCTCGGCAAAACTTTACCGTTATCAACTGCCGATGGACAGCGGGGTCGTGCTCCGGGGTAAACATCTGACTGAACGACGTGGGTATGTTGTCGCGCTGCAAGAGGGGGAATGCAGCGGCCTCGGGGAAATCGCCCCGCTGTCCGGCTTGAGTGCGGAGTCACCGGATCAGGCGGCCCAACAGGCGAAAGGTGCACTGGCTGGCTGGGTCCGTGGATTGCCTTTGGTGGATTCCGGACTTTTTCCTTCGGTAGCTTTTGGCTTGTCGATGGCTGAACTGACCTGTGCGGGGCAGCTGCCTGCACAAGGCCAGTTCAGGACTGCGCCTTTGTTGAGTGGACAAACCGATGCCTGCCCGACACTGGAACACCGGATTGCCAAAATGAAAGTGGGTCGGGAGTCTCCGGCTCAGGACGCAGCCCGGGTGAATCAGCTGCTGGCAACTTATCCGAATCTGACGTTACGTCTGGATGCCAACCGTGCCTGGCTGCCGGAACAGTCACGGCAGTTTGCCAGCCATCTGATGCCATTTTCTGCTGCTCATATTGTTTTCATCGAAGAACCTTGCCGACAGCCGCAAGACAGTCTGGCATTTACGTCAGACAGCGGTCTGCCATTGGCCTGGGATGAAACTTTGCAGCACGTAGTGAGACAACCGGATTTCCGCTTGGAAGATTTGTCCGGTGCGGCTGCCATCGTCGTGAAACCGAGTCTGATCGGCTCTGTACAGCAGTGCGCCGCGATCATTCGTGAGGCGAAAACACTGGGGATGGATGCCGTCATCAGTTCGAGTCTTGAGTCCAGCCTTGGCTTAACCCAGCTTGCCCGTTTATCGCACTGGCTGTTACCCGACAGCACTCCGGGACTGGATACCCTGAACCTGTTTCAGGCACAACTTGAAATTTCCTGGCCGGGCAGCCCGTTACCCCTTCAGGGCTTGGATGATCAAACCTTGGTGTGGCAGTCATGAGTGAGCATTTTCTCTGGCAGACATGGGCAACTGTTCAGCCCGATCAAATTGCACTGATCACGCCGGATACGGCATATAGTTGGCAGACACTGACGGTGCGGATTCATGCGCTGGCAAACAGTTTGTCGCAGCAGGGCGTGCGGCCCGGCGCTGTGGTGACGGTTGTGGCAAAGAATGCTCCTGAACTGGTGCTGCTGCATCTGGCCAACCTGCAATTGGGCGCTATCACCGCGCTGACCATGCCACAGCCAGTGCTGCCCCTGCGGGAGAAGCTGAATGTCCTGTATGCAACTGAACCGAATCTAAAAGCACAGGCACGGTTTCTGTGGTTCAGTGAGCAGGCCCGAAACAGTTTCTCAGAACCGGACTGGCAAGCGCTGACAACAGACGCCACTGTGCTGGATCTGGAGATTCAGTCTGAATCTGACACTCCTCATTGTCCTGCTGAGGTGAACGCCATCGCGTCCATTATTTTCACTTCCGGCTCTTCCGGTGCCCCGAAGGCGGTCGCGCATACGCAGGCGCAGCATCTGGCTTCTGCCCGTGGTTTGCTGGATGTGTTTTCGTTTCAGCAAACAGACTGCTGGCTGCTGAGCCTGCCGATGTATCACGCCTCCGGATTATCGATTCTCTATCGCTGGCTGAGTGCCGGTGCCTGTCTGAAAATCGGCTGCGGAAAGCTGGAGGATGATATTCAGGGCGTTACCCATGCCTCACTGGTGGCGACGCAGCTCAAACGGCTGCTGGATCAGTTGGAGCAGCCGCAGCCCAAGCGACTGAAACTCAGCCATGTGCTGCTGGGCGGGAGTGATGTTCCTCTGCCTCTGTGTCAGCAGGCCGCGCAACGGGGCATTGAGACCTGGCTGGGCTATGGCATGACAGAAGCCGCTTCCACCGTTACCGCCAAGCAAGTCGATGCGGTTGCAAGTGCCGGACGGGTTTTGCCAAACCGGCTGGTGCAACTGAGACACAACCGGATTTATATTGGCGGCCAGACACTCGCCAGTGGCTATTATCATCAGGGCCAACTTACTCCGCTGAACGATGCACAGGGCTGGTTTGATACGAAGGATCTGGGGCTGTGGGTCGACGGCGAACTCCGTATCATTGGCCGGGCCGATAATCAGTTCATCTCCGGCGGCGAAAATATCCACTGCGAAGAAATTGAAGCTGTGCTGAATCGCCACCCTGCGATTCATCAAAGTATCGTCATTCCGGTTGCATGCGACGAATACGGCGCACGTCCGATCGCCCTGATCGACGCCGCTGAAGACCCGTCCACTTTGAACCTGCCGCACTGGCTGGCTAATCAACTCGACTGCTTCAAAATCCCGGATGCATTCTACCCCATGCCCAAGTTGCCGCAGGCGGGCATCAAAGTGTCACGACAAGCCATGAAAGATTGGTTTGCAGATCACGCTGGTGACGCTCGGCTAATAAAAACATTGTGATGCTGCCTTTTTATCAGAATGTTTGTCTCTGATTTTTGTGGGTGTGTGATGATATGTGATAAATATAAAGTGTAACAGTTTGAACACCTTAGATGTTTGCGTAAGATGCACGGCGGGTGTCGTTGAATCAAATGATTAGTATCAAGATGAGCTATTATCAGGAATGTATTGAAAGTATTGAGCAAATGCTGGCAGAAACAATTCCCAGCAGCGGGATTCAGGGAGCCTTTGGAAGGTTTTATGTCGAGGAATGGTTAGATAAACCATTTGGAGAATTGCTTGAGCCGTCTTATGACGATTCCAGAATTGGAATTGACAAAATGGATCATTGTTTTTCAGTTGTTTTGTCGTATCGATACGGATTAAAAAAGGGTATATTCCAGAGTATTCCGTGAATCTTTTTGATAACTTAGAAGAAATCGGTTACTTTGAAACGCTGCTGAGTAAATTGAATGACAACGACAGAGATGCGTTCCTTTCTGATTTGATGAAAGTGAGAGAGCACAGAATGAAAAATTTTGAGTGAACCTATAGTGGCGGGCTGGTTTTAATCATTATCAACAGTTATTTAAGGTTGCTGAGACATCCATTGGTTGGTTTTTTCGGTTACGTTGTTCATTTCTGAATGCGGTCATAAAAATATCATAAGACGAAGGGGGGAATTTGAATAAGAATGAAGCAATAAGAGCAACGAAGAATGGTGCTATAGCTGCATTGATATCTGCATTTATCAGTCTGGTTGTGATTTTAATTGCCATTAATACAAATGCAGAAGGGAAGTTGGCAATAATGAATGATCCTGCCAATTTTTTCGATGTGGGGTTGATACTTGTTTTTGCTTTGGGAGTGTATAAAAAGTCAAGAATTGCTTCAGTTTTAGTTTTGGTTCATTTTATTGTGTCGAAATTAATTATTTCCATTGAAACTCAATCGGTTAACGGTCTGTGGATTTCTTTTGTTTTTCTCTATTTTTATGGCAAGGCCATCAAGGGAGCGTTTGTTTACCATAAATTAGATAAAGAGAATAATCCAGATTATAAGGAAACACCGAAATGGATTTATGTCATTAGTATCCCATCTGTTGTCGTTTTTATTTTAATCCTTGGGTTTGTGTTAATGTCAACTTTCGGATTTATTCCATCTACAAGAGTCCAATCAAATCAAGAAATTAGCAAGAATGACATCTCTATTCTTAGACAGAATGGTATTGTTAACGATGACGATAAGGTTGAGTTTTTCTATTCTCAAGGATTCTTATCAATTATGGAGAGTGGGAATGTTTTGACTCAAGATCGAGTGATTCTTTATTTGACAGATGAGAATGAATCGGTGCTGGTTTATGAAATTCCCCTGAGTGAAATCACCAGTGTAGAAATGGAATTACAGGGTGATATATTCACTGAAAGTATCTATAAAGTGAATACTGAAGATCCAGACCATTGGATCAAGCTTTTCTTGTCAGTCGAGCAAAATGGTGATCAAAAATTCATAAATGCTTTGCAGGATAGATTAGGAAGATAAGTATCTATCAATCAAATTATAAGTTTTTGAAAACCGATTCGCAGAAAATGAATCATGCTCTGACTCTAACGCTGACGCCCCCACACCCCCTCAGGGCGTAGAATAGGGGGCGTAGGCAGGGGGTGAGATAACAAGATCACAGTTCAATTTTTTCTTGCCATACAATAAGTTAATCGGTTCACATTTCGATTGGATTTCACCGGAAGCAGAATTTCGGACGTTATTTTTTGTGCTATCTACATCTCACCTGACGGGCGTAAATCGCTGCGTCGGGGGGAGTAAGAAAACATCAACAATAACGTGATCCTTCGGGAGTCATCTCTCCCGCAAAGGACGGCAAAAGGAAATCGACATGAGAACCTTACCTACACTCGTGATTGGCGCGACGCTGATCAGTGCTCCCGCGGTCGCCGACTGGCACTTCCGGGGAACGCCGAACCAGTGGAACGCGGCACAGATGACAGAAATCGCGGCCAACCACTATCAAACTTGCCAGACTTTTCAGCAAGGGGATGCCACCGGTGGTGCCCGGTTTAAAATTGACCGCTACGCTGACTGGCAGGAAAGTTATCCCGCCAGCGATTACACGGTTACCGGAGATCAAAGCTATCAAATTGATTTTTATACCGACAGCCACAGCATACAAACCACGCAAGTTGCCAGTTGTGATAGCCAGACTTATGCACAAAATTTTAGCGCGCTTTATTTTCGCGGCACGGCCAACAACTGGGCCGCAGATGCGATGACGCTGGCCGGTGACCATACGTGGTCACGCTTGATTCATTTTGACGGGCAGACCAATCAGCGATTTAAATTTGACCTGACCGGGGACTGGTCGCAGAACTATGGTGACAATCAGAATGACGGCGTGCTGGATGCGGCTGGTGGTGATATCTATACAAACGTGAGTGGCGATTATGTGGTCACGGTGAACGACCAGACACTGGCGTACAGTCTGAGGGCCGTGAATCCATGTACCACTGACTGTGCGATTCAGCCGACACTCGGCGCCACCTATCAACCGGATAAGACGACTTTTGCGATCTGGTCGCCGGACCACAGCAATGTCACGATCACCGTGAATGGGACAGAGTACCCGCTCACCAAAGTGAGTGACTTCAACGGTTACACCGATGTTTATCAGACTGAAGTCAGTGGGGATTTGTATCTGGCTGAGTACACCTTCAAGATCAACGGGATTCCGGTCCGGGACCCCTACGGGAAAATGGTGAAACCCGGTACGGGAGACAGTGAAGCCATCAACATTGTGATGGATATGTCCCGCACCCGTCCTGAAGGGGGCTGGGCTGAGCGGCCTGCACTCGTCAATCGGGAAGATGCCGTGATTTACGAAGTTCATGTCCGTGATTTTACGATCGATGCCAGTTCTGGCGTGAGCGCGGCCAAGCGCGGTAAGTTTCTGGGCATGGTCGAAAGCGGCACCCGTTATAACGGACTGAAAACAGGGATTGATCATCTGGTCGATCTGGGGGTGACGCACGTCCAGCTGCTGCCCGTCTATGATTTCGCGACCTGTGACGGACTGCCGGACAGCGACCCGTGTTACAACTGGGGTTATGACCCGCGCAATTACAATGTGCCGGAAGAGCGTTATTCACAGGTGCCGACCGATTACGAGGCGCGTGCGAACGAGTTTAAGACGATGGTGAATGAATTCCACAAAGCCGGGATTCGGGTCATCATGGATGTGGTGTATAACCACACTTTCGCCAATGAAATGTTTGAAAACATCAGTGGCAGCTATTACACCGCAACGGACCTTTCCGGGACCGGCAATTCAATTGACGCCGACCAGTCGATGGTCAGCCGGATGATTCAGGATTCACTGGCTTACTGGGTTGATGAGTATGGTGTTGATGGTTTCCGTTTCGACCTGATCGGCATTTTCTCTTACGGGGAAGTTGAAAAATGGGGACGCACGCTGAATCAGCAATTCCCGGACCGCAACTTGCTTATCTACGGTGAACCGTGGAATGGCTACGCCAGTGATCCGAAAGAAGCGCAACGCGTCCGCTACGGCACAACGCACAACATGGCGGATGAACATGTCGGCGTCTTCAACGGTGCGTATCGGGAAGCGCTGAAGGGCTCGAATGACGATACCCGCACCGGTTTTATGTTCAACAATCTGGACAGTGCAGAAGCCGGATGGTCAATCTACGACGGGATGCGCGGCTCGGCATACGACCCGAACGACAGCCGGAACAGTACCTGGTTCAGGAACTATGCGGCTGATCCGGAGCAAAGCATCAACTACATTTCTGCCCACGATAACTTTGGGTTGTGGGATAAGGTTTACTTAAGTCTGTCGAGTGATGTCGTGCAGAACAGTTCCCACCAAATTCTCAGCCTGACGCCGCCCGCAAATCTCGATTACGCTAAGCGAGTGGTGAACTTTGGTATGGGGATGGTGCTGACCAGTCAGGGCATTGGGTTTGTCCATGCCGGGGATGAGTTCTTAAGGACTAAAACCGACAATGAACAAATCAGCACCCCCAGCGCCTGGAACTTCGGTGATCACGGCGGCACGCACAATACGTACAATGCCCCGGACAGCTTTAACAGCATCAAGTGGCATCGTCGCGCTGACAACGCTGCCACCTATGACTACCTGAAAGATCTGATTGCGTTGCGACGTAACCATGCCGGACTGCGCATGACCTCGAATCAGGATATTGCCAATTACCTGACGGTTACCAGACCGGATGCGTTTGGCGGCCAACTGGTGACCGGTTATATCACCTACCCGCAAGACACGCATAACCTGTTTGTGGTGTATAACAGCGGGAATCATCAGACCATCAGCCTGCCTGCGGGCAACTGGACGCTGGCTGCGGATGCTTCGGGTGCTCAGAACCAGCCCGGACTTTCCGGCAACGTCATTGTTGAAGGGACAGCGGTGACTGTGTTTACGCAGGCCCGGTAAGGCTCTGATTCACAGGTGACCTGACATTCAAAACCGGTGATTCGCTCAGGGTGACCGGTTTTTTTTGTGCGTTTCAGAACCTGAGGTCCGGAATTGATTTTTTGCTTTACCTTCCTGCAACGGGAAGCTTTATGCTAATGGCTGTTGTTGATGAGGAGGATACGATGGGCTGTTGTAATCAGGCACCGAATGGCGGCAGCAATAAATTGGGGCTGCTGGTGAAGGGGATTCTGGGGCTGGCTGTGGTGATTGTAGTGCTGGCGGTCGCGTTTGGCTAAGCATGACATCGCTGACCGATGTATTGCGAATCGGAACATCGCGAACAGATGCGGAGTTGACTCTGACAATAAAGTTGGGTAACTTTCCGCCGAATACGAATTTGGACTTCTCTACGATGTTTTACATCCTCTTTAAGAATTTTGTCAGGCGAGTGTGCTCCGCGCATTAACACGATGAAGTGTTGCTCGGAGCTGAAACTCTTCTGAATCTTCATCAGATATAACACGGCATGCCTGATTTTACAGGCGGATGTGTTGTATCTGAACAAAGTAGAGAGTGGGGCCGACGATGACCTTCATCGCCGGCCTTTTTTGTTTCTGGCAGACAGAAACAAAGCATGATGTTTCTTGAAGAAAATTCTTGAAGCGGGGGGCCGGTATGTAAATACCGCCCCCCGTTTTTTTATGGATGTAACACAATGAGTTTACTGAATATTCAAAATCTGACTTACCACATCGGCGACAAAACCCTGTATCAGAATGCCGATTTCATGCTGTTTCCCGGTGAGCATCTGGGGGTGACCGGTAAGAACGGCGTCGGGAAAACTACCTTTCTGAAACTGCTTCAGGCAGAGATCCTGCCTGACGGCGGCGATATTGTCTGGCAGCCGTCTGTACAGATCGGTTATCTGGACCAGCATGCGCAGATGAATGTGGCGTTGTCTGTCCGCGGTTATCTGCAAACGGCCTTTGCTGATTTATATGCTCTCGAAGCGGAAATGATGGCGATTTATGCCTGCCCTGAAAAAAGTGTCCGGGACAGCTATCTGAGCCGGGCGGCGACGATTCAGGCCACGCTGGAAAGCCAGTCTTTTTACGTGATCAGCAGCCGGATTGATGCGGTGGCTGACGGGCTGGGGATCATTCAGTTCGGAATGGACACCCGGCTGGGTGATCTGAGCGGCGGGCAGCGGCACAAAGTGATGCTGGCTTCGCTGTTGCTGATTTCGCCGGATGTATTGCTGCTGGATGAACCGACCAACTATCTGGATACCGCGCATGTCGACTGGCTGGCTGACTATCTGAACAGCTTTGAGGGTGCGTTTCTGGTGGTGTCTCATGACCGGGCCTTTCTGAACCGGATCGCAACGGGGATCTGCGATATCGACCGTCAGCAAATCAGCAAATATAAAGGTAATGTGGATAAGGCGCTGGCCCAGAAAGCCAGTGCGGATGCGGCGCATGCCAAGCAGTATCTGGCGCAGAAAAAACATATCGATAAGCTGGAACAGTTCATCGCCAAAAACGGGGCCGGGGTCAATGCGAGCATTGCCAATGGCCGGAAAAAGCAGCTGGCACGCATGGATCGTCTGGCTGCACCAGAGCAGGAAAAGGCAATTTCGTTTGCTTTCCGAACTGCGGATCATGCTGCACAGAAAGTGCTGTCGGCATCGTCACTGGTGATTGGTTATTCCCGGCCGTTGCTGCCGGAAATGGGCCTCACGCTGTCCCGGGGCGAGAAAGTGGTGATTGCCGGTTTTAACGGGATCGGAAAATCCACTTTGCTGAAAACACTGGTCGGCGAACTGGCGCCCATTGCCGGGCAGGTGGCGTTGTCACAGGGACTGAAACTGGGCTATTTCGAACAGGAATTACACTGGGATGATCCGGAGGCAACGCCTGTGAATCTGGTGATATCTGCCTGCCCTGGTTCGGATGACAAAGCGGCCAGACAGCATTTGGCACGCTTTGGGGTTTCAGGCAAGCTGGCGATTCAACCGATCCGTTCACTGAGCGGCGGCGAGCAGACTAAAGTGAAGCTCTGCCGTCTGGCACTTCAGCCAACTAACCTGCTGGTGCTGGATGAGCCGACCACGCATCTGGATGCCAAAGTGAAATCGGCGCTGAAGCAGGCGCTGAAGGATTACAACGGAACGTTGATTGTGGTTTCGCACGAAAAGGATTTTGTCGCCGGATGGCCGGACCGGGTGGTGGATATCCAGTCTGTTCAGACGTCAGCAAGCGCGGCATTGGTTTAAGGAAAGATGAAGATGTTGAATGTTCTGCTGTTTTTGATTGCTTTTCTGGTCGGTGCAGATGAGCTGATGCTGGGGCCGATTCTGGCCCCTATCGGCAATGATTTGGGGGTTGCGCCGGAGCGGGTGACTTTGTTTATTACGACCTACAGCGTGGCACTGGCCTGTGTGGCGCCGTTTTTGGGTGCTTATTCTGATCGACATGGCCGGATGACCGTGCTGATCCCGGCATCTTTGTTATTCGGGCTGGCTTCGGTGGCGACCGGTGTGGTCGGCACATTTGAAGCCGGTCTGGTGACTCGGGTTGTGACAGGGCTGGCGAGTGCAGGTATGCTGCCAATTGCCTTTGCCCTGGCAGCGGATTCTTCCGGTGGTGAAGCAATGAAACGGATCGCCTGGGTGCAGTCCGGACTGACACTGGGCATGATTGCCAGCCCGGCGCTGGGGGCATTTCTGGCGGAAAGCCTGTCCTGGCGGGCTGGTTTTTTGGTGCTTGGTGTCTGTGCCTGGATTATTGCAGCGGCATTGGGATATCTGTCTCTCAGCGAAAAGGATCTGCCGGTAAAAACGGTCGTTGCATCTGAAACGCGCGAAGATGCATCCGGCAAAATCTGGGCGATCCCCGGTGCGGCCGGGGCGCTGCTGGCCATGTGCTTTGGTCTTGGCGGCGGGATTGGGTTATTTAACCTGATCGGTCAGCACTTACGGGACACACAGGGCTTGTCCATGTGGTCAGTCGGCAGCCTGTATGCGGTGCTGGGCTGTGTCAGCGTGGTCGGTAATCTTCTGATGCCGCGGTTATCGGCGCGTCTGGAAAGCGGTCGTCAGGTCATGCGTATCGCCTTATTGGTTTGTGTGCTGGTCAGCGTCTGGTTTTATCTGTTCCCCGCAGAAAATCTGCTGGTGCTGATTCCGCCATTATTGCTGTGGTCACTGGCGGGCGGTGTGGGTTCACCGGCATTGCAAAGCTATATTGCGGAACTGTCGCCGGCACACCGTGGAATCCTGATGTCACTGGCAATGACCATGATGCATTTGGGGGTTGCGCTATGGTCTGGTGTTGCCGGGTTTGTCTACACGACAGGTCCGGTCGGGATGGCATTACTTGCCTTTGTCCTGTTTGGCGTGGCAATGACGGTTTTGCAGCCGGTGAAAATGAAACGCGCATCATAAGATGAGTGTCCGCCCTGTACGGGATTGATCGTGCAGGGCGGAAAATTTCATGCTGTATTTTACAGTGTATGGATATACTGGATGTCGGTTTCACGATAAGCAATTTCTGCAAGCTTCCACTCACCGTCAATCCGGGTAAAGGTCCAGTAGCTTGAAGATTTTTTGGCGTATTCTGTTCCTTTCTTCAACTGACCACTGGCTTTCGTGATTTTGCCGGTTTCCTTATCGACGACATAATCTTTGATCATCGCATTCAATGAAGCGGTTACGGTGATCCCGTCTTTAAGATCATTCAGATCTGCCACATGGATTGCATATGGTTGCAGGGATGTGATGCTTTCTATCCGGCAAATATTCATGACGCCTTCTTTTTGCCATGGCGTTAAAAAACGTTCGTTTTGCTGATGAAAATAATCATTTGTCATTCTTTTTGACAAGGCTTCTTTATTCATTTCCTGCCAGTAACGATAGATCTCATGCATCAGTTGCTCAAAGACAGGCTGAAGATTGGTCCATTCAAAGTCATTGCTTTTTGCAATCAGGCAATCAAATTGCTGTTGCAGGTCAGACTTTTGGCTGGATGAATTACAAAACTCACAAATGAATAAAATAATGATGACAGGTACAGCAAGTATGATCACGAAAGGGGCGACACTTCCAGAAGAGCGAGCGTGTTTGAATGAAGATGAAAATCCTCCGGGGGCAGCTAAGGCGGATTCAGCGGCGAATGCGAAAACGAAAGCGGCTAATATGAGAATCGGAGTTTTATTTTTCATTGTTTATATTTCTCTGTCAATTTGAATGAATGCAGTTTTACTTAAGTTGGTTATCAATTTTCTCAAGGTCCATCTGCTGATGAATCAATTTTATTTGTTTAGGAGAGTCGGCAATTTCAGCGAGATTCCATTTACCCTTTTGGAGTATGAAAGTCCAAAAGCTCTCAGAGTATTGGCTTTCCTTGTCACCTTCTATCAGGCCACCACCACAGGTGCTGATAAAATAATTTTTCCCTGTCGAAAGGAAGTGGAACGTTATCGTGATACCATGTTCTAAGTTTTTTTTGTTTTGAATGTGGACTAAATAGGGTTCGAGTAAGTGGATCTCTTCTAGTGTGCGGATGTTGAGGATATTCTCTATTTTCCATACTCTGAAATATCGCTTATACATGAGTTCAAAAAAGTCTTTTGTCATTTTTTTTGAAAGAGCGTCTGTATCTGAAACTTCCCATTTCTGATAAATTTCATGGATGCGATCTTCAATGAATGTGTTGAGGGAATTTAAGTCAAATTCAGGGTGAATTGCAGATAGTGAGTGCAATTCAATATTTGCCTTTTTCTTGAATCGATTTACTTTATATGTTCTTACCGTGGTAATTATTTTGATGAGAATAAATAAAAAGATGGCTGATGTAAAAATATACCAAGGGAATGGTATAGAAGAAGAGGTTGATTCTTCTATATAAGCTGATATGGCTTTATTTGCATACATTTCAGTTTTTGAATAATGTGTTGGTTGGCTGGTCTCAGCTATTGCCAACCGGGTAAAAAATACCACAGCCAAAGTTGATAAGATGAATAATGTTATTTGTTTTTTCAAGGTGTATTTTCCCTTCCAATGACGATTGTGTGAATTGACTTCATGCACTAAGGACTTAATTGTTTTTCTGGTATTGATTGACGAATTTTACGTGAGTCGGTCTGCTTGCGATTTCAGTCACTTTCCATTTGCCCTGGCGGAGTATAAAAGTCCAGTATCTGATGGATTGAACATTTTCCTTTGTGCCTTCAACGATATTTCCGTTCTCAGGAAACTCCAGGTAATCTTTGACAATTGCATCCAGCTCAACAGTCAAGATGATGCCATTTTTAGCATCAAAATCTTTTTCGGTATGAATGAGATAAGGCTCGAGACTTTTAATTTTGATGATACGGCAAACATTGACAAAGCCTTCCTGTTTCCACTCCTGTAAATAGGATTCGCTTTGTTCCCGTAAAAAATCCTGGGTCATGTACTTTGACAGTGCGGATATATTCAGGTTTTGCCATTCCCGATAGGTATTGTGCATCAGTTGTTCAAAAAGAGGCTGTAGCTTTTGCCACTCGAATGTTTTCTCATCTTCAGCAATTTCATTTAATCGCGCTTTGGCTGTTTTTTTGAGGGTACGAATTTGTTGTGTATTTGACAGCTTCAGAATCAGAAGGATGGGGATGCCGATAAATATCAGGAACGGGAGGAATTCAGGGATAGAGCCATCACCGCCATTAAAGTTTGTGCTGTGATAGGAATTGTATGAAGTGCTCGACGATGATCTTGAAGAAGAGCCTGATGATGCAATCGATCCTCCGGGACCAGCGACTGCGGAACCTGCAAAAATTGCGATGAGCAAAACTGTTATCAGGACAAGAAGTGATTGTTTTCTCAACGATATATCCTTAACCAAACTGAATGGCGGCATTATTTTTATGGGTATACTGTTGAGGGCGGATGGTGGCTGGCTGAGATTAAGCGCTGTGTTTCAGTGTCTTAAAGAGCATTGGAGGGCTGATAGCTTTTTTTGATGAGAGCTTTTCTGTGATGAATACTATTTTGTGAAGAAAGCTATATTGGTGAAGAAAGTTATTTGGTGAGAAACCCACGGCTTGTTGATCGACCAACGCCGGACTCGGTTTTGAAATACCCGCCCTGCATCGCGATTGCAATGCAGGGCGGTGGCGTTTTCAGCTTGTGAGAGCAGATTACTCCCAGCCGGACAGAACCACTTTGCCGATCATATTGCCTTGTTCAACCAAGGCATGGGCTTTGCGCAGATTGTCTGCGTTGATGGGTGTCAGGTGTTCCCGCACTGTGGTTTGCAGGGTGTCGTGCTCGACAAGCTGACTGATTTGGTTCAGCAGTTTACCTTGCTCATCTATATCTTCGGTCTGGAACATCGAACGGGTGAACATAAATTCCCAGATAAACCCGGCGCTTTTGCTTTTTAACGGTTCCAGATCCAGCGGTTCGGGGCTTTCCACGATACTGCAAATCATCCCCTGCGGCTTGATGATTTGTGTCATCGCAGCCCAGTGCCCGGCAGTGTCGTTGAGACAGAGGATATAATCCACAACCGGAAAACCCTGCTCGGCCAGTTGTTCCGCCATGTTCTGGCGGTGGCTGATGATCTGGTCTGCCCCCAGATCCCGGCACCACTGGGCGGTCTCTTCTCTCGATGCCGTTGCGATGACAGTCAGGCCTGAGATTTGATTTGCCAGCTGAATCGCCATCGAACCGACGCCACCGGCCCCGCCAATGATGAGGATGCTTTTGGGGCTTTGGAAACCTTCAGACGGGATGCCAAGCCGTTCAAATAAAGCTTCCCAGGCGGTCATTCCGGTGAGCGGCAGGGCCGCTGATTCCGCCATCGAAAGGGACTGCGGTTTTTTCCCGACAATACGTTCATCGACCCGGTGATATTCGCTGTTGGTGCCGGGGCGGGTGATGTCTCCGGCGTAATAAACTTCATCGCCTGTTTTGAATCGTGTGACATCTTCACCGGTGGCGATTACGGTACCTGCGGCGTCCCAGCCCAGCACGCGTGGCTGAGATTCAGTTTTGTCTTTCGGTGCCCGGACTTTGACATCGACCGGATTGACGGAAATGGCCTCAACCCGGACCAGAATATCCCGGCCGGAAACATTCGGGGCAGGGAGCTCGATATCCATCAGGCTGTCCGGATTCGAAATGGGTAAATAGTGCGTCAGTGCGACAGCTTTCATGCTGGATTCCTCTATCTTGCGGATTGATTAAAGGTTTGGGTTATAAAAAGGATAATCGGTATAACCGGTCTCGTTGCCGCCAAAGAGCGTGGTCGGATCGGTGATTTCATTCAGCGGGAGCTGGTGTTGTAAACGATAGGGCAGATCCGGGTTCGCCAGAAACTTGCGGCCAAACGCGATCAGATCGACTAAACCTGTCTGCATCAGAGCCTGGCTTTTTTCCGGCGTATAATTCCCGGCAACTATGATGCTGCCACTGAAGGTGGCTCTCAGGGCTTTACGAAAACTGACGGACACTTCAGGGGCATCACTCCAGTCGGCTTCAGCCAGATGGATGTAGGCTATGCCGGTTTGTTCGAAGTGTCTGGCAGCCAGCAGGATAGCATCGGTGGCCTGCGGATCATTCATGCCGCGCTGGGTAATGAAAGGCGCCAGCCGGATGCCCACTTTGTCGGCGCCGATTGCTTCACTGACGGCATCAACAACGTCTGTGGCAAAACGAATTCGTTTTTCCAGCGAGCCGCCATATTCATCCGTCCGCTGATTTGAGGTGCGGCGCAGAAACTGATCGATCAGATAACCGTTCGCGCCGTGAATTTCCACACCGTCAAATCCGGCCTCGACCGCGTTGATCGCAGCCTGCTGGTAATCTTCAATAATGTTTTTGATTTCCGGGAGCGTCAGCGCGCGGGGAACCGGGCAGTCCTGCATCCGGCCAATGCCGTCTTCGCCGACAACCCAGACCTGAGCATCCGGTGCAATTGCGGATGGTGCGACCGGTTGCCCGTCTGCATGGAAAGACGGATGCGACATCCGGCCGACATGCCACAATTGCAGGAAAATTTTGCCGCCCCGGGCATGGACGGCCTGAGTGACAGCCCGCCACCCCTGAATCTGCTCAAAGCTGTAAATGCCGGGGGTGAACGAGTAGCCTTTCCCCTGCGGTGAGATTTGGGTGGCTTCTGTGATAATCAGGCCGGCACTGGCGCGCTGGGCATAGTAATCCGCCATCAGGAGGTTTGGAATATCCCCCGGCTGGCTGGTGCGTGAGCGTGTCATCGGGGCCATGACAACCCGGTTGGAAAGTGTTAATGCACCCAGTTGAAGCGGTGAGAACAGGTTGGAATCCGGCATTTTGAAACTCCGTTGAATGATTCAGTGATTGGACGCATTCAGTGTATTGATTCAGAATAGATTGATAATTGGCTTGAATCTGAAAACTCATTTCATAAAAATTGAATAATATGGCGAAAATTGATGACATGGCGCTGTTTGCCCAGGTGGTGAAATCGGGCGGACTGGCTGCCGCAGGGCGCAAACTGGGGCTGTCACCAGCCAGCATGACAGCCAGAATGAATCAGATAGAACAGCACTATCAAACGCGTCTTCTGAACCGGAATACACGGCACATTGCGCTGACGGAAGCCGGGCAGCGTTTTTATGAAGGCTGCCTGCGGGTTCTGGAAGAAGTTGCGATGGCCGAGGCGGCACTGAGTGAAGAGGAAGCGGCGTTGTCCGGGACGTTGCGGATCACAGCGCCGTCAGATTTTGGCAGACAGTATGTCGCCCCGGCACTGGCGGCATTTCATGCTGCGCATCCGGACGTTTCTTCTCATCTTTATCTGACAGACGGCCGGTTGAAACTGATCGATGAAGGGATTGATATTGCCATCCGGATGGGCAATTTACCCGACAGTAATCTGGTCGCCCGCGCACTGGTTCAGAATCGCCGGGTGCTGTGCGCTTCTCCGGCGTATCTTGAACAGGCGGGCATGCCGGCATCTCCTGATGAGCTGGTCAGGCATCGCTGTCTGGTGATGGCATGGGGCGGTCAGGAAATGGATGAATGGTTTTTCAGAACCGAAACAGGCCAGATGTCGGTCAAGGTTCGCCCGGCACTGGTGAGTACCGATGGAGCAATGGTTCGTCAGTGGGCCGTTGATGGCTGTGGTATCGCCATGAAATCCTGGTGGGATGTCCGAAAAGATGTCATGGATGGACGGCTGGTCGTGCTGTTTGATGAACAGATCATTGGCCTCCATCCCGGTGATTCCGATGCTGTCGGTATCCATCTGGTGTTTCCCGGTCGGAAATTTCAGCCCCGTCAGGTTCAGGCATTTTCCCGTTTCTTGCTCGAGTGGATGGCCGGACAATAAAAAAACGCCGCCCCGAAACAGCGGAAGGCGGCGTGTCACACAGACAGAGATCAGGCTGGCGTCAGATGGACATGGGCCTGACGCTGGTAAAGCATCTGCATGCCCAGTCCGGCAAGCAGAATGATCACAGCCATGATGGCAAAGCCCAGTTCGGTGATTTGCAGAGAGCTCAGGACGGCAATCAGCACAAAGCTCAGACCCTGGCTCAGGACGGAAAACAGTTTCAGGCCCCCTTCAATGCGTCCCCGCTCATGTACACTGACTTCATGGTTGAGCTTATTGGTTCGGGCGATGCGGTTCAGGGCGTTGAAGAATCCCAGAATCACGGTCACACTGACCAGGACTTCCGGCGTCAGCCAGACTGAGATCACCATCAGCAGACCCCCGATAATAATCACCGATCCGGTCATTGCTTTTTCGTGGCTGATCCGGGTCAGCAAACGGGTCACCAATAGTCCTGTGATCAAGGCGCCGATGCCGTAGCTCAGAGACCAGGAGGCAAACCAGCTGCCGCTGATGTGCTGCTCGGAAAAATAGACCGGAACCAGCTTCGCCAGATAAGACAGCATCGGATATGTCAGGCACGAGAGCGCCAGAAAGAGATAAAAAGCCGGCTGACGGGCGAAGATCTGGCGGCTGTCCGAGAGTTGACGGAAGAATGCCTGAGGTCGATGCGTCATCAGCTGACGCCGATATGGTGTGAGCTGATAACTGACTGCAGCGATGCCGGAAGCCAGGGTGGCCAGCAGGGCAAATTCTCGCATGGACCAGAGACTCAGCAGCACAATCCCGGCAGCCCCGGCTCCCAGTGTGGTGAGCTGCATCACGACTTCCTGCTGGCCGGTCACTTTTGCGTAGTCGGTTTTGTCATAGTTTTCCTGGGTAAAGGCATTGTTGGTGCTCCAGGCTATATCGTTGGTCAGCCAGAAAATCAGTTGTGCCAGCGCCAGCAGCCAGATGGAATCGGCCTGAAACAAAAATGCGACCAGCACTGCCAGGGCGGTGGACGACTGAATGATCTGAATGGTGACCAGAATGGCTTTTCTGGAATGGCGGTCGATCAGAGTTGCGGTGAATGGCGTCGCGAAAAATGATAACGCAGTGCAGACCAGTGAAACCGTTGCAACAAATACGCCCATATCCCCCTGACTGAGCATGACCCAGGGTAACGCCAGCATAAACATGCCTGAAGAAATTCCGTCAAAAAAGCGGCCGGTAAGATAGGTGACAGTCCCTGACATGATGATTTCCTTTTATTTTTCTTGATGGTGGGCAGAGCTTAAAACCTCAAGTAAACTTGAGGTCAAGGCGGAAAAACAGATTTTTACTTGGGGACAGGAAAAGCAATGGACATGTCGGTCGGACAGGTGGCACAGCGTGCAGACGTCAGAATATCAACGCTGCATTTTTATGAGCAAAAAGGACTGATTCAAAGCTGGCGAAATCCGGGCAATCAACGCCGCTATGACCGCAGTGTGTTGCGCCGGATTGCTGTGATCAAAACGGCCCAGCAGCTGGGCATGTCGCTGGAAGAGATCGGCGCGGCATTGTCCCACTTGCCGTTAGATCATGCGCCGACACAGGAAGAGTGGCAGGAGATGGCGAGTCTCTGGCGACAGCAGCTGGATGAACGGATCATAAAGCTGCAGAAAATGCGGGATTCTCTGGGAGAGTGCATTGGTTGCGGTTGCCTGTCGCTGAAAAAATGCCAGCTGCGAAACCCGGATGATGCGCTGGCCGAAGAAGGGACAGGTGCAGTCCTGCTGGAAGCAAAGACCTCATAAACCATGATCTGGCTGTGGAATGAGCTTTTGGGTGAGCAGTTTTTTGGTGAAGAAATCCACGGCGGCTCTGATCTTGGGCACCTGATACCTTGGCTTGTAATAGAGCAGGTGAATCCCGAGTTTTTCGGTGGACAGACACGCAGGCTGAGGTAAATCAATTTTAACCAGCTCGCCATTGTCTCTGTCCTCTTGGGTCGCCCAGTCCGGCAGCAGCGCCATAACTTTGCCTGCCATCATGAGTTCGCGAATGTACCGGCCGGAGTTGGTCACCACATAGGGCGTGAGATTCATCGCCATCCACTGGCCCTGTCGGACGATTCCCCAGCGGAGGATCTGGCTTGGACCCCGGTAAAAAGCCAGCTGATGCTGATGCAATTCCTCGTGGCTTGCGGGCATTCCGAACATGTCGAGATACTGGCGGCTGGCGCACAGATGCGGCGTGTTATCACACAGCCAGCGGGCGTGAATTCGCTCGTCCGGCATATAGCCCCCCCGAATTGCGATATCGATTTCAGCCTGCGACAGATCATTCACTTTATCCGACACATCAATATCCAGACGGATATCCGGATACAGCGATTCAAATTCACTCAGATGAGGCAGCATCTGATTCTCAAAATAATGGCTCATACAGCTGATTTTCAGGATACCTGAAGGTGTATGCTGGTAGGTCTGGACGAGTTCCTCGGCCTGGCGGATTTGCTCGAGAGCCCGCTGACACTGGGTTAGATAGGCCTGGCCGACTTCCGTCAGTTTGATGGCCCGGGTGCTGCGTTTCATCAGCTCGGAACCCAGGGTTTCTTCCAGCCAGCTGAGATGACGGGATGCGCTGGAGACCGGCAACTGTAACTGTTTGGCGGCACCGGAAATGCTGCCACACTGGATGGTTGTGGCAAAAACTTCCATGGCTTTGAGTTTGTCCATGCGATTTCTCTCTGGTTATTTTTCCAGTTTAAGCAAAAGTGTTTCCTAAATCTGCTGTCTTATTTTCATTTTCAGCAAGAGTTAGAGTGTGCCTCAACGCAAAGCGAGGAACAAGATCATGAGCTATAACGCGATTCTTCTGAAAAAACGTCCGGACACCCGTATCACGCCGGATGTATTTGAAAAAGTCACCCAATCAATGCCTGAACTGGCGGAAGGCGAGTTTCTGGTCAAGCAGACCCATATGTCGCTGGATCCTGCGATGCGCGGCTGGATGAGTGCGGATCGGGAAAGTTATATCCCGCCGGTAGAACTGGGTGATGTGATGCGCTCCAGTGGTATCGGTGATGTGGTGGCATCCCGTCATCCTGATTTTCCGGTGGGTACCCGTGTGATGGGGATGATGGGCTGGACCGAATATTTTGTTGCCAAAGGCGGCCTTTCACCGGTGCCGGTTACAGTGCCGCAGGAAGCATTGTTGTCTGTCGTGGCACTGCCGGGCGTTACGGCTTACCACGGTCTTTATGAAGTGCTGAAACCTGAAGCAGGACAGACTTTAGTTGTGACGGGTGCCGCGGGTTCTGTGGGCTCGATGGTCGGTCAGCTGGCGAAGCTCGAAGGCGTGCGGGTTGTTGGGATCGCGGGCAGTGATGAGAAGTGTCAGTGGCTGACCGAAACACTGGGTTTTGATGCTGCGATCAACTACAAAGCTCCTGATTTTGCAGCGCAGCTGGCAGCAGCAACCCCGGATGGCATCGATCTGTTTTTCGAAAACACCGGGGGTGCGGCCCAGCAGCACATTTATCACCGGATGAATGCTCATGGCCGTGTTGCTGTGTGCGGCATGATTGCCGATTACAATACCGCGACGCCGCTGCCGGGTCCCAACTGGATGAACATTGTTCGTAAGCGTTTAATGATTCAGGGTTTTACCATGCCGGATCATTACCACCGTTTTGCGGAATACGGACAGAAGCTGGCTGAACATCTGATGGCTGGTCAGCTGAAATACCGCGCGCATACGCTGCACGGTCTGGACAGCGCAATTGAAGGCATTAACCTGCTGTTCTCCGGAGAGAATCAGGGCAAACTGATTGTTGAACTGTAAGTCATTGCAGTCGGATAGTGAGCCGGGCAGATGCCCGGCTCAGTGAGATCAGCATACCAGCCGGTCTGTTCCGGACCAGTTGTAAACAAACTCATCGACCACGGTGCCATCCGGTGCCTGCCAGGTTTGCGCACAGTATTCGGTGCCCCCGACGCGCTGGTAAAAACCAATGGCCGGCAAATTCGAAGCCAGCACTTCCAGATAGATACCCTGACCTTGTGCTTTCTGGTCAATGATTCCGGCAGCCGTTTTCAGTAACAGCTTTCCAACGCCTTGTCCCTTCGTCTGCGGGCTGACGTGCAGGTTATCGATCAGCGTTCCGAGTTCAGGGTGTGCATCCAGCTCAATACAGATGAAACCACAGAGCTGATTGTCCTGCTTTGCGACCAGAATATGTCGTTTTTCCATCGGCTGGATGAGTCGTTGATGCCATACCTGCTTTCTGTCCTGATGAATGTCCTGCGTCAGGTACTGCTCAGATAAGTCGTGGCGGTACACCATCTGCCAGTTCTGGATGTGCAGATCTGCGATGGCCTGATGATCGTCGAAAGTTGCGTCTTGAATGGTCAGCATATAGGCACTTCTTTTCTTATTTATGAGTTTTTCAGACATTATGCCTGAATGGCGTATGAGAGAAAGTGGTTGGCGACTTTCTGCTTTCAATCTCAGAGGAAAACTTTACCCGCCTCAAACTTTTGCGGTATCAGTCGTGATTTCATGTCTGTAATGAATAACACTGCCAATAAAAACAATAAACCTCAGCCACCTTAGAAGCCGTTGGACCGGCATCTGAAGGGAGTCTGGGATCTGACGTGTACAAGGAAAGAGAACACCAAGATGTCGACAAAGACCATTCTTGTTGTGGATGACGACGTTGAAATCCGCGAGTTATTGCAAGAGTACCTGACAAAATCCGGTTATGCCGTGATCACGGCTGAAGATGGGATCGCGATGAAACTACGGCTGGAGGCCGACGACCCGGATTTAATTTTGCTGGATGTGATGATGCCGGGGGATGACGGCTTCACTCTGTGCCAGTTTGTGCGTAAAACCTCTGAAGTGCCCATTATGATGCTGACGGCAGCGTCTGATGAAATGGATCAGATTCTGGGCCTGGAGATCGGGGCCGACGATTACATCGCCAAACCGTTCAGTCCGCGTCAGTTGCTGGCACGAATCAAAGCGCTGTTACGGCGGACACGGCCGGTTGCACAGGATGAATTTCAGCAACCCGCTACATTGCCGCGCACCATTCGTTTTGGTCACTGGCGGCTGGAGACGCTGTCCCATCGCTTGTATAACCTGCAAACGGAGCAGGACTTTGAGCTGACCGGGGGGGATTTCAGCTTGCTGATGCTGTTCTTATCCCGTCCGAATGAAGTGCTGGACCGGGACACGATTTCGAACGCCACCCGCGGTCGGGAGGCGTTGCCGTTCGAGCGGGGCATTGATGTTCAGCTGAGCCGGTTGCGTCAGCGGCTGGGCGACAGTGGCAAACAGCCCAAATTCATCAAAACCATGCGCGGAAACGGCTATATTTTTACTGCCCCGGTGACGTATGAGCACTGAACTGCCAGGCCGTTTGCCTGAGGATTAAGGCAAATGGCCGGACTGTGTTTTCTTCTCTTCCGGACGCCTGCCTTCGCAGGAGTGACGGCGTTTGATGTTTGGATGCCGCCACTGCTTTGTGATTTCAGCGCAGGCAGGAATTCCTGATTCATCAGACATAGATATATAACTCACACCAACTCACCTCACACTTTTTATCATTTTGTTAACACTGCAAGTCTCTGCTTCTAAAGATTAAAAATGATAATGTTACTTGTGTGTTACGTTTGGGTTTCCTTTTGTTACAGTGCGTTTTCCTTGGATGGGTAGACTCAGGAGGACTGGCTCGCCGTACCCTGCACGCCAGCATTCAACCTGAACACAAGGAAGAACATCATAATGATAAAGAATCGTACCTTTACACTGAAAAAATCACTGATTGCAATGACCTTTGCAGCGGTAAGTTCTATGGCGCATGCGGGTGAAGTTGAAGTCCTTCACTGGTGGACTTCCGGCGGTGAAGCCAAGTCCGCCGCTGTTTTGAAACAAATGCTAGAAAAACAGGGAGATAGCTGGAAGGACTTCGCGGTTGCCGGTGGCGGCGGTGAAAGTGCGATGACCGTTTTGAAAACCCGCGCGGTTTCGGGGAATCCGCCTTCTGCGGCACAGATTAAAGGCCATGATATTCAGGAGTGGGGTGATCTTGGCTTCCTGACCACACTGGATGATGTTGCAAAAGCGGGTCACTGGGATGACGTTCTGCCTGCAGTCGTGACGAAAGTGATGAAATACCATGGTGATTATGTGGCCGTCCCGGTGAATGTACACCGTGTGAACTGGCTCTGGGCCAACCCTGAGGTATTCAAAAAAGCCGGTGCGCAAGTGCCAACGAACATGAAAGAATTTTTTGCCGCGGCAGACAAAATCAAAGCAGCCGGATTTATTCCGCTGGCTCATGGGGGGCAGCCATGGCAGGACGCAACGTTGTTTGAAGCCGTGGCGCTGGATGTGCTGGGGTCGCAAGATTACAACAAAGCCTTTGTCGATTTAGATATGGGTGTGCTGTCCGGTCCGAAAATGGTGGAAACCTTCGCGACCTTCCAGCGCATGCACAACTATATTGATGACAATTCTCCGGGCCGTGACTGGAATATTGCCACCTCAATGGTGATCAACGGAGATGCCGCCATGCAAATCATGGGTGACTGGGCAAAAGGTGAGTTTGCTGCGGCCGGGAAAAAGCCGGGTAAAGACTACATTTGCGCACCGACTCCAGGCACGGCGAACCAGTTTACCTTCAACATTGACAGCTTTGCCTTCTTTAAACTGAACAATAAAGACAATGAAGTCGCTCAGAAACATCTGGCGAAAACTATTTTGGATAAAGACTTCCAGGAAGTGTTTAACCTGAATAAAGGTTCAATTCCGGTTCGTCTGGATATGAATATGGATAAGTTCGACCAGTGTGCGCTGGATTCGATGGCAACCTTCAAGGCATCTGCGAAAACAGGTGATCTGGTGCCAAGTATGGCGCATGGTCTGGCGACAACCAGCTATGTTCAGGGCGCAATCTATGATGTGGTCACTAACTTCTTCAACGATAGCGATGCTGATCCGAAACAAGCCGCGCAACAACTGGCCAAAGCCGTAAAAGCCGCCATTTAATCAACCGTCAGCGGGCTGAATACCGGCCCGCATTTTTTGATTCACGTGACTTCACGGTGCTGAATTTCAGCGCTGCGGGCTGTTGTTGCCCGGGAAATCACGTGATTGAGATGTCACCCAAATCAAGGACGCACTATGGAGCACACCTTGTCGCTGACCAAACTGAAAGCTGCCAGACCCGGTCTGGCGGACAGATTGCAGAAGTGGCTGCCAAAAATTGTGCTGGCCCCGACCATGCTGGTCACTGTGGTTTGTATTTACGGCTTTATGTTCTGGACCTTTTACTTGTCGCTGACCAATTCCCGTTTTCTGCCCAGTTTTAACTTTGCCGGTTTGCTGCAATACGAAAAACTGATGGACAACGATCGCTGGCTCACCTCGGTCACCAATCTGGGGATTTTTGGCCTGATGTTCATGTTCATCGCCATCGTACTTGGCGTGGGGCTGGCAATTTTGCTGGATCAGAACATTCGTCAGGAAGGCGCGATTCGCACGATTTATCTTTATCCGATGGCTTTGTCTTTCATCGTGACGGGGACGGCCTGGAAATGGATTCTGAACCCGGGACTGGGCATTGAAAAACTGATGCACGACTGGGGCTTTACCGACTTTCAGTTTCACTGGCTGGTGGACCAGGATATGGCGGTGTATACCCTAGTGATTGCTGCAGTCTGGCAGTCGTCCGGCTTTGTGATGGCGATGTTTCTGGCGGGTCTGCGCGGAATTGATTCCTCAATCATGAAAGCTGCGCAAATGGATGGTGCCAGCATGCCGGTCATTTACTGGAAAATTATTCTGCCTTGTCTGCGTCCGGTCTTTTTCAGCGCAGTCATTATTACCTCGCACATTGCGATTAAGAGTTTCGATCTGGTAACTGCTCTGACGGCGGGTGGCCCGGGTTATTCTTCTGACCTGCCTGCACTCTTTATGTATGCCCACTCCTTTACCCGCGGCCAGATTGGTCTGGGGGCTGCCAGTGCCATCATGATGCTGGCTGGTGTTCTGGCGATTCTGGTGCCTTACCTCTACTCGGAATTGCGGGAGAAAAAATCATGAATAAGCATTTCACGCTTGGCCGGATGGCGATTTACAGCGGACTGCTCTTTTTCTGTGTGGTTTACCTGATGCCATTGGTCGTGATGGTGATGACATCATTTAAAACGCTGCCGGACATTAAAAGCGGCAACCTGATGTCACTGCCTCAGGAATGGGTGGGATATGCCTGGAATAAAGCCTGGTCCGGCGCCTGTACCGGTGTGAGCTGTGACGGCATCAAAGGCTATTTCTGGAATTCATTTCAGATGGTGATCCCGGCGGTTGCGATTTCAACACTGCTGGGCGCATTTAACGGTTATGTGATCAGTAAATGGCAGTTTCGCGGTTCTCAGCTGTTTTTCAGCCTGATGCTGTTCGGCTGTTTCATTCCGTTTCAGGTGATTTTGCTGCCGATGGCAGCGCTGCTCGGCAAGCTGGGTCTGGCGAACACCACGGCGGGGCTGGTGACGGTGCACGTGATTTATGGCCTGGCGTTCACGACGCTGTTCTTCCGTAACTTTTACGTGGGCGTGCCTGATGAACTGGTGAAAGCGGCCAAGCTCGACGGTGCAGGCTTCTTTACCATTTTCTTCCGTATTCTGCTGCCGCTGTCGACACCCATCATTATGGTGACGGTGATCTGGCAGTTCACCGCGATCTGGAATGATTTCCTGTTCGGCGTGGTGTATTCCGGTGCCGAAACACAGCCCATTACCGTGGCGCTGAATAACCTGGTGAACACCAGTACCGGGGTGAAAGAGTATAACGTTGACATGGCCGCCGCCATTATTGCCGCCTTACCGACACTTTTGGTGTACGTGCTGGCAGGGAAGTATTTTGTACGCGGTCTGACCGCGGGATCAGTGAAAGGATAACCATTATGGCGACACTCGCTTTAAAACAGATTCGCAAAACTTACCGTAATGCTGAGATTGAGACGCTGAAAGGAATTGATATCAGCATAGATTCCGGAGAGTTTCTGATCCTGGTTGGTCCCTCGGGTTGCGGAAAATCCACATTGATGAACACCATTGCCGGTCTGGAAGATATCAGTTCCGGTGAAATTATGATTGATGGTATCGATGTGGCGCAGGTCGAACCCAAAGATCGCGACATTGCTATGGTATTTCAGTCTTATGCGCTGTACCCGAACATGTCGGTTCGCGATAACATCGCCTTTGGTCTGAAAATTCGAAAGCTGGACAAGGCAAAGATTGCGCAGGAAGTGGACCGTGTGGCGTCCATGCTGCAAATCGATCACCTCCTGGATCGTAAACCCGCACAGTTATCAGGCGGGCAGCGCCAGCGGGTTGCCATGGGTCGTGCACTGGCGCGCCAGCCGAAGCTGTATTTGTTTGATGAACCGCTGTCGAACCTGGATGCCAAACTCCGGGTCGAAATGCGGACTCAAATCAAACGCTTGCATCAGCAGCTCGGTACCACCATTGTTTATGTCACGCATGATCAAATTGAAGCCATGACGCTGGCGGACCGGATTGCCGTCATGAAGGATGGTGAACTGCAGCAACTGGGTACGCCAAAAGAAATCTATACCCAGCCCAACAATATGTTTGTTGCCGGGTTTATGGGGTCACCGTCGATGAACTTCATTCATACTCAGGTCGATTTAGACGCACAGGATAAACCCATCGCGCAGGTTCAACTCGGCAGCGATACTTTTGACTTGCCACTCCCGGCATCGTTGCGGGAGCGGGACGGACAATCGATTGTCATCGGACTGCGCCCGGAGAATATCACCGAGCAAATGGCAGAAGGGGAAACCTGTGCCAGTTTGCCATTGACGATCGATGTTCTGGAGCCAACCGGTCCGGACACGATTGCGATGGTGACGATGAATGGGCAAGAGGTCGCGTGTCGTATTTCCCCAGATTTCAATGCGAATGTTGGTGATACGCTGCCATTTTGTATTGATCTGTCTAAAGCCGTTTACTTTGATGCCACGACTCAACAACGGATTGCGGTCTAAAGAATAGCACTCAATTGTGATGAAAAACCGCTCGGGTTTCGGACCAGAGCGGTTTTTTTCTTCTGATGTTCCTCGCCTTGGTGATCACGGTTACCTTCTGTGGTTCAATATGCACTTGGTTTTATTTGGGGTAGATTGATTAAGGATGAATGGAATGAAATTTTGGGCTGCTTTGGTATTCGGGCTGATGTCTTTTCACAGCTATGCAGTGAATCAAAACTATATTGGATCAACGGTATCGACGATTAAAGAGGTAACTTCGTATTCTGAATACGGCGATGGTGATGTTGTATTTAAACTCGCGTCACCTGAAGCAACGTGCCCGAGCGGTTACTGGCTGCGGAAGACCGATCCGGGTTTCCAGGCAAATTTATCGATGGTGATTGCGGCCTATCAGGCAAAAACATCCGTTATGGCTTTTGGTTTGCCGGATGAAGTCTGGTCAGGCTCAAAGGGTAAATATTGCCGCATGTACGCGATCAGTTATCGATAATGGCTGTGTCGAAACAGTAAAGAGTTAACATCGTGATCTTTGCTCAGTCTGATTGTTTGGCTGAGATAAAAAGCCCGCTCCGGATGTGTACCGGAACGGGCTTTTTTTGTCATATCAGCACTCATCAGTGCGACTGGAAATCAATTACTGATGTGCGGCTTCCCATTTCAGTGAGGGAATGTTGTTCATCACAAAAGCGATGATTGAAATAATCAGTAAGGTGAAATGGACACCTTGCGGGCCGGAAAATTTTAGCCAATAACCAAAATATAACCCGCCGCACAGGAAACAGACCCAAATCATGGCAAAAAGTGACAGTGCAATATTGGTCACACTGATTGCTTTGACCTCACATCCGTTCAAAGCAAAAGCTTTGAAGTAACAATAGGAGGCATACCATAAGGAGAGCGAGACAATGTATTGAACCAATATAATGACCGAAAGCGCTATTTTTTCAATTCCATTGATGTGAATCGCTCTTGACTCAAGACCATTTCCAAAAACAGGGTCGGCAATCAACCCTTCCATTTTAAACATGGATGACAGCAAAAACTGATTTGTGCCGCTATCCAATAAGTTATTGGTTGCTGCGATTGTCAGCCACATGGCTAAGCCGGTAACAATCGCCGCTTTAAATAAATAGAAAGACTTCAATGGATGACCTCAATAAAAGAACCGTTGTTTTCGGATGCCCATTGTTCAAGTACATCGTCACCACGCAGGACATGAGGATGACCCACACACTGAAGCATGGGAATGTCAGTGTGATGATCGCCATAAGCAAAGCTTTCGCGAGCACAAATCTGATGTTTTTCCATAAAATATTTTACCGCTTCTGCTTTCCCTTCACCGATTGTCTGAGGCGGGATAATTGCACCTGTGAATAGGTCATCCTGTGTTTCCAATTGGACGCCTAATATATGCTGTACATTCAGCAGGCTGGCCAACGGACGCAAAATTTCATGACTTGCACCAGAGACAAATACGATGAGATGTCCTTGTGCCTGATGCCAACGAAGCGTCTCTAATGTTTCATTGATAAAGAAATTATCGGATTGATGAACTTCTTGAAACCAGGATTGGGTCATGTCAATGAATGAATTTCGGTTGAATCCTTTAAATTGCTGATAATAGTAACGATTGACCTCTGCACGTGAACGCTCTTTTGCCATGGTCTGAAACGATTTCATCATCGATTCAAACCGAGAACGTCCTTTATCTTGACCGTCGCATGATTGATAAAAAAACTGTAGAAAGCTAAACATGCTTTTTATATTAATTATGGTTTCATCAACATCATAGAAAGCTGCAATCCGGGTCATATTATCCAGCCTTTCTCACGATGTTTGATTCAAGATGATTCGTCGCATATGAAATCGCATTTTGTGCGAGCTGAAATTCTTTTTGTTCAAGCCGTGCAGATTCAAAAACTGTAAATTCAACATCAACTGTCGTACAGACGGTTTCATTCTGGAAGAACTCAATTTTTACGGAATAAAAATCTCTGCCAGGTTTATTCGCATGCTCAATGATTGAGTATTTGATCTCAGTATCAACCGCAAAAACAAAAGCCTGATAGCTTGTGTTCATTGAATTGATAACGAAATAGTGCGAAGACGGCAATTCATCACTGTAAAAGAATTTTTCTGTGACAGCGAGGAATGCTTGTCTGGCCGCTTCAATCAGAACCATGCCCTGGATATGGTAACCGGTGAGATGATCTTGCAGTAATTCACCTCTTTCATCCATCACCAGATTTAAATGGTAATGATATTCATCGACCCGCTCCGGAGAGGTGATCAAAATATTCTCTTTTTTATATTTATGGGTTTCCTTCCTTGATGCATAGCTGAACAGTTTATCTCTGCCATTCACTAAAAGGTGAGATCCGCCATGACGTTCAAACTTTGCGATCAGAAAGCTAATGGATTCCTCGGACAATCCTTGTCCAATTTGATAGTAGGAATCCAGAAAGTTCCCTTTGTCAATGAACTCTATCATTTCACTATACGTAATGCATTGTGGGAATGCGTTATAGTTTGTTAATTTATCGCCAACGATAGTAAATAGAGTATTGATATTTTCCATTGTTTTTCCCTTTCGATTTGAATTTCTATATTTGAGATTTTAACCAGCTGTCATGCAGCCATTTTTCTGTTTGTCTGCCGGCTTTAAAAAAGTCCCAGACAATGTCCCTTTCGAAAACCATCACTGAATTATCGTGTCCGACAATAACCCAGAAATATTTTCCATCATCAAGATTACGGCATTTCACTTTCATGCCTGTGATGATAATTTTTTTGTTATCAATCATTACTTCTTCATCATGTGGCTTAATCCATTGAACTTTCATGTTTTGAAGTAAGTCTGGTGCATTTGATTCAAGAAAATTCATCGCAATATTCTTTGACTCATTTTCAGTTGGTAATGTGGTGTTCTCCAATTGATATAAACCAAGAATCCGGGCTAAGCCTTTTAGTTTCCCTCCTTTATCTGAAACAAATGTGATGTGTTCTCCACCCAGGATGAACGGGTTGTCTGTGTTGTCTTCATATCGGGTGACGGTAACCTCTGTGCCATCCATCGCGCCTGAAAATGTTTTTACCGGAGCATAATCTTCTTCAATCCAAGCCTGATAGTTTGTCATGGTTTTATATTCCTTTGTCTTCGAATTCAGTGTTTGTGTTGCTGCGCTTTGTGCCGGTATCAGTAATAACGCTAAGCCGAAACAGGCGAATGAAAAAACCGACGGGTTAGCTCGCATATCTACTTTTTTCCTTCCTGAAAATAGACAGCGGTACATTCAGTAATGCAGACAAAACTAAACATGCTGAAAAGTAGAGCACGCCTTTTTCTCCAAAGTGCATCGGGATGACTGCGCCAATGCTTGCGCCAATGAAGAGTGTGAAAGTGTATAAAGATACGGCTAGTCCGCGGTTACTCGCGTCTGAAGTCTGGCTGACCAGGCTGATGACACTCGGGACGGCCGAAGCAATGGAAGAGACAAAAATTAAGTGCAGAATGATGAATACAACACTGTCCGAAGTTTGCATCTGCAGGAACAGCGTCAGAGAAGCTGTGATGACTGATATGAAAACGGTTGTCAGGGCACCAAGTCTGACGATGAAACGGCCAATCAGAAGCGGCATAAACATACACGGAATTGAATAGAGCCTTAAATCATTGACCTGCAGGTTCTCAAAAATAAAACCGCCGGCATGTTGGGACGTGAGTGTGGCATATAAGGTCACGAAACTGCCCAGCAAAACCAGTGCAACCAGATAGATCCGTAATAACCGGAGATTGGTGACGGTTCCGAAAAGAATATTGAAATACCCCTTGGCATTCACCTTGGGCGTGTTTTGGCTCTGTGAGCCAGGTAAGCGGCTGCAGGCAAGCAGGCTCAGAATATAGACGCTGGAAAGAAGCAGCATGACATTTTGCAGGGAGTCCTCAATCATTGCTGCGCCCAGAGTTTGTCCGACCAGTGCAGATAAAAGGAATGCAGAGCTTAACCAGGCAATCCCTTTCATGCGCATTTTCTCCGGAAAGGATTCCCCGATAAAGGCCAGGGCCACCGGCGGGAAAGAAGCGGCCATAAAACCCTGGATGATGCGCAATGTGAGCACCCATTCATATTGCTGACTTAAGGCAACAATGATGGTGGTGACGGATAATCCTGCCATCCCTGCAACCAGTACAGCCTTGCGACCGAAGCGGTCTGATAACGGTCCCCAGAAGAGAAAACCGCTGGCATAGGCGAACCCAAAGCAACTGGTCAATAAGACAATTGATTCTGTTCTGGAATGAAAGACATCTGCGAGCAGCTGACTGACGGGGAGAAGGAGATACAGCTGTGAGACAACTGCGATTGCGCTAACCACAAAGAGGATGAGGTAGTAATTGTATTTTGTATTCATCGTGAACCCTAGCTTCATTAATTGTAACTTGACGACAATTAATGTAATTGCAGGTTTGTCATTATGTCAATAGTTTCATTGCATGTATGTGCTGTTCGCCGATTGTTACACTTTTACGTCTAATATCGATTTTGAGCATAAACACCAATTGGTCTACTATAGAGCTCAAGTCGGACCAATTAGAGTCGTTGGTGTTATTGACTGAATATCTGATAAAGGTAGAAGTAATAATCTGCAACGAGTGCTTTTGGTAGATGCTATGACTAAATGGTGATAAGGGAAGTGAGCTGAGTATGATCCTTGAAGACAGTCTTGGGGCAGAGAATCAATACCAACAATTTTTAAAGAAAGTGAAAGTCGGTATCCATGAAGCATCGGATATTACCGGTGTCCCAACCCGAAAGATTCGCTATTGGCAGGAGAAGGGGTATATCGAGACAACCTCAGGAAACAGTTCGACGCGTCAGTATGATCTGATTAATGTGAAAAAAATCATATTGATACAAGAGTTGATAGACGATGGTTATACGTTGGATGGGGCTGCGAACAAAGTCAACCAGCGCATCGATAAGTTAAAACGTATGTTTGATCTTGTGCTGCCAACATCAGAATCTGAGTAAGGTAAAAAACGGACAGACTGAAGTCATTTTCAGTCACCCGTTGTACGGAGACGGGGCACCAGCCAAAGCGAAATTCTACCTGGCCGTGTCGTCGTCTATGATTTTGTTTCAGAGGACTAAGGCTTATGGGAGCACAAGTGAACCGCATTGCCGATCATGAACAGTATTATGATGAAAATTTCGGCAAACTATTGCTTTCATTGTCAGCGTTCAATGGGGTTGAGTTTGAGGATTGCGAGTTTCATGACTGTCACTTTTCAGAGTCGACCTTCAAAAATTGTAAATTTATTAACTGTCAGTTTTATCGGTGTAATCTGAGTCTGCTGAAGATACCGCAGACGCGTTTTTTTGGGGTCTCATTTGTTGAATGTAAATTAGTCGGTGTCGATTGGACGCAGGCAAATTGGCCAGCATTCAATATTGACCATGAATTGAAATTTCGGAAATGTATTCTGAATGATGGTTCATTTTTTGGTCTGACCCTGAACGAGCTTGTTCTGGATGAATGCAAACTTCACGATGTTGATTTCAGGGAAGGGGACTTCAAACATTCCTCAATGACGTATTGTGATTTCACGCATAGCCTGTTTATGCGAACGGATCTGCGCCGCGTCGATTTCACTGAATCGACTCAATACAATATTCATGTGCTGGAGAACTCCGTTGAGGGTGCCAGGTTTTCCCGATTTGAAGCCTTGCATCTGCTTGAAAGTTTAGGTGTTGAATTGGTGGACTGAGCTTTCAGTCTGTGATTTGAGTTATGGAAAATGAACCAGCACATGGTTCGTTCCTTTGCTATGCAATATGAGCCTGAATTCTTATCAAAAGCGTTTGTAAATAAATAGTGGGTTTATTTGGAACCATTGTTCTTTTTATTTCAATTTGTTACAAATTGAAACATCTATTAGGTTGATTTTATATTTAATCTTATTTTTTTACACTCAGTGTAAATATATTTTTATGTTGGGGTGAGTATCAGGTTAAATTATTCGATTTTGTCTTCTTTTTGCATATTTATTGTTAAGTTTTTTTTGTTGCATGGTTTTGTTTGATGACGAGCAAATAATAAATTCAATTTGAATTTTATGATTGAATCTCAGGCAGTATTTATTAGTTAATTCGATGTTTCATTGCAGCGGATGATATCTGATTCAGGATGGCTGTCATGCTTCGGGAGCATGTAGTCATGTCCCGAAATTTTTAGCAATGTAAATTTTGAATTATGGAACCATTCAACAGGAAAAACAGAAATATGCGAAAAGTTGTTCAGTTGATCAGTCTGTTCATTGGGCTGCAAAGTGTCTCCGTTGCACAGGCTGCGGAGCATTCATGGGGATACGAAGGGGCAAATGGACCGGATCACTGGGCGACGCTCAGTGGCGATTTTGCAACATGCGCAACGGGGAAAAATCAGTCTCCGATTGATCTGTCTGCAGTGGTTGTGGGCCAATTACCACCGCTCTCATTGCACTATCAGCCGGCGTCGGCAAGTGTTATTGATAATGGACATACAGTGCAGGTGAATTATGCGCCGGGGAGTTATCTGACACTGGACGGCCAGCAGTTTGAGCTGAAGCAGTTTCATTTTCACACGCCGAGCGAGAACCATATCCGGGGGCAGTCTTTCCCGCTGGAAGGCCATTTTGTTCACGCGGATAAAAACGGCAATCTGGCAGTCATCGCTGTGATGTTTAAAGAAGGTGAAGCCAATCAAACGCTGGCTGATATCTGGACACAAATGCCGACTGTAGCCGGGAAAGCCGTTTCTCTGAATCAAAAGGTGGATGCGCGACAGATGCTTCCGGCAAAACAGGATTATTACCGTTTCAGTGGTTCGCTGACGACTCCGCCGTGTACTGAAGGGGTTCGCTGGATTGTGCTCAAACAGCCTCAGACGGTTTCGGCAGATCAGATCCAGGCGTTATACCGGGTCCTGGGGCATAGTAATAACCGTCCGGTTCAGCCTGTAAATGGTCGGTTGGTTGTTTCATCCTGATGGATTGCCATCACCGCACCAGCAGAGCCTTATGTGCTGAAGGTGCGGATCTCTAAAGCATTTTGAACTGCTGGTGGGATTTCAAACGAGACTGAATGGCTTGGAACCGTGAAGTGACTCGAAAAAAACATTTCATTTGATAAAAGTCCTACCAGAAAATCATGAATATCAATTAGATTCTCAGCGCCGGGTTCACCTGTAAGTCAACGTCAGTAAAAGCCAATTTTTATTTTCATTATTTATGAACGGGACTGCGAGTAACGATGGCTACCTATCAGTTTTTTACCAGGAAAAAGTCTTATACCTGTCTTCAGATTGATGCGCCTGATTATCGGGAAGGTGAATCTCAGCTGCTTGAACAAGGGTTTGAGAAAGAAAATTTCCTGATCACTGCCCCTGAAGTCGCTGAAGCGATTCAAAAGTACAGAGCCGTCGAGCAGTGCCGCCATAAACACCAATCCGGTGCATTTGATTTTATGTTCGACAAGATTGCCTTTTCATCTGAGCGCTGATCCATTTCATCGCTGGACGACCAGATGATAAGAACATTTTTAATCCCATCGATATATCTGGTTCACCGTGGCTATCTGATGAAAAGGGCACACAGAATGAAAACATTTCATTTTTATACAAAACATGAAGCTTATACGTTTCTTGATGTCAATTCAGAAACCTTTCACGAAGAAGAGAAACAATTATTTGAGCAAGGGTTTGAGTTAGATATCAAGAGTATTGATGCCGAGACTGCAAAGGAAGCGGTGGAAAAGTATGAGCAAGAAAACGACTTTAATTGCCAGGCAACCACAACGCTTGCCATGATTGAGGCGCTTACGATTCCGGTTGTACTTTCTGTTGATGATTGAAAAACAAACGGAATCATTCTCACTGTTGATGATTGAAAAACAAACGGAATCATTCTCAGCGCTCTATCACGCTCAGTTCATTACAATAACCGGCGATACCGCCGGTTATTGATATCGCCAGACAGGCAAATTATTTGATGACCGCCTTGATGGCCGCTTCTGCACAAGCCGCATCCAAGTGCCCGCCCGGCGCACCACCGACACCGATCGCACCAACGACCTGGTTATTGACGTTAATCGGTAAACCACCCGCCAGCAGCAGCAGGTTGTCATCCATATCTTTCAGCGGCGCTAAGAGTGGTTTGTCATTCACCAGTTTCATCAGGTTCGCTGTCGGTTGCTTCAGGCTGACTGCAGTAAAGGCTTTTTTGCGCGAACTTTCGAGCGTATGCGGTCCCGCCTGATTCTGTCGCAACTGAGCTAAAACCCTTCCGGAACGGTCCACGACGGTTGCCGTCACTGCGTAATTATCTTTTGCGCATTGCGCGACGGCAGACTTGGCGAGTTCGAAAGCTGCGTTTGAAGAAAGGTGGGTTTCTGCGACTGTCGTTGCTGCAGATGCTGAAGCAGCAAACACGGACAGTGCCAGGCATACGGGAGTCAGAGTTTTCATGTTCTATCCTTCTTTGGGATGGGAGATGGAAAGACTTTAACTTATCCTCAATTGCCACAGACTTGCCTGAAGATTACCAGATTGTAATCTTTGATAATTTACCGTCATGTTAGTATCAAAACTGGCTTGGGTATATCGCAGCGGCATACAGACAGGATAAGAGATGCACATCTTAGTGGTCGAAGATGATCAGTCGATTCGGGAGTTCGTCCGTCACGGGCTGGAAGAACTGGATTTTCAGGTGACAGCCTGTGCAGATGGCAAACTGGGGTATCTGCTTGCCTGTCAGGAAGCTTTTGATTTGATCATTCTGGATCTGATGTTGCCCGGGATGGATGGCATGGAAGTGCTGCACCGTTTACGGGGCGAAGGCCATCAGACCCCGGTGCTGATTTTAAGTGCCCGTCATTCAGTCGACGAGCGTGTGCTGGGGCTTCAGTCCGGTGCCGATGATTATCTGGTCAAACCGTTTGCCTTTGCTGAACTCGCAGCCCGATGCCAGACGTTGCTCCGGCGCCAGTCGTCGGCAGCCAGTATTGAGTCGCTGTGTTATCAGGGACTGACACTGGATCTGCTGACGCGGGAGGCAAGCCGCGATGGCCAGCGTATTGAACTGAAACCCAGAGAGTTTGCCCTCCTGAAATTACTGATGACCCAGCCGGGCCGGGTGCTGTCGAAAACCATTATTCTGGAGCATGTGTGGGGATTTCAGTTTGATCCCCAGACAAATGTCGTGGATGTGCTGGTCTGCCGTCTTCGCAGCAAAATCGATAAAGGTTTTTCAGCGCCCTTACTCCACACCATTCGCGGGGTGGGTTATGTCCTCAGACATGAACGCTGAACAGGCCTCCCGTTCCGCTCAGCGGGCACTGTTTCAGCGTTTTCTGCTGACCCTGCTGATTTGTTTTATCTTCCTCAACGCTGTGATGGTGTTCATCCTGACCTATCTGCTCGATTACCAGGAGCGGAAGCTGCTGAGTTCACTCGGGCAGGAATATCAGCGTATTCTGACTTTTGAATCTGATACCAAACTGGAACATGTGGTCATCAATAATCCCAACCGGCTCATCGAAAATGCGATCAGCGTTGTCCGGGCCGACTCTTCGGGAGAGTTGGAGTGGCTCAGTGGTGCTGATCGGCCTGATTTACCGGAAACTGTTTCTGCATATCAGTCCATGAACCGGCGTTGGTATCATTTATTCAGCCATGCGCCTTATCTAAGTCTGAAACTGGATGGCAAACCTTCGCAGTACTGGCTCATTATGGACGGCACGCCCAGACGGACCCAGCTATTTGTTCAGGGAACCGGGTTGTTTGTTGCGTTGGCGGCGATGGTTGGCTTGATTGCGTTGATCGTCTGGCGTTTGCTGAGCCGAACGCTGTCGCCGTTGCACAGCCTTGCCAAAGGGGTGGATCAGGTTCGGGGCTGGTCCCTGGATGTGATGCTGGAAACGGATCTGCCAGAGCTTGAATCGGGCGGCCCGCTGGGTCAGCTCAGTCAAAGTGTGCAGCAGGTACTCAATCGGCTGAAAGAAACCGTTCGAGGCATGGATCAAACCGTCGATGCCATTGCTCATGATGTCCGGACACCATTGTCTCGTATGATACTGACCACCGAGGCCGCATTGAGCCGGGACACAGCAAAGCTTCAGCCCGAGAAAATTGAAGCCTCCCTGCGTTCCGCCCTGTCTGATTGTGCTGAATCAGCCCAGCAGGCGAATCAGATGCTGACGACCCTGATGCGGATTCATGACGAACAGGTGGGACGGCATGTGCTGGAAACACAGCCGATTGAACTGGCCCAATTATTGTCGGAGGTCGCAGCCTGGTATGAGGAAGTCGCTGAAGATGCGGAAATTCGGCTGGACACCGACGGCTTAGAAGCTGTGACTTTCATCTCTGACGCCAAACGCCTGATACAAATTGTCGTGAATCTGGTGGATAACAGCATGAAATACAGCCCGGCTGGCACTGAAGTTCAGCTGGCCTGTGGTTACGATGGGACAGGTGTCTGGTTCAGCGTGACCGATCAGGGGATGGGGATTGCGCCTGAGCATCAGGCGCTGATTTTCAGGCGTTTGTACCGGGTGGAAGGAAGTCGTCATCAGCCGGGGTACGGGTTAGGGCTCGCCATGGTTTCAGCCATGGTAAATACGCTGCAAGGCCGTATTGAGCTGAACTCCGTGCTGGGAGAAGGCAGCCGGTTTACAATCCGGTTGCCGGGAACAATGACCCAGACCAGCGATCGTTAGTCCCATGCTGGTGCAAAGTCAGGATTTGCAACTCGGTGCCCACGATCCAATGCGGCGATGGCCGCCAGATCGGTTTCATCCAGCGTCAGTCTGTCAGCGTCCAGGTTGCTTTCGATATTCGCCTGTTTGGTGGAAGACGGGATGGTGACGAATCCTTGCTGACGCATCCAAGCCAGAACGACCTGCGCTGCTGTGGCCTGATGTTTTTCTGCAATCGCCTGAATGACAGGATCTTGCAGGACAGCACCGTAGGCAAACGGCATGTAACCTGTGACGCGCATGCCCAGGGCGCGACAGTATTCAGTCACCTGGCGGTTTTGCAGATACGGGTGCACCTCAATCTGGTTGGTCAGCAATACATCTTTCCCCAGGATCTGAACGGCTTGCTCCATGTGAGCCATGGTAAAGTTGGAAATACCGATCTGACGGGTCAGCCCCAGATCCTGAGCCTGCTTGAGTGAGGCCAGATAGTCCGCCATATCGACTTCCTGATTCTTCAGCGGCCAGTGAATCAGCAGCAAATCGATATCAGCCATACCCAGTTGACGCAGGCTTTCCTGAACGCTCGGGATGAATAATTCCCGGCTGAAATTGTCTGTCCAGACTTTTGTGGTCAGGAAAATGTCTTCTCTGGCAATACCGGATGACTGAATCGCATCGCCTACGGCTTGCTCATTGCCATAGATTTGCGCCGTATCGATATGGCGATAACCTGCATTCAGCGCCAGGGTGACGGAGTCAAATGCGGTTTGTCCTTCCAGACGAAAAGTGCCAAAGCCCAGATGCGGCATCGGGTGATTCATGTTGTATTCCTTGTTGGGATTGTGAGTGATGCTGCTCAGGTTACTTCCCTTTGCACTTTGAAAAAGACCACAACGAACAAATAACTATTTCAGAATTCACAATAATCAGTGGCTAAAGGCACAGTCTTTCCGCAATAAAGTCGAGGAAAGCGCGAATACGCGGTGAAAGTACCGTGTTTCTGTAATACACCGCATGAATCGGTTCTCTGTCGTTGGGGGTCGCAATGTCTGCTTCAAGGACAGAAACCAGCCTGCCCGCGGCCAGATCGCGGCACACCATGAAGTTTGACAACAGTGCGAATCCATTCCCGGACAGACACAGTTGCCGGACTGTTTCCCCGCTGCTGCCCTGGATGTGCATCCGCGGGGAATAGGGGCCGTTCACAAAGGGCCATTTGTTCAGATTCGGCTGAACGGCAAAGCCAATACAGCGATGTGTACTCAGGGCTTCAATACTGTCTGGTGTGCCGTACTCTGCCAGGTAGCCCGGACTGGCGACAATCCGCAGCGGACTGCGTCCGAGGAATTTTGCATGCAGGTTTGAATCTTTCAGCTCACCAATCCGGATGGCCAGATCGGTGCGCTTTTCGATCAGATCAATGAAGCTTTCACTGGAAATCAGTTCAATCTCAATGTCCGGGTAGGCCGCCTGAAATGCTGCCATATGAGGCACGAGTTGATGCAGGATGAACGGGCTGGCCGAATCGACCCGTAAGCGTCCGGCAGGCTTGCCTTTGAGCAGGCGAAGTTTTTCTTCTGCACCGGCAATCTGGCTCAGGCCATGGCGGATGTGTTCGGCAAAGAAGCGCCCTTCTTCAGTGAGTTCGACCCGACGTGTGGTGCGTGTCAGCAAGGTTGTGCTGAGTTCTGTTTCCAGCCTCGCAATGGCCCGGGAAACCTTGGCAACCTGAATGTTTAATTGATTTGCTGCTGCAGAAAATCCGCCGCTGTCGACGACAGCCAGGAAAATCTCCAGTTCTTCTGTCCGGGAAATTATTGTCATTTTCGATAAAGTCATTTGTTGTTGGTGCTGTTTTTTACAAAAATAAGGCTGGGCATACTCGCCGTCAATCTTAAATCACGGAGAATTGATGTATGCCGCTTGCACTTTGGGCACTCACATTGAGTGCGTTTGCTATCGGAACCACAGAGTTTGTGATTGTCGGGCTTGTCCCCACGATTGCACAGGATTTGTCGGTTTCACTGCCCTCTGCGGGGTTGCTGGTGAGCCTGTATGCCATGGGTGTTGCCATTGGGGCACCGGTGCTGACAGCGCTGACCGGACGCTGGCCGCGCAAAACGGTTTTACTTGCACTGATGGCGTTGTTCATTGGCGGGAATCTTCTGGCCTGGCTGGCCCCCGGATATGAATCTCTGATTGCAGCACGAATTCTGACCGGTCTGGCCCACGGTGTCTTTTTCTCTATCGGCTCGACGATTGCGACAAGTCTGGTGAGCAAAGAAAAAGAAGCCAGTGCGATCGCGACCATGTTCACGGGGCTGACCGTTGCGCTGGTGACGGGTGTGCCACTGGGAACCTGGATTGGTCAGGTTTTTGGCTGGCGGGCAACTTTTCTGATTGTGGCGTTACTGGGGCTGATTGCTTTGATCGGCAGTGCGCTTCTCGTCCCTTCCAATCTGAAGCAATCACCGCCAGCACAACTGAAACAGCAACTGGCTGTACTGATCCATCCGCGGTTATTGCTAGTCTACGCCATGACTGCAGTGGGTTATGGGGGTACGTTTGTGGCGTTCACATATCTGGCGCCAATCCTTCAGCAGGTCACCGGGCTGGCGGAAGGTGCTATCAGTCTGGTGATGCTGGTGTATGGTGTATCCGTCGCGGTTGGCAACATCTGGGGCGGGAAGCTGGCTGACCGGCAGGGACCGGTGAATGCTTTGCTGTGGATTTTTGCGGCCCTGGCGCTGACCTTGCTGGTGTTCAGCATGACTGCGCACAGTCCTGTACTGGCCGTCTTGACGGTTCTGGTTTGGGGCGCCTTTGCGTTCGGAAATGTACCTGGTTTACAGGTTTATGTGGTGCAGCTTGCCGGCAAGTATAATCCGAACGCAGTCGACGTCGCTTCAGGTTTGAATATTGCTGCGTTTAACGTGGGGATTGCTTTAGGATCTGTCATCGGCGGTGTGGTCGTTGAAAGAATGGCGCTGACGGATGCACCGTGGATCGGGGCACTGATCGTGGTGCTTGCTTTCCTGTTGACCTGGTTATCGGGGTATTTGGATCGGTCTGGTGAACCTTCGGCAGCATCAGAAACAGCACCATCAGCTCAATAAGAAAAGGCCCGTTCAGGGCCTTTTTTAGATCAGCGACTGGCGTTGGACGGCTCTCTGAGGTAGGTGTTCCAGTAATGGACAGCGTAGTTAGCGCCTACCCAGAGGACCAGTAAGGTTGCAACGCTGATTTCAATCACTCCCGTCATATTGAGGTACTTCGACAGAACGTGATCGTCCGGCAGCCACTCGATCAGGCGGTGCATGGCGACGGCACTGATCACCGAAGGGAAGGTAATCGCAGCCATGGAGGGCTGAAAGCGGTACTTTAAAATATCGATGTAGCACAGGTAGACAAAGATCGTCATGGTGATCCCGATTCCGGCCAGTGCACCGGTAAGAACGGGATCAGGCGTGTCCAGATTGGTCAGATACGCGGTCAGTGACAAGTTCACCGGCGCGGCCATGATGGTCAGCGTTGGTCTTGCCACGCGCGGAAGCCGTCCGGCAAAGCACAGCCGGTACAACACAACAGGCAGCATGAAGAAGTAGATGGCCACGCAGGCGTTGGTCATGAAGATTGAAAACTCAGTGTACCCGAGTTGTGAACCGGCCAGAGTACCGCTGATGGCGCCAACCGGGTACAGGAACCAGCTGGGATAGAGATGAATCAGACGAAATTTCTTTAACTGACAACTGAAAAAGATCACCATCATGGTTAAGTGCAGGGCCAGAGCCGGATACCACAGCATGCGGGCACTGGCCTGATGAATGCCTGCCAGATAATCGGCCAGTACCAGCATTGTCATTGACATCGGGGGCATCAGACTGCCGTATAACGGATGGTTCAGATCAGACAGAAACAGTTTCGGATTCAGCAGATATTTCAGTACGACCGGGATCAGGAGGCAGGCACCGACGAACGCACAGAGAGAGCGGATGAAATTGCCATAACTTGGATAGTAGAGTGACCAGGCAAGGCCGGTCCCTGTGATGGCTAATGCTAAAGCAGCCTGAGCGGTAGGAACTTGTGCGAATGCTTTGCCGAGTGTCACTGGGTCTCCTTTTCAATTGACCAGCTAATCAAAGAGAGGGGATTTTACACGAAATGATGACAAATGATCCCGGCCAATCGCTTAAGAATAGAAAGATTCTCTGGTACGGGCTAAATATAGCTGCAATCGTTACTGAATGAGTCAAAGAAGCGGATACAGAAAGAGTGAGGACAAAAGTTGCGAAATACAGGATTTGATCCCATAGTAATAGTGAAGCGTATGAACTGAGAGAGTTTCATGCTCTAGCTTCTGGAGGATCAAAGCTGTTCTTCGACTGTCTTGCGTTCTGTGCTTCACGGTTGTTTCCGGCTTCAGAGGATGCAGCCACCAAGGCACTAAGCCTGTGAAAACTTAGTGTTACAATTTGGAAAGTGACACCACAAAATTAATACTTCTTCGCCAATAAACCATAAAGCTCGATTGGAAGAAATGACGATTATCGAGTCCGGCATACTCAACGTAATGAGTGGCGAAGCCCCCGTTATAAATACCATCGGTGTGCTGAGTAGGTAGACTGAAGGTGATAACGAACACAAGCCGCACGCAACGTGCGGCTTTTTTTGTCCAGGATATTTTCACGGCACCGCAGTACCAATCTGTGCTCCTTCTCCGGCTTGCCCTGAATTGTGAACGAAACGACTGTTTTTACCGGTTTACCACGATCAAAACCATCAGTCTGCTCGGGCCGTGGGCACCATACGCCAGTGTTTGCTGTATGTCGGCTGTTTTTGAAGGCCCCGAAATGAGGACCACATTGGTGGGTAAACCCTGATGCCATTGTTGCTGGTGCATCAGGGCCGTAAAGTTGTCGGTTAGTTGAGACGCATTGACCAGTGCGATATGACAAGGGGGCACCAGCGATAAGGTTCTGGGTTCTTTGCGATCCGGCCACAATACGAGAGTGCCGGTCTCAGCAATGGCAGCATGCACATGCGTGACCCCGGCATCCACCTCAGAAAACAGCGTATCTTTCCAGTTGTCTATGGGGTCATCGAAAGGAACAAGTTCTGCGGTGCGGCAAGCGTGCTGTATCTGAGCAAGAAATTCACCAGCTGTACCGGCTGCAATTCGTCTGACGCCAGTCTCACTGATGAGTTCCGCCAGCTGCTCTGAAAGAGTGTCTGATGTGCAGTGATAAACCTCAGCATGGCTGGCGGTCAGCTGTTCACAAAACTGAGCCATTTGCTCTGCTGGGTCACGGGCTGTCCAGGCAGTATATGCCGGTTCCTGTGTGTCCGTGACTGATGCTGTGGATTGTCCGGCGCGTAAGCGGGCCAGAATGGCTTGTCTGGCTGGGTTCATTGCTGCGTTCCTTTTCGTTTTTGTTTTAACAGGTGGTGCAGGGAAGTGGCTGCCGGTTTCGGGGCTGTACGGCATTGTGTCCAATTGCTCATGTTGTCGGGCATCCAATGGCGAACTTTCCCGGCCAGCCAGGTGCCGGTGTGATAAACCGAAGGATGGCAAGCCACGGTAGCAAATGCTTTCATCATCATGGATTCTGTAGTGCTGGCCGCAGATTGCTGGCCGCGTAAGGGTTGATGCTCCTGTTCCGGAGGCAGTTTCGCATCATGGCGTAAACGCTGCAGCAGGGACGGAATGGGAATGCGGACCGGGCAGACTTCCCCGCAGGCTCCGCACAGGCTGGACGCAGTGACTAAGTCTTGCGTGGCTTCAAGGCCCAGCAGATGCGGCGAGATAATTTTGCCGATCGGCCCCGGATAAACTGTGCCATAAGCATGGCCGCCAATTCGGGTATAGACCGGGCAATGATTCATACAGGCGCCACAGCGAATGCATTGCAGGGTCTGGCGGGTTTCCTCATCCTGATAGGCCTGACTGCGGCCATTATCCAGCAGAATCAGATGCACCGCTTTCGGACCGTCCAGCTCACCGGGTTTGCGCGGCGATGAAATCATATTGAAATAGGTTGTGATGGCCTGCCCGGTTGCGGAACGGGTCAGCGCGCTGTACAGGGGCGGCACATCACTTAATAATTCCACCACTTTCTCAATGCCTGTGACGGCAATGTGGATGTCAGGTACTGTGGTACACATCCGGCCATTGCCTTCGTTTTCAACCAGACAAAGCGTGCCGGTTTCAGCGACCGCAAAGTTCACTCCGGAAACACCGATTTGCGCGGTGCGGAATTTTTCCCTGAGCTGCTGCCGGCCGGTCCGGATCAGACTGTCGACATCTGTGGTGGGGGTAAAGTGATCCAGATGTTCAGAAAAGGTGTCACTGACCTGCTGTTTGTTTTTGTGGATCGCCGGCATGATGATATGGGACGGTGTGTCGCCATCCAGCTGGATGATGTATTCGCCCATGTCACTTTCAAGGCAGGTGATCTGATGCTTCGCCATTTCATGATTGAGATTGATTTCCTCACTGACCATCGATTTTCCTTTGATCATCAGCAAGGCGTGATTCGTCTTTGGATTAGAGACGGGCTGCGCAACGGATTGAGCGATAGCCAGGAAGATTGCGTTTGCCTGTTTCGCATTTTCGGCCCAGTGCACCTGAATCCCGTTGGCGGTGCAGTTGGTTTCCAGTTGTTCCAGCAGTTCGGGCAGTTTCCGCAGGCAGCGCCGACGAATGGCCTCGGCCCGGTCACGGATGGCTGCCTCTTCTTGGGGATCTGCAAATGCGCTTTTGCGCTTGCTCTGCAGGTAATCCATCGCTCCCCGAAAATTGTGTCTGAGTTGCGGATCAGCCAGCGCATCGGCGGCCTGCTGGTGAAAGTGTTCCGGCTGAAATTTACTCATGCTGGCCTCCGGTTCTGCTGAGCAGAAAGCTGGCTAAGTGTTGCCCCTGTAACGTTCGGCCCTGATAGGAAAGGGCGCCGTTAATATTGAGCAGGCAGCCCCAGTCTGCACTGACGAAGTGTTCCGCCTGAGTATCGCAAAGATGATGTGTTTTATCCTCGACCATCGCCTGGCTGATGTTCGGATGCCGGACAGCAAAGGTGCCGCCGAAGCCGCAGCATTCACTTTCGTAAGCCTGTTCACGGAGGTCGACATGCGCAAGCTGGCTGAGTAGCTGCCGGGCGGTGACATGAACCTGCATTTCACGTCTGGCGGCGCAGGAGGTGTGCATGACCACTGAAGTGGGTTCCCCGGTATCCTGCCAGCGGACCCGGCAGACGTTGATCAGAAATTCCGTGAATTCAAAAACCCGCTCACAGAAACGGCTGACCTCAAGTGCATGTTTGCTGCCTTCAAACAGACGTAAGTAATGGTGATGCATCATGCCGCCACAGGAGCCGGACAGCACCACAACCGGCCAGGGTTCAGGAAACAGGGCGATCTGATTCAGGGCAATCTGACGGGATTCCCGGTTATAGCCACTGCTGTAGGCGGGCTGGCCGCAGCATGTTTGTTTGGGGATAAAGATGACCTCAATCCCTTCACGTTCGAGCAGCGAGATGGCATCCAGACCGGCCTGAGGGTCAAACATATCGACCAGACAGGTGGCGTAGAGATACACTTTTTGTGGCTTGGCGGGATAAAGGCGACGGATATGCATGCAGGACTCCCTGTTCGACATGCGGATACATGAATGATGTTATGGAAATGTATTTCCAGACCAAGGGTAACGGCTTCGCAGACCGTCAAATAGCGCATTCATGAAAAAGATTTATTCCATAACTGGCGGAATGTCATCTCCATCCGCATTGGTCAGTGGAGATGACAGGTAAAAGAGGTGGCTCAATCATTCGTTCAGGCAGTCAGATCTTTAATTTTGTCCGTCGGGCCATTTTTCTGCACCGATTTGATCCCATGATCTGCACCGGATTTGGACTGATACATTTCACTGCTGCCAATGATCTGATGATTCTTGGCTTTCAGATTGAAGTGAAATTGTCCGTTTGAGGCTTCTTTCAGCTCGAACTGTTCAGCATGGGGCGCATTGGTCTGAACCGACTTAATCCCATTCTGCGCGGCTGCCTTGGTGGTATACATTTCACTTTTGAGGATAACTTCGCCGTTTGCGGCTTTCAGAACAAAATAAATTTGATCATTTTTCGCCTTCTTCAACTCGTAACTGCCCATGTCCAACTCCCTGTTGTGTAGTGAATTTAGATCAAGATTAGTCCTGTTTCGGTAAAAGAGAGTGATATTTGTCGAAGCACGGGTGTTTTGTCATTGCGGGAGTTGAAGCGACCTGTTTTGGAAATGGCGGTGCATCAGAAGAAACTTGTGATGCCAAGAAAGCTTTTTCGAAAGATTCTTGATAGGGAGTCTTTGTTGGTGTATCTTTTTTGAAAGATACTTTTTTAAAGTTTAAAAGGTAGTATGAGTACAGATCACACCAACATGGTGAACACCATCAAAAACATTAGTCTGGCTTTGTTTGGCGGTAGTTTTTTAACGCTGATGATCCAGACAAACAGCTTGCTGGCCAGAGATACTTCTCCTCTTTTTGCTTCCTGGGTTGCACACGGTGTAGGCGCCCTGACGGCTTTACTGATTGTGTTGATTGCGATTCGGGCATTTTCAGGTCAGCGCCGTAACCAGCAAATCCGGGAAAAAATACCGTTGTGGTTATATCTGGGCGGGATCCCCGGTGCGTTCACGGTGATTCTTGCGGCAATTGCGATCAATGGCGGCCTGACGTTATCCGGCACAATTTCTTTAGGACTGGTTGGCCAGATCCTGTTTGGCATGCTCTCGGACCGCTTTGGTCTGCTGAACACGCAAAAAAGAAACATTACCCTGAAAGACATGGGTGTGGTTGTTCTGGTACTGGCCGGCAGCGCGATGATTTTATTTGGAGCCTGATATCTGATGATGACTTTTTTATTCGTTGCCATGCTGAATGGCGTGATGATCGGAACGGCCAGAACCATAAATGGCCAGTTGAGTGTGTCTTTGGGGGCGTTCAGGGCCTCACTATGGAACCATATTGTCGGGCTGATTTTCCTGACTGTTATTTTAGTGCTGTCGATGGGAACAGACTGGCAGCTTTCTGCATTTGGTAACGTACCGGTCTGGGCCTATCTCGGTGGGGTGTTTGGTGCGCTGTTTGTGGCTGTCAGCAGCTATATTTTTCCGCGACTGGGGGCCATGAAGGCTGCCATTTTTGTGATTGCCGGACAGATGCTGTCTGCTGTGGTGATTGATTGTCTCAGTCGTGGTGAAGTCCCTGGGCTGTACCGGGTATTGGGTGCTTGTCTGATTTTGTCCGGTATCTATCTGAGCAACAGGAAGTAAGAGGAGAAAGTCCTTTCATTTGCGGATGCACAGGGATAAATTTTCACTCAAGTCACTTTTTAGAAAGCAATGAATGTAGGGGGGCCTTTGAAACAAGATCATGTCGATAAAGTGCTGGCACAGTGGCAGGCGTGTCGACCAGAACTGGATTGCTCACCAATGGGGGTGATTGGCCGGCTCAGCCGAGCCAGCAGGATTGTTGATAAGCAATTGCTCAGGGCATTTAAATTACACGATCTCAGCGCGATTGAATTCGATATTCTGGCTACATTACGCCGAAGCCGGGAAGCGCTGACTCCCACTGAGCTCTATCAGACCTTAATGTTATCGTCCGGTGCGATGAGTACACGGATTGATGCCCTCGTGAAGCGTGGTTTCATTGACAGAATCGCAAGTGCCGAAGACCGGCGCAGCTGTAGCGTGACGCTGACGGATGCAGGTAAAGCGCTGATTGATCAGGCTGTGGCAGATCACGTGGAGAACGAAAGAAAAATTCTGGATCCACTGACAGCCGATGAACAGGAAGCGCTGGCTGGCTTATTGCGAAAATGGTTGCTGCCGCATGAAGATTCCGACTCGTAGGGCGTGCACGAATTTTTATACTCAAACTGTAAAGACCGCTGTTTCCGGAATCGCCTGATTTCAATCGGATTCAGGGTATTTGAGGTACACCGACCGGAATGACAAAAACCGCCTGAGATGAAGAATCTTCTTTTTCATCTCAGGCGGTTTCGTTTTTTCACGCCAAGCGATGCAATGCACCTGTCCTGAAAATTTCAACAAAAAACTGAATTGTTATTTTAGCAAAAATGGCGTTTGCATTTTTTAATCGGCTGTTTTTGAAGGAATAAATAAGTTTATCCACAAAAACAGTGGGTAACTTTGGGGATGTTTGGGGTTCATGCTGGTGAAAAAATAATCTGATTTGGCGTGGGCAGCATTTGAACGTCAACTGCTTGTATTTTGTCGGTTGATTTAACCTGTGTCCTACACTTGTTGTCAGAAGATGATGAGGACGACCTGATGAATAAAGTAAAAATGAATAAAGCAGCAGTGGTGGGCTGGGTTGTGTTTCTTGCGGGAACGCTGATGTCTGCGCAAGCTGCGGCGGATGAAGGGCAGAGCATTCGTTATCAGGTGGATGGTGCAGATTATGAGGGGTATTACATTTCTCCGAAGAAAGATGCTCCACTGGTTTTGATGGTTCATGACTGGGACGGCCTGACTGATTACGAGTAGAAAAGGGCGAAGATGCTGGCTGAGAAAGGTTATGCAGTTTTTGCCGCAGATTTATTTGGTGCCGGCATTCGTCCGGAAAGCGTCGAAGATAAGCGCCAGCTGACCGGCGCGCTCTATCAGAATCGTGACAAGATGCGGAGCCTGATGCAGGGGGCGCTTGCTGCTGCGCAACATGCGGGCGGAAATACGTCGGATGCGGTAGCGATGGGGTACTGTTTCGGCGGTACAGCTGTACTGGAATATGCCCGTTCGGGCGCAAATTTGAAGGGATTTGTGACCTTCCATGGGGGCTTGGCCACACCAGAGGGACAGAACTACAGTCAGACCCAAGGCAATATATTGGTTTTCCACGGGGCTGCAGATACCTCGGTGACAATGGATGATTTTGTTGCCCTGAATCAGACACTGGAAACGGCTGGCATTCCAAATGAGATGGTCGTCTACAGTGGTGCACCGCATGCGTTCACGGTCTTTGGCTCTGACCGTTACCGTGAAGATGCGGACAGGAAATCCTGGCAGCGCTTTCTGGCATATCTGAGTGAAACACTCTGATTTTAAGATGATTTCAATTGAAGGCGGAGCTTTTGCTCCGCCCTGAAGACACCGGGGTGAAAATATGCTTTGTGTAACGACACCGGATGTAGCGCATCGCCAGATTCAATCGGTGCTGGGCATCGTGAGTGGCAGTGTGGTGCAATCCAAACATGTGGGCCGCGATATCATGGCCGGATTCAAGTCGATTTTCGGCGGCGAAATTCGCGGATATACCCAAATGCTGGTGGAGGCGCGAGAAGAGGCCATGCATCGTGCCATTGCTGAAGCGGAGCATATGGGGGCGGATGCTATCGTCAATGTCCGTTTTACAACCAGTACCATCATGCAGGGGGCTTCAGAAATTCTGGTTTACGGGACTGCAGTGAAGCTGAGCTGAACGTTTACATCAATCCCTCCTATTCAGTTCCGATTCTGGCTAGTTTTGTCTGGCTGTCGGAGTACACTGAGCACATGGATGAAGTATGGCGTGTCTGATAGCGCCACAACGCAGGCTTAGTGCATGAATTTATCACCTTCACAGTGTCAGCAGGCAAGACTTGCCAAAGATCCCCGCTATGACGGACTGTTTTTTACCGCCGTGAAAACGACCGGGATTTATTGCCGCTCTATCTGTCCTGCCCCGGCACCGAAAGAAGTGAATGTGGAATACTTTCCGACGGCTGTGGAAGCGGCACGGGCGGGGTATCGTCCTTGTCTGCGTTGTCGTCCGGACAGTGCTCCGGGTTCACCGGCATGGCTGGGCACCGGCGCAACGGTGAAACGCGCGCTCAGATTGCTTGATGAAGGGACGCTCATGAATCAGTCGCTTGAAACTCTGGCATCCCGTTTAGGGGTCACAGACCGGTATCTGCGGCAGTTAGTGACAGAGGCAACCGGACTTTCACCGAAAGCTTACAGTTTGTATCAGCAATGCCTGATGGCAAAAAAATTACTGCATGAAACGCAATTACCGATCACCCAAATCGCCTATGCGAGTGGCTTTCACAGTGTTCGCCGCTTTAATGATTGTTTCCAAAAACAGTTTTCATTGTCGCCCTCGCAACTGCGCAGACAGGGCAAAGCCGAGCAGTCGCTGGGACAGGGGATCCGGCTGCAATTAGCTTATCGGCCGCCCTATCACTGGCAACAGGTACATGATTTTTATGCGGCGCGGCTGATTCCCGGTCTGGAATGGCAAACCGATCGCAGCTACGGCCGGACGTTTTCGCATCGGTCCGGCGGAGATCCGGAACAGCATTATCAGGGATATTTTACGGCGACTCATTGCCCTGAAAAATGCTGTTTTGATGTGACGATTCAGATCGATCACTTGTGCGGCCTGATTCCGGTGATCCAAAATATCCGGCGCTGTCTGGATCTGGATGCGGACAGCGAACGGATCGCTGAAGCTATTCGGCTGGCTATGGCGGCCTCAGATTCTCCTGACGTTCAATCCGGAATCCGGCTGCCTGGGATCTGGAGCCCGTTTGAAGCCGGGATCCGTGCGATTTTGGGTCAGCAGGTTTCAGTGAAAGCGGCCCGGAACCTTGTCGAAAAACTGGTACAACTCAATCCGGACAGCGGTGAAGTGCATCAGTTTTTCCCTTCGCCGCAGCAAGTTCTGGAGACCGACTTACAACAGCTCGGCATGCCACAGAAACGCCGTGAAACCTTGCAGCATTTTGCCCGTTTTGCGCTGTCGCATCCGGCGGGATTGGACGCACCGGAAAAAGAAGTGCTGGCGCTGCCAGGCATCGGTCCCTGGACGCTTCACTATATGCGCATGCGTGGGTTGAGTGACCCGGATATCTTTTTGTCGGGGGATTTAGGCGTGAAAAAAGCGCTATTGCAATGGGATCAACCCATCAATGAGTCAGCCGCTGCACCGTGGCGCAGTTACCTCACTTTGTATTTATGGAGCATGTTATGACTTCCCGAAATTCAGCAGAAACAGCGCGGTTTCGTCAGTTAGTGGACACCCCGATTGGTTGGCTGGCGGTGGTGGCAGACGTGTCTGCGATTGTCACCATCGAATTTGACGCGGAAACAAAGCCGGATGATGCCGGGAACAATATCACGCAAGCCGGTGTGACACAGTTGCAGGAGTATTTTTCAGGCCAGCGGACAACCTTTGATCTGCCGCTGAAGATGCCGGGAACTCAATTTCAGCAGCAAGTCTGGCAAACGCTTACGGCCGTTCCGTTCGGTGTCACCTGCTCATATTCTGATATCGCCTCTCGCATTGAGCGTCCAAAAGCGGTCCGTGCGGTCGGTGCTGCAAACGGGAAGAATCCGATTCCGATTGTTGTTCCCTGTCACCGGATTATTGGCAGTTCAGGCACACTGACAGGCTATGCCGGCGGGTTAGATAAAAAACAATGGTTGCTTGAACACGAAGGGCTGACTGTGAAGACGTAAGTGGATTTACATTGTAAATAGGGTAACTATGGCCCGTTTTGGACTGTACTTGCCTGTGAGAGTAACATCCAGATGATCACTTGAATTTCGGTGTTTATTCAGGCGCTTGATGAAACGAATCCTTGTTCGACTCATTTTATAATTTCTGATTTTGGTCGCATTATCAGAGCGTTAATTTCATCTGGTTCGTCTCTCCATGGAAGTTTTATTCACTTTTCTGTTATCCATTGCTGTGATTTACCTGATCGTTGGCGTCATTGCGAACTTGGTGTCAGGTTTTTTTCATCAGCGAGCATTAATTTCAAAGCTAGCGAGGCAAAGGCATAAGGCCCATTTATCCATCCAGCAAATGCAGCTGCTGAAAAACATCTATCAAAAGAATTTCAATGATAATCGTGTATTTGAACTCAACGGGCAATTGTATCAGCGCTATGTGGAAGTCTGTCTGAATGAGCTGAAGCTCGAATCAATTTACTGGCCAGATCAAGATATTCCCGAAGCAAACACAATTGAAGAGAAAGAATTATTAGAAAAAGAAGGTGGGAAAATAACGAAATTAGAAGGTGTGGTTTACAAGCATGGTTTTTACGTGATTCGTGTTGATGATTTCAATATTCTTGAAACTTTAGCACCTTATTTTGCATTGCCAAAAGTGAAGAAAAGTAATTTGGGTCTATTGGCGTTTCTGTTTTCCCTGATGCCAGTTGCTTTTTTGAATCTATTCATTCTGGCTGCGATGGATTATGACAGCACTTCTGATTTCTTGTTCTTTTGTAATGGAATAGCCACTTTATTTCTATTGTGGCTTTGGAATGAACTCAGAAAAAATCGCTGGGTTTATGAGTTGACTGGAAAGTTTCGGTCAGTGGAGCAGTCAAATGATTTATTTTCGAGTCAGGGTAAGATCAATGGGTTTCCGGTAAAATCATATTCTTTTGATTTCAAGGAAGATCAGAGTTATACCGTACACGGACAAATAAAACTTTGCCCTGAATTTCATCTCGATGTGAGATTTGTTGATGAGAAAAGACCAGGGTTTTCTCTGAATGATATGAAGAAAATCATGCGTTGGGGGATGCTGATCTGGTTTGCGATGGGCTACTTATTTATCGTGATGACCGGCCGGTTTTATCAGTCGGATATGTATCAGGAATATACGCGTTTCAAAACACTGCATGCCGATTATCAGATCGTGAGAGAGATTGATACGGATCAGCTATCATCTTATGTCTCGGGAGATGCGATTAAATTCGAAGATGTCTATTTTTCTCCCGGCAATGAACCCGGGAGCATACGGGCAAGCAGTGAACTGAATGAAACACTGATTGAACAACTTACCGAAAGTATTTTCAGTGAAGTTTGGCGTACGATCCCTGAGAATCAGCGTCGGGAGAGTTTAGATATCAGAAAACTCAAGTCATTTTTTACGCATAAAGAAAATATGACGAGCGATCAAGGAAATTTAGAGCAGCAATTGATTGCTGCCAAAAGGCAAGTCTTATCACAACCACACATCAGAATTGATATCGGCGAAAAAAAATTTGAAGCACAAAGACTCTCTCTGAAAGCGCTCCTAGCAAAAGTATTCCATGTGTCCGGAACTCAGACAATCACGTCAAATGCACTGTATACCAAAATTAAACAGGCCGTGATTCAATATCTTTATGGTGCTGTCGAACCGATGCATGCCTCTGTCAGTTATTTCCTGCCGGATGAACAAATTCTGGTTGTTTATCTTTATCAGCCGAAGAAATTGCCTGATGAGGTGTATCAGATTTCGGTCAGTATGCGCGTTTATCGCTTCTGGGTGATTTTATATATTATATTTTTCTTGTATTCACTCTCTGTGTATTTGTCGTTGGATAAGCGATATGGCCATTGGGGTGAATCTGAACAGAACAACCATTAGCCACAACATTTTTTCAGAACATGCCGAAGTTTAATCATACACTGATGAGTGTGATTGAACTTCGTTGATTTTTCTATATGACAGGAATGCTGACTTGTTTGATTTTCTTGCATCACTTTTTGTTTTTCTTGCTGTACCCATGCTTTTTTATATTTTAGGTGCGATTATCTATGGCATAGTCACATATATTTACAAACGAGCGGGACTGATTCATGCAATTCGCTGTCAGGAAGAACGAGTAAACTTATCTAATGAACAGATGAAATTACTGAGAAAGATATACAAACGACCTTTTTATGACCGTCGGCTATATGAACTTCATGGGACTTTGAAAATAGATGGCTCATGCTATTACATTGATGAGATGAAGGTTCACTCCGTCTATTGGCCTGAAGATAAAATAAGAAAAGTTGAAAAAAATCAGACGTCGGGTCCGTTGCAAGTTCAGATATCAGGCGTGATATTCTTGAATTCTTTTTATGTGACTCGTATTGATCAGGTGCAGATATTATCAAAATTCGAGCCATTCTATACACTTCCGAGAGTCATGAAAGTAAATCCTGATCATTATGATTTGTCGTATTTACTGATTCCTGCTTCTTTTGTAAATATGTTTTTGATGCTGGCATTTAGATATGAGTATGGACATGGCGTGGCCTATGGATATCTGACTTTTTGTAATGTTTTATTTGCTTTTTTTCCGGTTGGTGTGATCTGTCAGGAAATATATAGACAACACAGGTTGTATGAGTTGACTGGTGTTTTTCAGTGTAAAGAAAGATACAGAGATTCAATGTTTCAAACGAGCGGAGAGATTGCCAGTGTTCCCATTCAAGGTCATCGTGCTGTATTTGAAGAGGGTGAACACTATACAGTTCATGGAAGAATTCATTTAAAACCGTCTATTCACATTGAACCATTGTTGATTAACGGTAAGAATTTTTCTTTTTCTCTTGCCGAGAAGAAAGATTCGTTAAAGTATTGCATTGGATTGTGGCTGATTGTAAATGTACTCTTTGGCTATATGACATTGAATTTTTATCGCTCTGAGACCTACCAGGAATATGCCAATTTCACTCATTTTCATGTGAATTACCAAGTCATTGATCAGATAGACTTTGAGCAACTTGCTGCGCTCAATTCCGGTGAGACAATCAAACTACAGGATATTTATTTTACTTCGAGCGATGATTCCGGCGTGCTTTACGCCTATGACAGCCTGGATGAAACATTACTTCGCCGTTTAACAGGTCTGATTGTAGACAGAGTCAGGTCGGTGCAGACTGAACCGACCGTTGACGCTTCAAATGCGCTCCAGCGATTGCATGATGAAAGTGAGCTGTTACTCCGTCAGCAAGGTGCGATTTACCGACAACTGGTTGCCGCTAAGCAAGCTGTGAAGTCTCAGGCGAGATTGAAAATTGAGATCGGGGAAAGGCACTTTGATGTCGCAGAATTTTCGCTGGCACAGGTTCAGGCAAAAATTTTTGACTCGTCCGCTTATCTCAGTGCGCAGCCACTGAACGAGCAACAATTACAGCAGCAAGTGAAACGGGCACTGACTGGCTATCTTTACGGAACGACTCAACCGATGCACGCGTCGGCCAGTTTTTTCAGGCCACAGGAAAAGGAGCTGGTGGTCTATGTTTATCCGCCGTTGCCCTATCCAAAAGACGAAGTCAGTGCAATAACATGGGCACTTTACTTCTACCGTACCTGGTATTTGCTGTGCCTGTTTATGCTGCTGTATAGCGTTGTCGCTTATTTTACTGCCGAGCGGAGGTATGCGCATCTCACGTCCTGAAAAAGACCCCGGATACCCTTTTTACTGAAAGAAAAAGCGCCTTGCCAATGATTCCCGGCAAGGCGCTTTGCTGTTGTGCCGCTGGTGATTCACTTAGTCACTGGCCGGTTCTGCATCCGGCAGCGACAGAATCAGAATGGCTGCGAAGGCCAGGAATCCTGTCATCATCATGAAGATATCATTATAAGCCATGATGAAAGCGTCGGTTTGCATGCTTTGCGCCAGACTGGTTTTGGCTTTGAGCATCGCCGTTGTCGAATCAGTGCCTTGTTGTAGATACTGACCGGCCTGTTGTGCCAGCTGATGCCAGGCATCGTTACTGACGCTGGGCAGACTGGCTTTGATGTGCGCCAGATGCTCCCGGGCTTTGTTATCCAGCATAGTGGCTATCAGGGCGATACTGAATGCGCCGCCTAAGTTCCGCAGGACATTGGTGATGGTTGAGGCATCGGGTGTCTGTGGTTTTTCGATCGTCTGCATGGCGACCAGCGACAGGGGCACAATAATGAACGGACTGCCAAAGGCCCGGAGCAGCATGGAAAGCATCATCTGCTGTCCGCCGAAATCCTGACTCATATGGGTGTTGACATAACAGCTCAGTCCGAACATCACGAAACCAAACGCAACCAGATACTTAGGTTTGATCATCCGGGTCAGTCTGGGGATCAGGGGGAACAGCAGCAACTGCGGGAATCCCATCCACATCAGAACCTTACCGATTTCCAGTGCGTTGTAATGCTGAATTTGCGTCAGATATAAAGGCAGAACATAAATGGAACCCAGCAGCGCCATACCGAGGATCAGATAGGCCAGTCCGGACATGGCAAAGTGCGGATTGCGGAGTAATCTGAGGTTCACCAGTGGTTTTGGATGACGAAGCTCGGTAATCACAAAAGCAATCAGGCTGAGGCTGGCAATGACAGCCAGCGCGATGATGAACTGTGAGCTGAACCACTCTTCCCGGTTGCCTTCTTCCAGCAGAACTTCCAGACTTCCCAGACCAATGGCCATGGTCGAGATACCTGTCCAGTCTGCTTTTTTCAGGGTGTCGATATTCATCGGCTCATCATCCAGCCCATAGCGGAGCATGGCGAGCATCAGCAATGCTGGGGGCAGGTTGATGTAGAAGATATAGTGCCAGGACAGATTTTCCGTCAGCCAGCCCCCCAGTGTCGGGCCGATGGAAGGCGCAAAGGTCGCTGTGACCCCAAACATCGCCATGCCAATTGCCCGCTTGTGAATGGGGAGGAGTTGGACGACCAGCGAGAAAGCCATGGGAATCAGCGCACCGCCGCTGAATCCCTGAATTGCCCGGAAGGTGATCATCGAACCCATACTCCAGGACACAGAACAGAGCAGGGATGACAGGGTGAAAATTACCGTGGTGCCAATCAGATAACGTCGTGTTCCCAGCGCTCTGGACAGCCAGCCACTCAACGGAATCGCGATCATTTCTGCGACCAGATAGGAGGTGGAGATCCACGAGCTTTCATCCAGTGTGGCCGACAGGGCGCCCTGAATATCTTTCAGCGACGAGTTGGTGATCTGGATATCCAGAATAGCCATGAAGGCACCCAGCATCCCGCCCAGCAGCGCAATCCAATGGCGGCGTGGCACCGCATCGGCGTTTTGCTGAGCAGGAGCAGCGACCGGTTGTGTCAGTGCCTGCTCACTCATGGGCAACCTCAGCTTTAGCCAGGGTTTCAGGGTCTTGTACTGAAGATCCACGGGTATCGATGATGGTGATCACCGACAGCCCCGGCAAAAGCTGACCATTGAGCTGCTCGGGATGCGGAATCACAATTTTTACCGGCACACGCTGCACGATTTTGGTGAAGTTGCCTGTGGCATTTTCGGGCGGCAGCAGGGCAAATTTGGCGCCTGTGGCCGGAGAAAAGCTATCGACAATCCCTTCCAGTGTCTGGCCCGGATAGGCGTCCAGCTCAACTTCCACATGCTGCCCCTGACGAATGTTGGCCAGCTGCGTTTCCTTGAAGTTGGCTTCAATCCACACTTCATGCGTCGGTACCAGACTCAGTAACGGCATGCCCGGCTGAACATACAGGCCGAGACGAAGACTGCGTTTTCCGATGATGCCATCGACCGGTGCATAAATGTGGGTATAGCTGAGATTCAGCTCTGCCTGTTTGACCTGTGCCAGTGCTTCACTGACCGAGGCTTCTGCCTGATTTTTCTGGCTGTTGAGCACCTGCAGCTGATCCCGGGCAGCCTGCAGATTTGCGTTTGCGGCTTCGAACTCTGCCTGACTGACTTTCAGGTGTGAGCTGGCATCGTCCACTTCATCCTGAGAGGAATAATTTTTGGCCAGCAGAGAGCGGGCACGTTTGGCCTGTTGCTGGGCTCGTTCGACTTCAGCCTGCGCGGAGTCAACCTGGCTGGCGGACTGACGAATGACGGTTTTCTGTAACTGAGACTGTGCTTTGAGGTTGGTGACTGCGGCCTGTGTGACAGCCAGATTTGCTTTGGCTTTTTCCAGCGCAGCCTGGTAATCCCGGTCATCAATGGTGGCCAGAAGCTGACCGGCTTCTACCAGCTCATTATCGCTGACGTAGGTTTCCTGAATGTATCCGGCAATTTTAGGGCTGATATTGGTGATTTCGCCTTGCAGGTAGGCATTGTCCGTTGACTGGAAATAACGGCCGTAGCCATACCAGTAGCCAGCTGCGGACGCAGCCACCACTCCCAGCACAAGCGTTGCAATCAAAGGAAGACGAGAAGATTTTTTGGATGATTGTTCGGCCATGGGAACTCATATTGTTGTCATTTATGTTTGAGCAAGAATTGTAAAAAAATATGAATTGGTTTATTAGATAGGAAAAATCGAAAACACTGTTGCAATATTTGAATGAATGGGTGGGGAATGGATTTAAATGCATGGGCGATGTTTGCTCAGGTTGTGGAATGCGGCAGTTTCACGCAGGCTGCTGCAGCGATGGATATCACCAAATCCACGCTCAGCCGGAAAATTGCAGAGCTGGAGAAAGATCTCGGTGTCCGTTTACTGACGCGGAGTACACGGAGTCTGGTGCTGACCCATGAAGGAGAAACCTTCTACCGCTCCTGCCGTCAGGTGGTCGAAATTGCCAATCAGGCGGAGCTGGAAGTTTCGGCGAATCAGGAACTGATCCGAGGCCGGTTGAATGTTGTGATGCCGGTCGAGCTGGGTCAGAAAGTGTTCGGGAAAAGCATGAACGAGTTTTTGAAGCTTTACCCTCATGTCAGCCTGCATCTTGAGCTGAGTAACCGGGAAGTCGATCTGGTAGCTGAAGGCATTGATCTGTATATCCAGGTGGGGGATATGAATGATTCGGGGATGGTCGCGAGGCCGTTCCACTCATCCCGCCGGATACTGGTCGCCAGTCCGGAATATCTGGCCGCGCACGGGGAAATCATGACCCCTGCTGATTTGGTTGCACCGCATCATCAGATCAAAATTTACAATGCGGTGAAGCTGACCTACTGGGAGCTGGAGAAAGACGGCCAGAAGATGCAGGTTGATCTGCCTTACCGTTTCCGGGTCAATACCATTACCTCGGCAGTTTCTGCCTGTGTCGACGGACTGGGTATTTCCATGTTGCCGGAATTTATCTGTCGGGAATACCTCGAGAAAAATGAGCTGGTCCGGATTCTACCGGACTGGCAATCGCCTGTGGTTCCGATCAGCTTTGTCTATCCGCAGAGAGAACTGATTCCGAAGCGATTGCGTTTGTTTATTGATTTCCTGCTGGCTCAGTTTGCAGCGGTTACCAACGCTGACGGTAGCCCAAAGTAATGGCGACATCCGGGCTGTTGTCCATATTGAAAACATTTTCAATCAGGATCAGTTCGAGCACACTGCTTGAAAAGTGGTACCGGTACCCGGTCAGAATTTCATTGGAAGCTTGTGACAGGGCTGAGGTGGCTTCCGATGCCCCTTCATAAAAATGGTATTCCAGTAAAAAACGGTGCGGACCGTTGAACTGGTACTGCCATCCGGCGGCAGCGGCATAGGTCAGCTTGTTATACGGGATCAGTGCTGCCGGATTTTTCCGGTACACGCCGCCGAACATGGCATGAAAGCGATGGCGATCCTGGTGATAGCTGTAGTTGATCTGAAGTGCCTGTTCAAAATTATGGGTGTGAAACGGACCGGAACCGACATAGTTGTAATAGAGTGAGGCGCCAATTGATAAGGCTTCATTTGGGTAATCAATCACTTGCCATCCGCTGTACAGGGTAAAAGTGCGAGACAGCGTTTCTCCTTCAAAGTCTGAATAGGCCACATCATATTCCGGGATGGCGATATCGAAACTGTGTCTCGGCACTTGTTGCCTGCCATTCTGGTCGATACCGAACAGTTTGTGAAAGCCAATCGTCAGGTTATCTAAATGAGTATCGAGAGCAATCCGCCAGCTGGCATCCAGTTCCAGTTGCCATCCTTCTGTGGCCTGCCACATCAGCCCGGTGCTGAAAGTGGATTGATAATAATCGGCACGATACTCATCTGTTTCTGCCCAGATGCTGGATGCCGTCGCATTGGCATAAAATTCCAGGCTGTCTTCAGGCAGTGCAAAACCGCTTCGGAGTTGCGGACTCAGGCTGGTGGACTGCAATGGTGACTGCGCATAGGTTTTGAGCGGACCGAAATCCGGCTGAACGGTATCGGGCGTTGCCCAGGCAGATGGGCAAAGGACGCCGCCGATGAGCAGACCTCTTGCCAGATTCAGAGCACAGCAATCGACCATATTTTTCCACGCACAGAATTAAATCGGTTGTGCTTCATTCCTTCGGGGCACGTTATTTTCAGCTAAGCTATTGAGAGCTATTGTTTCTTTGAGGCTGAACTTCAGTCTTTATAAGGCGTATTGAGCATAGGGGGAGTATAGTCAGCAGCTGAACCGGGCGGTGCCTCAGCTTTGCAACCTTATCGGCCCATGCAGGATTCATGTCGTGAGACTGTCATGATACGGACGAATCATGTTGCGATGACGAATTGGGTCCGGCTCCGGGTGATTTTCCTTCAGCGCTGGCTGTCCCATACATTACGACGACAAGTGTTTTACTGGAGTAACAATGAAAATCGGTATCCTTTCCCGCAACTCGAAACTTTATTCAACCCGAAGACTGATTGAAGCCTGTCAGGAGAGAGACCATCAGGTTGAAGTGATCGATGCTTTGCGGTGTTACATGAACATCAATTCAGATAAACCTTCTATCCATGCCAGAGGCCAGGATCTTTCTGGTTTCGATGTCATTATTCCGAGAATTGGCGCGTCTGTGACCTTTTATGGCTGTGCGGTGTTGCGGCAGTTTGAAATGATGGGGGTGTTCCCAGTGAATGAGTCTGTTGCGATTACCCGTTCGCGCGACAAGCTGCGTTCACTTCAGTTACTGTCCCGGAAAGGGGTGGGGATGCCGATTACCGGTTTCGCCAGTAAGCCTGACGATATTGATGACTTGCTGAAAATGGTCGGCGGTGCGCCGGTGGTGATTAAACTGCTGGAGGGGACGCAGGGGATTGGTGTGGTGCTGGCGGAAACCCGCAAAGCGGCAGAAAGTGTCATTGAAGCTTTTCTGGGTCTGCGGGCCAACATTATGGTGCAGGAATACATCAAAGAAGCCGGCGGGGCGGATATTCGTTGTTTTGTGATCGGCGATAAAGTGATCGCAGCGATGAAGCGTCAGGGGGCAGAAGGGGAATTTCGCTCAAATCTGCACCGGGGAGGCTCGGCGTCACTGGTACGGATCACCCCGGAGGAGCGGAGAACTGCGGTACTGGCCGCGAAAGTGATGGGCCTTCGGGTTGCCGGGGTCGATTTGCTGCGTTCTCAGCGGGGGCCGCTGGTCATGGAAGTGAACTCCTCCCCAGGTTTGGAAGGGATTGAACAAGCCACTGGTAAGGATATCGCCGGTATGATAATCAAATACATAGAATCAACTGCAAAACCGCAAAGGACGCGCACGAGTGGCAAAGGCTAAATCAAATAAAGTCATCGAATTTATGGGCACAGAAGTGCCTCCCGGGCAATCCGCCACCATTGATCTTGAAGCTGCGCAACTTTATACCCATTCACCGCTGAACATTCCGGTTCATGTGGTGAATGGCCGGTATCAGGGACCTGTGTTACTGGTCAGTGCTGCAATTCACGGAGATGAACTCAATGGTGTGGAAGCCGTCCGGCAACTGCTGAATAAAGTCGACCCGATGAAACTGCACGGTACGCTGGTTGCTGTGCCTGTGGTGAATGTGTTCGGTTTTATCCATAAATCACGCTATTTACCGGACCGGAGAGATCTTAATCGCTGTTTTCCCGGTTCAGAACGAGGCTCAACTGCAGCCAGAATGGCTTATCAGTTCAGTGAGCATGTCGTGAAGAAATGTACCCATATTATCGATTTGCATACCGGTGCGATCCACCGGGCGAATCTGCCTCAGGTCCGGGCGAATCTGGAAGATGAAGCCAGCTCGGCCATGGCGCATGCTTTCGGAACCCCAGTGATTCTGGATGCTGCGATCCGCGACGGTTCATTACGTGCGGTGGCGGATTCTGCAAATATTCCCGTGATCACGTATGAAGGCGGTGAAGCGTTGCGTTTCGAACCGTTGGTGATTGCCGCGGCGGTCAAAGGCGTGGTCGGCGTAATGCGGATGCTGGGTATGATTCGCCGGGTCAGCCGGAAGAAAGAAACAGCATCTCCTTTTATCGCCCGCTCCAGCAGCTGGGTACGGGCCGAGCAGAACGGGATTGTCCGTTGTGTGGTTGCGCTGGGTGAACGCGTGATCAAAGGCCAGGTGCTGGCCTATATCAGCGCCCCCCTGGGCCAGGGAGAAGATACGATGGTGGCGCCAAGGGATGGTATTGTGATTGGCCAGCAAATGCTGCCATTGGTCAATGAAGGTGATGCGGTGTTTCATCTGGCTTCTTTCAGTAAAGGCGCCAGTTCGGAAGTGGAACAACAAATTGAGAATTTTCTCGACGAAGTCAGTGATGAAGTTGATATCACTTAAACGAAGCTGTCATTCAGGTCTTTCAATTTTTGCGCAGAGGAGGCGCGCCTTATGGGTATTTCTGAATACGATGGTGCATGGTTTATCGAAGGCTGGCAGTTAGGGGAAACGCCAAAGAAGCTGACACTGGCGGATTGTGAACAGCTGGAAAAAAATTGCTGGTATCACTGCCAGCGGGATGCAGCAGGTTTGAAAGAATGGTTATCTGCCGTCGGCGTGCCTTCACCGATTGCTTCGGTACTGCTTTCTGATGATACCCGCCCGCGTTTTGAGCAGCTGGAAGATGACATTTTTCTGTTAATTCTTCGGGGAATCAACCTGAACGAAGGCACCAATCCGGATGACATGCTGAGTATCCGGTTTCTTTATTTCAGAGGCAGTCTGATTTCGACACGGAAGTATCCGTCCCGGGCGATAGCAGAAGCGCGCCGACAGTATGAAGAAGGCAAAGGGCCGGCAAATCTGATCGCTTTGCTGATCACCATTATTGATAAACTCAACCGAAATATTGAAATCTTCCTCGATCCGATTGAGGAAAAAATCGAGTATTACGCCGAGCATCAGGATGAAGCGGACAGTCAGTCACTGGCTGATCTGAACAAGCGGCTACTGAAAATCCGGCGATTTTTAACGCCGCAACGGTATGCGCTGGATGATTTGATCCAGTCGGAAATGTATGAATTAGAAGCCTGGCGTATTCCGTTGCTGAACTGTCGTGACCTCGTCATCCGGATCAATGAATCCATTAACTTTTACATTGAACAAATTCAGGTGGTCAATCAGCACCTGGGACAGATCCAGTCAGAAAAAGTGAACCGAAACACATATCTGATTTCGCTGATCTCCATTATTTTTCTGCCAATCAGCTTTCTTACCGGTCTGCTGGGGGTTAATATCGGCGGCATGCCCGGGGTGGACTCTGCGGCATCATTCTGGGCCTTTTGTATTGCATTGGGTGCGATTACCTTGTTTGAAATTATTCTGTTGAGAAGGATGAAATTTCTTTAATGCTAGAAGCTGTTCTCGAAAGCAGGCTCACGTATAACCTGTTTATTATTCTGACATTTCTGGTGGTTTACACCATAGCCAAACGTGTGCTGAATCTCTGGCTGATCCGGCTGGGGAAGACAAAGATGGTCAGCGAAGTCAGAGTGAAATTTATTTCACGCGTGCTTTCATCGGCGGTTTTTTTTGTGCTGTTCAGCATTACGGTGATCAGTCTGGGGCTGGGTTACAGTGACATCTCGCTGTTTTTCTCGTCGGCTTTTGCCGTGCTGGGTGTGGCGCTGTTTGCCCAGTGGTCCATGCTGAGTAACGTGACCGCCAGCGTGCTGATCTTTTTTGTGTTTCCGTACCGTATCGGCGACATGGTGAAAGTGGTGGATAAGGACGAAGATATCAGTGGTGTGATTCAGGACATCACCATGTTTCATGTGCTGATTCAGCGTGCGGACGGAAGTCTGGTCACTTATCCCAATAACATCATTTTGCAAAAACCTGTGATTAAACTGACCCGGTTGACGGAAGCCGCCAAACCGGAAACTGAGGGAGTTCCGCAGGCGGAAGTCGTACAGGTCAACCCGCAGTAATCTCGATAAAAAGAAGAAATATGACGGAAGAAGAAAACAATTCAGATGTAAATGCAGCCGTAAAGGATCTGCTTCCTCAGCAGGAACTCAGTCAATGGGTTGAGGATCTGAACCGTGCGCAGGATGAAGAGCAGGAACGGGTATTCCATGAAGCGTCAGAAGCGCTGGAAACTTCAGAACTTGGTCTTCTGCTTGAATCTCTGCCAATGGGCGAGCGTCTGGCGATTTGGCAAACGGTTGCACCAGAACAACGGGTTGAAGTTCTGGTTGCCATGCGGGGGGATGCGCGAAGTACGCTGATCGATAACCTCAGCATGCCGGATCTGCGGGCCATGCTGCATGGTCTGGATGCCGAGGATCTGATCGAGCTGTCACAGAGCCTGTCAGATAAGCTGGTGGATTTTGCACTGGCGAAGATGAGCCAGGATCAGAAAACCTGGTATGAGCAAAGCCAGCAGTATAATGAAGAACAAATCGGCCGCTATGTTGACCACAATCTGGTGATGCTGACACCGAATACCCGGGTTGCGGAAGCCTTGCGGGCTGTCCGCCGTGCGGAGCATGCCATGCTGGACCGGGTGTATATTGTTGATAAAAAAGGGATGTACAAAGGCGAAGTGTCGTTGTCTGTGCTGCTGGCCGCAGATGGCCAGGCCAGAGTGGATACCTTGCAGGACGACATTGCAGCACCGCTGAATGCAGAGATGGATGTGGATGACGCCGCAGAACGTCTGGAGCACTCCGATCAGGCTGCGATGGCCGTGGTGGATGAAAGCGGGCGTTTTGTCGGGCGCGCAACTCTGCGGCTGGCGATGGAAATCACGCGCGAATCTTATGAAGCGAAACTAATGGCCCGTGCCGGTCTGGATGAAGATACGGATCTGTTCTCGCCGGTCTGGCTCAGTGCGAAACGCCGGGCTTTGTGGCTGGGTATTAACCTGCTGACGGCGTTTCTGGCATCCTGGACCATTGGTTTGTTTGAAGCCACACTGAGTCAGGTGGTTGCGCTGGCCGTTCTGATGCCGATTGTTGCCTCAATGGGGGGAATTGCCGGCAGTCAGACACTGACGCTGATCATTCGCGGTCTGGCGATGGGGCAGATTACCTTCGGTAACGTGTGGTCGCTGGCTAAGAAAGAGTTGCTGGTCGCCTGTCTGAATGGGGTGTTATGGGCGATTGTCATCGCTATCATTGCCGCGTTTTGGTTCAGTAGTGTGCCGATTGGCGGTGTGATTGCAGCGGCGATCACCATCAACATCGTGGTTGCTGCGATATCTGGCGTCGTGATCCCGGTGATCCTGGATAAGTATGAAATCGATCCGGCGCTGTCGGGTTCAGTCATTCTGACCACCGTCACTGATGTGGTCGGTTTCTTCACATTTCTGGGATTGGGCAGCTTGTTTTTGCTCGGTTAACCTGTGTCTTTCCCCTCCGGGATTACGGAGGGGGAAATGGCGACCTGAACAACAGGCGGCCATTTCCGCAGATTTGCCGGTAATGTGGATGGAGGACAAGCGATGGACTGGAAATTCAATACTGAAGATCTGGGGCAGATTGTTATTGGTGCTTTTGCCTTAGGGGTCCCCATCTCTTTTTCTGAAGAAGCCTGGCAATTGAGTGAAACGCTGCCGCTGCTTAATCTGACCGTACTCGTTTCGATTACACTGGTCTTTATTGGTTTGTATGCCTATCAATCAATGTTTGGTCAGAATATTCACCGACGTGTTCCGGTTTTTTTAGCCCGGGTTTTTGGTGCTTATTTGATCACTTATCTGGTCGTTTGCTTAATTTTATTCTCTTTGAATCAATTTCCGATTCTGGACAATTGGGTTGTTGCGGTGAAACGTGCGCTGGTGATTGCCATGCCGGCTTCCATGGGGGCAATTATCGTAGATAGTTTTGATAAGGAATAGGTGCTATTGAGTCAACCCTATCCATCTGGAAAAAGTATTCCCCCCGCAAGATTTCTCTCATGAATATAACGTTGTTTTTCTCTGAATTTTCGCTGAATTTTGCGGAAATTTGACACTTCTTTTATTTCAATAAAAAAGCGGATTGGTACAATTCAGGCCTGTTTTAGTAAGAGTAATCAATATGAAAAAATTGGCTTTTGTTGCTGTTTCTCTGGTGACTTTGCTGACGGGCTGTGCAGGTCAAATGGCGGCCACTCAGACAACAATGGAATTGAATATGGACGCGGTGGACAACCGTTACGCCCGGGGCGGCCTGACAATTCTGATGTCTCCGGTATACGCTGTCGCAACGGTGGCTGATTATGTGGTCCTGAATCCAATTGAGTTCTGGACGGGTCAAAACGTCGTGACTCAGCAACCGTCAATTTACGATGCGAAAGGGAAAGATTACATCAAGATTAATGATCAACTGGATCCAGAGTTTAAAACTGCCCCGATTAAACCGCTGAACTGACTCTTTTCTCTTACTTTCCGGTCTGTACGGGCCGGAAGGTATGCTCGTCCTGCAACATGTTTTATCATGGCGCTCTGAGATATTTTTGGAAGCCAGTCATGACAAAGCCAGACCATCCTTTCTCCACACCCAGAGTGGCCGTCCTTGCGGTGACTTATCAAGCCGATCAGCTGATTTTGGTCCAACGTAAAAATGAACCCCAAAAAGGTGGCTGGGGGTTTCCCGGTGGTTCGGTCTGGCCCGGGGAAAGTCTGTATGATGCAGCCGTACGTGAACTCAGAGAAGAAACCGGCGTTGCGGCTGAGCCAGAGCAATTGCTGGATGTGGTAGAAGTCAATGAGTTTGATGCAGATAACCGTCATCACCACTTCATTTTGGTTCCAGTACTGTGCCGGTATCTGAACGGAGAGTTGCAACCCGGTGATGACGCCAGTGATTGCCGATGGATGTCAGTTTCTGAGATTGTCCGTCAGCAAAGCGATTTGATTGAAAAGGTTGCTGATGTGGCATTACAGGCGCGGCAGCGGATATTGTCCGAATAATTCATCAGTACCAATGAACGGCGGATCTCCCGCCGTTTTTTTGTAGGTGATCCGGACATCATGAAGGGAATTAATTCATTTCCGGCTTTCAGCATGACAGATTCAGTCACAATTGGTCGATATGAATCATGTTGTATTGTATCTTAGCGGTTGAATTGAAGAATCGGTTACAAGTCATTGATCTTCAAATGACAAAATAATGCCTGTTTCAGGGAGGAAAATTGAAAGCATTCTCTGTGGTATCCCCCTGGGGAAACATCATTGCCAATGGTCAGAAGACGTTAGAAATTCGTTCCTGGCAACCTGACACATTACCGATGAAAAATATTGCGCTTGTCCAGAATGAGATTCGCTTAACTCAGGCCGGTCAGATTGATCCAAACGGTGAAGTGGTCGCTATTGTTGATATTGTCGGTTGTAAATCCTGGGTTCAATCGGAATGCCGTCAAGCGGGTTGTGATGAGTCCGAATTTGTGGCGGGTTATCTCGCCTGGGAACTTAGCAATATCAGAAAGTTATCACATCCGGTCAAAGCAATGGCAAAAAGAAAGTTTTATGAGCTTTCAGTGTCAGAAGCCACTGCTGTGGCAGCTTGTGTTGAAAGGTAAGTTTCAGTTTCACTGGATGAAGTTGTTTGCACCTATTGTTTGATATCAATCACGAAGGAGAAAAAGTTCAATGATGAAAAAGATTGTGTTGCTTTCATTTATGCTGTTCCCGTTGACGTCAAATGCAGAAATATCCCGGAATAATGTTGTAGACTGGGTTGCTGTCAGTGCCAATAAAACCAATAGCGGGCACTTTATTCAGCTGAAAAATGCTTTGCAACATGCAGGGGATTGTCGCGTTGACAGTAATCATTTGCCTCGGGTGTTGCTGTCTGCGGACGATAAAGATTTATTGTCTTTATTCTTAACGGCCAAGGCTGCAAATAAAAAAGTCGGATTTTATTACAAGACTTCCAGCACAATTCCGAAAGCGAGTGGTCATGGTTTGCCAGACTGTGAATTCGTGAATGTTTGGCTGGAATCAGAGTAAGAGACCGAATCCTGAGTGCCATTCAGGCGCTCAGGAATACTGTAGATCGTGCAATAGAATCACAAAAGCAATGGAGCCACGATGTTTGCTGTCATTTTTAAAGCAAAAACTGGTGAGCAGGACAGCCACTATTCGGACATGGTGAAAGTGATGCGGGAGCTGGCTTTTACCAAATATGATTGTCAGGACTTTATCGCAGTGACCGAAGGTGAACAGGAAATCGCAATCTCTTACTGGCAGTCTGAAGAGGATATCCAAAATTGGCACAAGGACAGTCAGCACACACTGGCGCAACAACTGGGCCGTGAAAAATGGTATGCCGCTTATACGGTCGAGGTTGTGGAAGTGAAGCGCCGGTACAGCTTCCAGGAGTAAGGGGGCAGCAATTGAGTCCAGCGGTGCTGTCAGGCGGGACTGACTGCACCTTATCTTGCTTTCGCGTTGTAAATGACAAGTTTCAATGGCAAAAGCGTACCCATCTGCCTTTCAGATGCAGGCCGGAATTTCCTGTATATCATGAAAATAAGTTAATCCCTGTATCGCGCTGTATTCGGCAAAACTTTTTTCTTCATTCAAGCGGACGTACATCTCTTTAAACGCTTCTCTGTGGGCTGATTTGGTGCCTTAAAATGGTGATTTGGAGAGGTATTAAATTGCTGTTTTTAAAGGGGTTGTTTTTCTTGGTCATCCATTTTTTCAGTGCTAGTCTCTGGCCCGGGTTTTCAGGAGACGACGCATGACCAAAGAAAATGAAATATTTGAACAGGTTGATTTTTCAAATCAGGATCTGAGCCATTTATGCTTTCGACGCTGTAAATTTTATCGTTGTGATTTTAGCCGAGCAAATCTGAGAGAAACGCAATTTGAAGACTGCCTCTTCATTGAACAAGGGGCGGTGGAAGGCTGTCACTTTGACTATTGCGACTTGCGCGATGCAAGTTTTAAAAACTGTCAGTTATCTCTGGCGAATTTCAGAGGGGCGAACGGCTTCGGAGCTGAATTCAGAGGCTGTGATCTGAAAGGGGCAAACTTTGTTCAGGTGAGTTTTGTGAATCAGGTCAGCCATCAGATGTACTTTTGCGCCGCTTATATCACCGGGTGTAATTTGTCTTATACAAACTTTGAACGGCAGTGTATTGAAAAATGCGATTTATTTGAAAATAAATGGACTGGGGCCAACCTGCGTGGCGCATCATTCAAAGGCTCTGATCTGAGCAGAAGCGTATTTTCAGAAGACAGCTGGGGACAATTTTCCATCCAGGGCGCTGATCTTAGTCATTCAGAACTCGACGGTCTTGATCCCAGAACAGTCGATCTAAGCGGCGTTAAAATTTGCGACTGGCAGCAAGAGCAGTTATTGCAACCACTTGGGGTGATTGTATTACCATGTTGATAGCTTTGTTGTTGCAAAATTTGCTGTTGAAATCAGATTGATGTCAATCAGATAAATCGTGTTTGAACGAATGATTCTTCGTTCAGGTAAAGCAAAACCTCCGGATTTAAATAAAAGTCCCGGTATTTCATATCAGGTTTGGTGTGATATAGAATGCCGCCAATGAACCATTGGCGGCGTTGAATTTCAGCGACTAAATATCAGCTGATATCACTTGTAGGTTGATTATTCAATTCGGCTGGATGTAAAGTTTACGGATTTAATATCAACCCATGAACTATTGCCAACATAATCATGTTGAGGGTCTTTCAAAGAAAGCACAGGCTGCTGAGTAAAGAGATTACGTTCTGGGACATAGTCAGAACTCGCATCACTCAACCCATCGGTTAACTCAATATTGATTGGTGTGTTTGCATCAATCAATCTCGCTTGCTGTACAAATTGCATGACTTCCGGAGTCGAGCCAGAAATATTTCTGTTTGTACGCAGGATTAAACTCTGCTGAGTAACGTTTCCGTTAACTTTTTCAATGTCGGTTTTTACACCTCCCAGATTACTGACATACTGAGTCTCCGAATCGCGAATAATGAATCCTTTTGGCTCACGGAGGATCACTGGAGAACCACCATTGTTCAGTTCAACGATGTAATCAGAATTATAAGCCCATGAGCCCAGTATCTGAGTGAAGTCAGTTGCATTACCGGCAATGATCCGAATATCCCCGTCATCGAAGATTGCGTTTTGATTGATGTCAAATGTAATCCGAATGCTTGATTTCTCTACCGAGTTTTGAATCTGATTGTACAGTCCAACCTCAATGTCAAACCAATCTGAAATCTCACTGGAATATCCAGTGCTGCTTCCATGAAAAACGGTTTCTGTATTTCCGAGATCTTCTGTTGTAGTGCCACCACAACCGACTAATGCCACTAAACTGACAACAGAAAAAAGTTTCATCTTCACTTGATATACCTTGTTTTTCGAAGAGTGTAAAAAGCTGAGCCATGTCCACGGCATCTTGAGCCGGTCCCAAACAGTCTGATAAACAGAGATGAGATGCCAACAAATCATGATCAGTTGATTGCATAGCTCAATGTTGCGCTAGTATCTATGCAGATCCTCTTTAAGGCAAGCGATTGATTTATAGTTCATTTATATGGTCAAAATACAGTCTGCTTGTAAAGGGAGCTGCCTTACTCTGTAGTTAGCGATCTTTTTCGAGGTGCTTCCATTGGGTGTTCACTTTTTCATTGATGGTTAACTGGAATTCATACTCCAGTTCGTTTTCTCGCGTGATGACAAAGCCAAGTCGCTGATGAAAGTTGACCGATAATGTATTGTTTCTGAATACATTGCTGAATAGGTTTTGAACGGAATTTTTTCTGATGAAACGAGCCAGTTGTGTAAACAGAGAGGTCAATACAACTTTATTTCGGTACTGCGGATGGACGACGAACATCGGGATAAACCATGTTGATTCATCCAGTTTTCTGAGTGTGAAATACCCTTGAAGTAACCCTTGTTTTCTGCATTCAAACAGAAGTCCGTCTTGATCCGCTTTGTGGAGGGATTTCAGATATAACGCATCGTCAATCGGCTTGCCAGCGTCTTGCGATAACTGCGCCAGAGTCAGCAAATCTAACTTTAAGTATTCGTTCATATGGTCCTGTATTTATCATTCATGGCATGGATATTATTTAACATCTGCCACTTTTGGTCTTCCGGATTCTGACCCTTGGATTGCGCTATTTGGATTGCATGGCTGCCGCCACCACTGAGACGAACTCGCTAAAAAACTCAGAGATGGATGTTGCTTTTTTCGATGCTCAGCGAATCATACTTGACAACTGAGTCCGAGCTTGTCTCATGATTCACTGTTATTTACGAGCATCCGTTTACGGTCTGTCGATATCTTCGTTAAAATGGTAGCCCGAGATGTAAATCGCCATAAGACTACTGATGCAAATGGCCTGACAGTTTTCGATGAAGGTTATTGGAAAATGGAAATAGCATGTCCAAAAACAGCGCGAGTCTGTCACAAGCTTCATCCTGTTATTGATAGTTACACATCAAATCAATTGGTCAGAACTTTTGTTTTCAAGTCTTACTGATGGCGAAGTGATGCCAACGCTACTAAACCAAACTCAATAAAACGGTCAAATCGCGATCAGGTGAGCGAGCATATGATACAAAGTTGTGTACTATCAAACGATTCAACGGAAGAAGTCACTGTCACCAATCCTTCCCAGAGTGTCGATATTGACTGGAAGCATGGCCTTCCCTGAAATGCTGCGGAGATAAATGATCAGATTTCGCAATTTGGACTGAGTTCCTTTCCCTGAGAGAGCTGCCATTAGGAACAACTATTTAGTAAAGTCAGAGTCGAATATCTTTTTTATTATTTCCTTGGAAGTTGCCACATTAATTATCGCCCTGTTGGCTTAGGGGCGTTTTTGTTGACAAGCAGATGGCGTGTGTTATCAGCTGTAGACGTTATGTTAAAGCTATTGTAGTAGTGTGGGTATTTTGTTCTATGGATCGCAAAAAATATAATAATTCAATGTATTTCATATGTTTTGTGAATTTCAACCGCAAAAATAATTGAGACATCATGCATGTTATGCAACTATGTGCTTGTTCAATATGCGACATTGAATGTGATTATGATTTATTAAAAGTGAAGATATCATATAAATATAAAGTAAATTCAATTAGGTATATTTTTAGTTGAAATTATATATTTGTATTCACTTTAGAATAATCATTGATTTTTATCATGCTATATAAAGGAAATAATATGTTTGATAATGTTGTAAAAATTCTGCGTCAAAAAAAATCGAAAAAACAAGATTTTAAAGTACTAAATGAAAAGGAAATTGAAGTGATTGTTGGTGGATACAATCACAAAGATCATAGTCGCGGTGCAGGTAGAGATAAACCAGGTTTATAATAAATAAAAATCATAGGCACTATACCATAGTGCCTATTTTATGTTTTATATCTTAATGTAGAATGGATCATGAATACGGAAGTTACAACTCAAATATTTGATAAGATTCAAATTATAGTGAAGGTTTCAGAAAGGTGTAACCTAAATTGTAGTTATTGCTATTATTTCAATGGATCTGACCAAAGCTATAGGCAAAGGCCTGCCATTTTCAAAAAAGATGTCGTAGAAAAATTAATCTCCGATCTATCAAATATGATGATGTCTGGAGTAAAAATAAATAATCTAGATATTGTATTTCATGGAGGAGAGCCTCTTCTCTTAAAAAGAAAGTATCTTAAAGAGATTTTGGAAAACTTCCGTTCTAAATTTGAAAACAAGACAAACTTGACTTTTGGTGTTCAAACCAATGGAACACTTGTTGATCAGTCGTTTATTGATCTTGTTAATGAATATTCTATTGGTGTAGGTGTTTCTATCGATGGCAACAAGTTTATTCATGATAAATTTCGAGTTTATAAATCGGGTCGTGGGAGCTTTGACGATGTTGTCCGAGGAATAAAGATGCTTCAGGAGGGGATTGATCTGAAAAAAGCTCCAGCTGTTGGTGTAATTTCAGTAGTTTCAAATAAGGAAGATCTCCTCAGTACTTATAGCTATCTTGTTGATGAGATGGATATCGAACGTATAAGTTTTTTATATCCAGATGCAACACATGATGAGTGGACATCTGATACATTTTTTGATGTAAATAATCTTGGTGAAGCTCTTTTAGGTTGTGTAGAAAAGTGGTCAGAAAAACCTGAAATTGCGTTCAAGAATATTAATGATTATCTTGATGCTTTAAGAAACTATGATTACATTGAAGATGAAAAAACGATGACAATTGAATTGAATTCGATTTCTAAAAGTCAATTCACACCATTTAGAATGGTTATTGTAAGAAGTGATGGTGGGCTTTATCATTATGATAGATTCCTACCGGCTGAAGCAGATAAACTTCTAGCTGCTAGTGATGAAAGCAATATTAGAAATATTTATTTTCTAGACTATTTAAACTCTAATACATTTGTAGAGATAGATAGAATATATAAAAATAAACATGAAAAATGTGATGCTTGCCTTTACAAAACAATTTGTGGAGGGGGAGATCTACAACACAGATACTCAATAAAAAATGGTTTTAATAATCCCAGTATATATTGCAATGATATAAAGTATCTTTTTGATAAAACTAATGAGAAACTAATAGCATCAGGATACCCGGAAAATGAAATCAAAGAGAAACTTGGAAATAGATTTTTAATTTGAGTAATACGTAGTCAGAAGATTTCTTAAATAATTTGAGGTTATCATTATGGTGGGATAAGAATTTTCTGGTTCTTATTTCTACAGAGGGTATCATCTTGATTGAATTTTATCGATGCCGGATGGAATGAATTTCATTGGGGACAGTAATTATCGTTATACATATGTAGTAAATCATAATTGATCGCTATTGATTTGATGAGATAAAATCATTCTTTGACATAGGAAGCATTAAAAATTATTAAATCTTTTTCTCAAACATGGTTTTGATTTTCAATTGTCTTATTATGATGTTGTAATCGTTCAGACGTTATTATTAGACATTGATGGTTATTTTTCTACTTTGATGGTTTTTACTGAGTAAGTTAGGCAAGGGGGTATTTTTTCGAATAATTGGAAAAATATTGTAAATTTTATCTTATTCACTTTTGAGTAGAAAATTAGAAATTTAAACAGGATTTAACATGACAGAGAAATATTTCGAAGTATTGAATGTATGAAAAAATAACGAGATTTTTACGGCGTTTCTCTCTAATGGTTTTGCCATCGTGTCAATTAAAACTGATAATGTAAAGCAAGTAAATCATGGGATTAGATAATAAACAAGAGAGTCTTTTCAGGCCTGAAGTTTTTGAGAACGAACAGTATCGGCTATGTGGTACTATTAATTTAGCAAATTCACATAAAACAAGATATATATTTGTAGTCGTTTTAATTTTATTTATTTCGATTTTGTTTTATGTTCTATCGTTTGACTATTCTAGAAAAACAGTTGTCCATGGTATGATAGAAAGTAGCTCGGGAATTATAAGAGTTGAGCCAAGGTATAATGGGGTTGTTAATAAGATCTACATTAGAGAAGGTGACTTGGTTAATAATGGTGATAACCTTTTCTCTATCGTATCTGAAGACTATTATGATGATACCTCTTACCTAAGTTTATTATTATTCGAACTGAAACTTCAGGAGGGAAATTTAAAAAATGAAATTAAGCGTAATCAAGAGCTTCTTTTGAACTTTAAGAAGCTAATAAAAGTGAAGTTGGAAACAGCACGAACGGAAAAATTATATTTTGAATCTCGGATTACCCAACTGAATGAACAGTTAATAAATAAAGAGGAAATTATAAAATCATCATATGAATTGCTGCAGGATGGTTTAGAAAACTCTCTTGATCATTATATATTAATTGATGAATTAATAGAGTTGAAACTGAGGATAGAGGAAAGCAATTTTGCATTGCGATCATGGCAGTCAAAAATAAGCAATATTGAAATAGAATCATCTGATTATGAGATTAAAAATAGAAAAAATGAAAATATTATTCTCAATCAATTGTCGGATGTTAAAAAGGAAATATTAAAATTAAAAAATAGTGGTGAAAAAATCATAAAGGCAACTAAAAAAGGGCTGGTGAGTTCGGTCAATATCAATGTTGGAGATTATATTGATGAAGCCAGTTCTCTGGCAATGATTATACCCTATGGTTCTAAACTGATTGCAGAGTTAGAAATTAATACCCAATCGTCGGCTTTTATTGAAAACGGAGACACAGTTCAACTTCAAATTGATGCTTTTCCATATCAAACATTCGGTTTTATCTATGGTAAAATATACTATGTAAGTGATGCCGTTCATTTTAAGAAACTGGAAAGTTCATCTGAACCTTATTACATTAGTAGAGTTATGATCGATAAACCATATTTAGTAATAAATTCTCAAAAAGTATACCTGAAAAGAGGTATGAAGGTTAAGGCAGATATTATTCATGAGAAAAAGACTGTCTTTAAGTGGATTATTGATAACTTTAGCTCAATTAGATTTGATAAAAACTAAAGTCCATCGTCCTGATGGGTGGGGAAATCAGTTCCTGGATCAGGTCTGGAGTATATACCATCTTTGATTTTTTCGTTATTTCTACAACAGAGGAATGAACAGCAACAAGAGCAGATATGAGAAATAATCATACGTTTTCTGGCTTTACCAATATAATATTTGGGTTTCCAAAAAAATGCTCTCACGCACTAACTGGAACATTTTCAAGTGAAGTACGTAATCGCATTTATAGATGTTTTGGTAGTTTTAGCTGTCAAAGAGTCAAGCTGAATAAATTTGTTTATTTATTGAAAAATACTACTCAATTGCTATTTGATTTGTTAGGAACGTTTAAAGGCCGTGCGGGTATGAGGGTTTTAAGAAATTTAAAAATGTTTGAAAAAGACTTATTGAGTAATCATTTTTAGTAAAGGCTATAGTGTTGATATAGCTGGAGTTAGCTAGGAAATCATTTGGGCATACGTGAAATATCTGGAACAGGTTGAGAACCAGTAAGAAAGAACTCAATTTCTTTGGGTTTATCTTTGAGTAAATTTGTTTTTTTAGCGAGCAAACCATTGTCCCGTTTCAAGGGGAAAGCAAAACCACTTTTTGAGATGGTGGGTCTTGATCATCAATATTTTAAGGGATTTACACCTATATGGGAATAAATTTATCAATACACAGGAAACTTCCAATAATTCAGCAGTCTGAGGTTGCAGAATGCGGTCTGGCTTGTATTGCGATGATTTCATCTTATTATGGGAATCTAATGGATTTGTCCTATCTTCGATCACATTATGCAACAAAATTTAATGGGATGAATGTACAGCAGTTGCTTGATATAACGGAGAAAATTGGTTTTTCATCGAGAGCTATACGATGTGAAACTGATCAAATTGAAGCGGTTGAGCTACCATGTATAGCTCATTGGAACATGAATCATTTCATTGTTATAAAAAAAATTGGAGTAAATAAAGTTAAGATTCATGATCCAGCTTTAGGAATAAAAACAATCTCTCGAGATGAGTTTAGTCGGTGTTTTACTGGTATAGTTGTAGAGTTGATACCGACAATTAATTTCAAAAAAAATGATAATAGAGATAAAATTAAGCTAAGTCAACTTTGGGCAAGTATTAAAGGTTCAAGAACAAGTTTTTATTATTTAATAAGTCTTTCATTTATTATTCAAATCTGCATTCTTGCATTCCCTTATTATTCTCAATTCGTGATAGATGAAGTAATTACATCAAATGATAAAGGTATGTTGAAAACTGTTGCTTTTGGATTCGGGATACTACTTTTATTTCAAGTTTCAGTATCCGTATTTAGAAGCTTATTGATTGTAAGGGTTTCATCATTGTTAAACTTACAATTAGCCATTAACGTTTTTAGTCATTTGTTAAAATTACCGATTAATTTTTTTGAAACAAGGCATACTGGAGATTTGGTATCAAGGTTCAACTCTTTAACATCCATAAAAGAAATTCTATCACAGCGAATTGTAGAAGTTATTGTCGATGGATGTATGGCTTTGTGCACTGTTGTTTTAATGTTTTTATATAGTCCTTTTTTAGCACTGCTAGAAGTTTCAGTCATTTCCATTTTTGTATTCTCAAGATTAGTAACAATATCCTATTTAAAGCAAAGGCTTAATGATATTATTGAATCAGAGGCTTCTGAACAAACATTTTTTATCGAAACTATACGAAATATTTCAGCTATTAAGCTTTTATCCTCCATTTCTAAAACTAAAAATAAATGGCAAAACCTCTACACCGACGTTATAAACTCTGAGATATATCGTTCTAGAATTGAAATTTTCATGAAAAGCTCTCAAGATTTAATTCTTGGCTTTGAAACTATTTTGGTTATGTACATAGGAGCTGGATTAATTTCAGATGCCGAAATAACTTTAGGTATGTTTTTTGCTTTTATTAGTTATAAGTTGATGTTTACAAATTCTATGGTTAAATCTTTTGACTCGATATTGGAAATTAGGATGATGAGTGTGCATCTTAAAAGAGTTTCTGATATCACTAATCAAGGTCATGAATTATATAGACATGGTGTTTTGCCATATGAGCCATGTAGTGGTTCTCTTGTTCTTGAAAATGTTTCCTTTCGTTACGGTAAAGACGAGCCTTATCTTTTCGAAGGTATTTCATTGTGTGTAAAATCGGGTGAATCTATGGTAATAACAGGAGAGTCGGGGGGAGGGAAGTCAACTTTACTTAAAATTATGTCAGGTATCTTACAGCCAACGGAAGGTCGAATTTTAGTTGATGGGCGTGATATTAATAAAATTGGTCTTGATAATTATCAGAATGATATAGCTGCGGTAATGCAAAATGACTCACTTCTATCTGGTACAATCATTGAAAATATTACCTTTTTTGACTCAGAACCAGACTATGAACATGTTGTAAATTGTGCAAAGGTAGCCAATATACACGACCATATATCTTCCTTACCTATGGGGTATTACAGTGTCGTCGGTGATCTTGGAAGTAACTTATCAGGCGGTCAATCTCAAAGAATTCTACTCGCGAGAGCTTTATATCGGAGACCAAAAATACTTTTTTTAGATGAAGCTACAAGCGCTCTGGACATAGATTGTGAAAAATCTGTGTGTGCTGAGCTATCTAAGCTTGATATGACACGCATCATGATAGCTCATCGAGAGGAATCAATAAAAATGTCACATAAGAAATTAGAGTTGAGTTAATTGTTTTACTTCAACCAGACCTGACACTTCACTCAGAATGAGTGACTCATTTTGATTAAAGATACTAAATCTGAAATCAAATAAACTAAGAGGTAATTTTCATACATCATAGCAGAACTCAGAGATTTTTGCGTAAAGTTGGCATCCTAAATTCAGCAGAAACACTCGTAAAATCACAGCTGGTTAAAATGGATGGTATTGAACTAATTAGTCAAAATTGTAGAATATTAACTTCAAGAATCGTGCAGCTTAGAGTCAGTGTGTTCAATATTTTGTGTCTTTCCTACAGGAGCGACACATGATCGCTGAAATCATGAAGTAATACACATGTCATACACGCTTCAGACACGTGTTGGTCTTGTGGTTGATTCGATTTTCATTGATTCGACGGCGGATAAATCCGCCGTCTGGGATTGTTCTGTGTTAGTCCAGAATAATATGCGGGATAAACATCGATGTATCTTTGGTGATATAACCTACATCTTCACGAATCGTCAGGCCTGCCGGTTCATCATTAATCAGCCAGCTGCCAATCAGCATATGGTGATTTCCAAAGCGCGGGAGTTGCGTGTATTGCTGAACGATGTAGCCTTCTTCCCCATAGGGGCCGGGCTCGTGTTGCAGTAGTTCACCACCGCGATGCACACTGATATTTGAGCCTTCCCGGCTGAAAATCGGTTTCTTCACGAAATCAGTCAGGCTGGCAGCCTTCGGATCATTGGAAAAGTAGGATGGCAGCAGGTTCGGATGATTCGGGAACATTTCCCATAACAGCGGCAAAATGGCTTTATTCGAACTGACGCTCTTCCACATGGGCTCCAGCCAGTTCACATTGGCCGTTTTCAGATATGCGGCATATTCTTCCCGGAACATAAACTCCCAAGGATACAGTTTAAACATCCAGCGAATGGGCGTATCGTCCAGATCGGTAAATTCGCCGTCTTCATTCACGCCGATATCTTCCACGTAAACAAACGAAATCTTCAAACCGGCTTCTTTGGCACAGTCTTCCAGATACTGAACGGTATCTCTGTCTTCAATGCTGTCGCGGCAACAGGCAAAATGCAGTGTTTGTCCCGGCTGATAGGTGCCTAAGGTAGCCATCCGCTGAATCATCAGTTCCTGAATCAGGTTAAACTGATCGGCACGTCTTGGTAGTTTGCCGGCATTAACCTGATCTTCCAGCCACAGCCATTGCCAGAAGCTGGCTTCATACAGGGACGTCGGCGTATCACTGTTAAATTCAAGTAATTTTGCCGGTTGTTTGCCATCGTAGGAAAAATCCAGTCGCCCGTACAAGCTGGGCGCTTTTTGTTTCCAGGAACTGACGATGAGATCCCACATGTTTTCCGGGATCTGGAATTTTCTCAGCAGCGCTTCGTCTTTCAGGACCCGGTCGACAGCCTCCAGGCTCATTTCATGCAGTTCAGCAGTTGGTGCTTCCAGTTCTTCTTCAATCTGTTTGAGACTGAACTGGTAGTAACGGTCTTCCATCCAGTACGGCTCACCGTCCAGCGTATGAAAGCGAAATCCAAATTCGTCGGCGAGGTTTTTCCAGTTGGGGCGGGGAGTAATGGGTACCTGAATCATGCTACTGCTCGAATATGAAAAACAGAGCGACATTATTGTGCGGCTCTTCGCAGAAAGCAAAGTCTGCTCGTGTCTGTCAAGACTGACTTAGATCCTGATCGCATTCCATTGAACGCTTTATACATTACATATACAATCCGTATATCAATCATATATTATCGAGTCAAATCATGGGAATCGTGAAAATCTCGGATGAACTGCACGAGGAAATCCGGAAAGCCAGTCAGATGATGTCACGCTCAATCAATGCCCAGGCTGAGTTTTGGATCAAAATGGGTCTGCTGGCGGAAATGAATCCTGACCTGACCTATAACGAGCTGATTCGGAAGTTGCTCCTCAGCGACGCGGAATCAGTCCGGGAATTAATGCATGAACAAAATTAATCTGAAAACGGCCGAAGAAATTGAACTGATGCGGGAATCCGGCCGGCTGCTGGCTTCGGTCTTTAAGATGCTGGATGACTATATTGCAGCGGGCGTCTCGACGATGGCCATTAACGATAAGGTCGAGACTTTTATTACGGGCGAGCTAGCTGCCAGACCTGCCAGTAAAGGTCAGTATGATTACCCATATGTGTTGAACACCTCGATTAACGAAGTTGTGTGCCATGGCATGCCGGATGAAAATCGTGTGCTGAAGTCTGGCGACATCATCAATGTGGATATCACGCTGGAGAAAAACGGATTCATTGCTGACTCCAGTAAAATGTATTGCATTGGCGAAGTTGAACCCCGTGCCATGCGCCTGGTGAAATGTACCTATGAGGCCATGTGGCAGGGAATTAAACAGGTGCAGCCCGGCGCGACACTTGGCGACATTGGTTATGCGATTCAAAAGCATGCAGAAAGCCATGGTTATTCTGTTGTTCGTGAGTATTGTGGTCACGGGATTGGTCGAGAAATGCATGAAGACCCGCAGGTACTTCACGTAGGCCATCAAGGACGCGGGCTGCGCTTACAGCCGGGAATGACGTTCACCATTGAACCGATGATCAATGAAGGCACGTTCAAAACCAAAACGAAGAAAGATGGCTGGACGGTGGTTACGAAAGACAAAAAATTGTCGGCGCAATGGGAGCACACGATCCTGGTGACAGACACCGGCTATGAAGTGCTGACGCTCAGAGCGGAAGAACAAAGCATCTGAACAATTGCTTCGACATGGCTACAAAATAATTGACCAGGCAGCCCATCGTTCTATCCGGCTGCTTTTTTTTATACCGTCGAAAAACGGATCGTCTTGAAATTTATCCTTAAAGTCAGCATTGTGCTCAGAATTGAGCACAGCATCAGGGAGTACGATGATCATGTCTTTTTCATTCACCACCGAACCGGCGGATGACGATCTGCTTGCGATTCGTGAGGGATTGCGCGCGCATAATCTGCCACATCTTAGTCAGATTGAGCATCAGCCAGTGGCATGTTTTTATCAGGACGAACAAGGCCAGAAATTGGGCGGGATCAGCGGCGCGGTTTGGGGGAACTGGTTGCAGATTGATTTTCTTTGGGTGGACCCAAGCTTGCAACATCTGGGGATTGGCGGCAAATTACTGACGCAGGTTGAGGCGTATGCCAGAGCACAGGGCTGCCACTCTGTTTTGCTGGATACTTTCAGCTTCCAGGCGCGCCCGTTTTACGAGAAACAGGGCTATCACTGCGTGATGACGCTGGAGGATTTTCCGCGTCATTCGAATAAACATTTCATGATGAAATCGCTTGTGGATGAATGACATGGTATCGATTCACACAAAACGCCTGACCATCTGTCCGCTCACGGAATCAGATACAGATTTTATTTTTGAGCTGTATAACACCACTGGCTTTAAACGTTTTGTCGGAGATAAACAGCTGCATTCGACACAGGATGCACGCCACTATCTGACAAAAAATCTGATGTCGATGTACGAAACGCCCGGGATGGGGCTGTTTCGGATTGCGTTGCAAGGCGATGATATACCGATTGGTATCTGCGGCCTCATCAAGCGAGACAGTCTGGATGATATCGATTTGGGTTACGGCTATTTACCTGCTTTTGAAGGGCAAGGATACGCCTTCGAAGCGGCAGAGGCTATGATGACCCTTGCTCGTGAGGAAATGGCTTTACGGCGGTTGGTGGCAATCACGGATTCAGCGAATGCCCGTTGCATCAGCCTGCTGACCCGGCTGGGATTCAGTTTTGAGAAAAATCAGGAATCCTTGCCCAATGGCGGGTATCTGGCTTTATACGGCATTGCACTGTGAGAGAAGGAGGAGGCGGTGTCTGAACAGATGACAGAGAAAGAAAAGATGATGGCCGGGCTGGAATACAATGCCCGGGACGAAGCATTGGTCAATGATCGCAAGCAAGCCAAAATCATGTGTCACCGCTTTAATCTGGCTGACCCGAGCGATATGGCGGCCCGGATGGCGATTCTGGCTGAGCGGGTTCAGTTTCGTGGTGATGCCCATATGGAGCCGTCTTTCTATTGTGATTACGGCTATAACATTGAGCTCGGGCCGAATTTCTACTCAAACCACAATCTGACGATTCTGGATGTGTGCAAGGTGACGATTGGAGAGAACGCATTCATCGGGCCGAATGTCATGATCTCTGCGGCGACGCATCCGATTGATCCGATGGAGCGACTGAAAACCGAAGACGGTGCACCGGTGTGGATTGGTGATAATGTCTGGCTGGGCGGGAACGTCTCCGTTCTGCCGGGGATTCGTATCGGCCATAACTGTGTGATTGGCGCGGGGAGTGTCGTGACCAAAGACATTCCGGATAACTGTGTTGCGGCCGGTAATCCCTGCCGGGTGATCCGAACGATCACGCCTTCCGCGAAGGCTGAAGCACTGGCTGACTGACCGGAAAAGAAGCCGCTGAAACAGCGGCTTTTCTTATTGTTTCTCAGGCGTTTTCCAGCACGGTTTCGGTGCGGACTGTGGTTGCGATATGGTTCAAAATCATGTCTGCGGCTTTCTCGGCAATCGCAATCGTCGGTGCGTTGGTATTCCCGCTGATCAGCGTTGGCATGATGGAGGCATCCACCACACGCAGTTTTTCAATGCCGTGGACCCGGAGCTGGTCATCGACGACGGCCATTGGGTCGTGCCCCATTTTGCAAGTCCCGACCGGGTGGTACACGAGGCCAATATGCTGTCTGATTTTCTCAAAAATGGCTTCGTCGGATTCTGCCTCAATCCCTGGCGCCAGCTCATCTGCCCGGTACGTATCAAAAGCAGGCGCAGCCAGAATTTTACGGAGCTGACGGATCCCATTGACGAGCACCTGCTTATCTTCTTGATGGGCAAAGAAATTGAAGTCGATTTCCGGTTCAGCCATCGGGTCGGCAGATGCCAGCATCACTGTCCCTGTGCTTTTGGGGCGCAAAACACAGACATGGCAGGAATAACCATGCTGAGACATGAGTGACAGATTGCGGCCGCAGTCATCAAACAGCAGCGGCAACATGTGCAGCTGAATATCCGGGCGATCCAGTTCATCACGGGATTTGATAAAACCACCGGCTTCAGAAATCGGGCTCGCCAGCTTTCCTTCTTTTTTCAGCATATATTTCAGAGTATCAGGCACCATGCGTAACACACCGCCGACAGAGGCGGTGATGCCGTCTTTTTTCCTGCTTTTCACCAGCACACAGGCGTCGACGTGTTCCTGCAAGTTGTGACCCACACCCGGCAAATGAAGTTTGCAGTCGATGCCGTGCTCAGCCAGATGTGCCTGA